>JBFXGD010000012.1:0-43218 GCA_050178385.1 Calditrichaceae bacterium
TTGAGCTGCTGAAGGATTTATTCAGGAAAAAACCTGATGAAAAATCCGGATTCGGAACAGTAATGATGGGGATTACGTTTGTAATACTATTGTTTGCCATCCCCGGACAGATGCTGGCAAAGAATTTCCATAGCCACGACCGTTCAGGCAATTATGTGGCCTGGGATTATTCGTATAACATGCTGATGTCCTGTGAACCTGACGCGATTCTATTTACCAATGGGGATAATGATACGTTCCCGCTCTGGTATCTGCAGGAAGTTGAAAATATCAGATTAGATATTCGAATAGTAAATCTCAGTCTGTTGAATACGGACTGGTATATCAAACAATTACGGGATATGGAGCCAAAAGTGCCGCTTGTGATGAGCGATGCCGAGCTTGGCCGCATAGGGTTGCGCCCATGGAAAAAGCAAAAAGTGACTTTAAAAGTGCCTGCTACATTGGCTGAAGAGGCTTATACCGAATTCCAGGATGCGTTTAAATTCAGTAATATCGAAATTCCGGAGCAGATAAGCATTGAAATTAGCCCGACGATGGACACGCCTTACGGCCCGGTGATTCGTACTCAGGATTATATGATTCTCAACATCATCGCCACAAACCAATGGCGAAGACCGGTTTATTTTGGTGTCACCGTTCCTCAAAGTAATATGCTTTCGGAACTTGCGGATTATATGCGCATGGAAGGCCTGGTTCTCAGGCTGGTTCCCTATAAAAACTGGGATATGTCACCAACGCACATCCGTAAAAATCTTCTGGAAATTTATAAATATCGCGGATTGAACGATCCAAATGTTTATTATGATGAAAACATTACAAGCCTGCTTCAAAATTATAGAACAGGATTTATGCAATTGGCGGAATACGATGCAAGATTTGCGAATGACAAAGAAGCCTTAAAGAAAGTGCTGACCGCCATGGAAGAAAAGATCCCGTCTGAAGTTATCCCATGGTCGAGCCGATTTATGCGCCTGTACGGCGATGCGTTCCGGGTTGTTGCGGATTCTTCATACACAGAAAAAATTCTGAATGACACATCGAGAGAAAATGATCTTCAGACAATTGGTGAACATCTGCTTCGTCTGCGGAAATTGAATCCGGCAATTGCCCTGTTGGAGAAGGATTATGAGAAGAACCCGCTTAATCCTAAGACACTCGGACTGCTTATCAATGCCTATGATATGAATGGTGAAAAAGAAAAAGCTGCCGCGCCGCTTGAAAACTGGCTAAAAGCAAATCCCGGTGACAATAACGCGAAAAATATTTTAGAGTCAATAAAAAGCAAAAATTGAATGTAATGGAGTATTTTAAAACTTTTTTAAAGGCCGTTATTTCTCTGGGTCTGTTTGGTTATCTTGTATATCATGCGGACCCTGATGAGATCATAAAAGTCCTGTCAGGAATAAACGCCAGCGAAGGTATATACTATCTGGTGCTGGCGGTTATATTAGAGCTCGTATCGATATATTTGATGTCGTTTCGCTGGAAAATTCTGCTAAAACAGTACGATATCGATATCAGAACCGACCGGTTGTTCGGATTTTACCTGATCGGGCTGTTTTTTAACAACTTTCTGCCGACGAGTATCGGTGGAGATGTTGTCAGGATTTACAAAGCCGCTGATGACAGTGAGAACAGAACCGCGGGATTTGCAAGTGTTATAATAGAGCGTCTTGTGGGAATGGCATCAACCTTTTTTCTGGCTATCGTGGCGCTTTTTTTTGTCTCACAGTATTTTCACAGTAACAGATTGTTGTATATGTCTTTGATGCTGTTTACGGGAATTATTGTATTCATTTTTCTGATGACCCGGAACCGGCCATTTAAGCTGATGCTCAGAATATTTGAAAAGGTTACCATATTTAATATTGGTGAAAAATTCAATAAACTGTTTGAAGCGATTCACCAATTGAAAACACACCGCCGTGTTTTTGTATATGTATTCATGCTGTCACTGTTTTCACAGATCGCGATAGTGTTGATGAATTATTACATATCTCGGGCTTTTTCGATGGACATTGATTTGTTGTTTCTGTTTCTGGTTGTACCGGTGACATTTGCTCTCACCCTTCTGCCTTCCATTAACGGTGTCGGTGTCAGGGATGGTGGATATGTGGTTCTACTCGGAAAGATTGGTATTTCAGGAGCTGCCGCAATTTCACTTTCTTTTATGAATCTACTGATTCCAATGTTTATATCACTCTTTGGCGCAATATTATTTATCATTCAAAAACGTAAACTAAGACAAGAGGAAATCAATGAAATCGAACCGTCATTGTAAGTCAGGAGGAGTTTTTGTTGCCAGTATCTTGATTCTTATAATGCTGAACGGCTGTGATTATAAGGTATCAACTATGGGCTATCCTCAGAAGGTCTTTGTTGTCGGGGATTCTCTCTTGTGGGAGGATGTGAAAGATGATGTAGTGGAAACTTTTGAGTCAATTCTGTACACGCCGCATGTTGAGCAAAGTTTCTTTCTCGAATGGATTCCGCTTAGCCGTTTAAATGATTACAAGACAAGAATGAATTTGTTTTTGATCGGCGTCGATACTGAATCAAATCCGGCAAACGACTACATCAGCAAAATACTACCGGAAAATTTTAAACAGGATGTCCGCGAGAACAAGTATTTTTATTTTTTTAAGGACGATTTGTTTGCGCGTGATCAGATTGGTTTAATCATGTATGCAAAAGACCGGTCAGCATTCAAAAATAATTTCGCGTCTAATAAGAATGAAATCTTTAATACGTTTAATCAGAAATATTTCGATCGGTTGAAGACCAGTATGTATGAAAAAGGGGAACAAGTTAAGATAGAAAAGCATCTTTCAGAAGTTTTTGGCTGGATGGTAAAAGTACAACATGATTATTTTGTCGCGACCGAAGATATCACCGAAAAATATGTCTGGTTGCGCCGCTATGATCCAGACCGCTGGCTTTCGGTCTGGCGGGTACCCGGAGACAGTACGCTGATTAACAGAGACTCTTTGATTGCGCTGCGCAATCGAATGGCCGGAAAATTTTATGAAGGCGATCACGCCATCGAAGAAGATACCTATATTGCAGAAACGAAATTTAACGGTCAGCGGACAAAAAAGCTAATCGGACTTTGGAAAAATGATTCACTATTGGTCGGCGGGCCTTTTCGGACTTATGCTGTATACAACCCGACTGATACATCGCTTTATATGATAGATATCGCAGTGATGGCTCCCGGTAAAAATAAAAAACCGTTTCTGGATCAGCTGGAAGTCATGGCTAATACCTTTGAGGTTATAAGTAAATAGAATATGAGTGGAACCGTTGTATAGTTCAATGGCAATTGTCGTCGGATTTCTCGTGATGATTGTTTTGATTTACCTGTCATATGGATGGAGACAGGAGCATATACATGGAAAACGGGCTGAAAATCTAAAGAAAAATGACTATTTTAATGCAAAAGAATATTATCGGTCGTACCTTACTTCGATTATTCAGCAAATCGGATCCGGTGAATTGTTATGGGTTGAAATATTCCCTTCAAATGAGCCCGCGAATCGACTCTTAATAAATAAATTACCCGAATCCGAATCGCTGTCCTTGATATTTCGGGTATCTGTCTGGGATTTAAATGACAGAAAAAGGGTCATGGCGCTCGGTGCAGAATCGGTTTTTCAGAAAGTATCCGGGATAATGATACAGATTCCCTTTAATTCCAAAATAGCAACAGACATAATCTACTACATATTCGAGGAGTCCATGAGTATGGTCCGTATATTCAATCTTAAATTTAAATTTTAAGGAGAAAAAATGCCAAAATTAGCCATACTTTTAGGGAGCAAGTCGGATATATTGTATGCGGAGGCAGCTGAAATATACTTAAAATATTTTGGGATTGAATATGAGATAAACATCATGTCCGCCCACAGAAATCCGGCTCGGGTTACCGGGTTTGCAACTCAGGCGCGTGAGAATGGATTCAGTGCAATTATTGCGGGAGCCGGAATGGCTGCACATCTTGCCGGCGTGGTTGCCGCGCACACCGATCTGCCTGTTCTGGGCGTACCGCTTCCGGGCGGGATTATGGATGGCCTTGATGCGCTGCTCTCAACTGTTCAGATGCCTGCAGGGGTGCCTGTGGCCACTTTTGCGGTTGGAAAAGCCGGGATGAGAAATGCTGTGGTTTTCGCGGCGCAGATATTCGCTTTGTCAGAGCCTGGTATTCTGGAGTTGCTCAACGAATTCAGAGAGAAGGGCAGCAGGCTGGATTAATCCATTCCCAAAAAAAAGTCAGGTTGAACTTTGATGCTGAATAATGTATTTTAGATTCCATGAAAATTATGCTGATTGGTACAGTCATTTCTGATCGAATCCGGAATTATGATGGTACACGGTCAGAAAGTCTCGGGGGATTGCTCTTTTCAATAAACGCCTTCTCAGCGCTGATGGGTGAATCGGATCAATTAATTCCGGTTTGCAGGGTCGGTTCTGATATCTATGAATCGGTTGTTGATATTCTGAGACGAGATCAAAGGATTATCACTGACAGGGTGATTCGGAGTGAGAGTAAAAACAATTTAGTTGAGATCACATACATAAATTCTTCTGAGCGGATTGAGCGGTCTTTGCATCCGATGGCGCCATTAAAATTTGATGATATTGGTCCTGTTTCAGATTTGGATGCCGTTTTTGTAAATATGATCTCGGGTTGGGATTTAGAGCTGACAGCGATGGCCGGGCTGAGAAAAAAGTGTAACGGAATTATATATTTGGATTTGCACAGTGTCGCGCTCGGGCGAAATGAAGATGGAAGAAGATATTACAGGCCGATTGATGGTGTTCAGGAATGGATCAATAACTGTGATATTTTGCAGCTGAATGAGCGGGAATTTGAGATGATTCGGGGCAATCATGATTCTGTAAATGATTTATTTATGGAATATTGCTTTTATAAGTCAAAAATAATTAATTTGACTTTGGGTGCGGAAGGGAGTAATTCGATTTTCCGGGAAGGCAAAAAACTGAAAAGTATCATTAGCCGACCGGCCGCAGATATAAACGTAGTTGATCCGACGGGTTGCGGAGATGTTTACGGGGCGGGATTTTTGTCAGCATATTTAAAAAATAAAAGTATTGTTAACGCGGCTAAAACCGCAAATATGATCGCAGCGGTCAGCGGCACCAGACGAGGTTTGCCGGAAACCGGTTTTCTGAAAAAGGAATTAAACCGATTACAAAAACAGGAAGTTTGATGAAAAGAGTATTGGTGACCGGATCGAATGGTTTGCTTGGACAAAGTCTGGTAAAGTTTTTCAGTAAAGAATATGAGGTTTTTGGGGCATCAAAGGGAACCGTAGATCATGAACTCGATTCAGGCATTCCTTATTATATGGTCGATCTCGCTCATCGGGGGCAGACGCTCAACCTGATTGAAGAAGTCAAGCCTGACGTGATTATTAACGCTGGGGCTTTCACCGCGGTCGATGCCTGTGAGACAGAAAGAGAACTTTGCTGGAATTCTAATGTAAAAGCGGTTGAAAATATTATTGAAGCGTCCGCGCGGTTTAATCCCGCGCTGGTGCAGATTTCAACAGATTATGTGTTTGACGGAACAAACGGCCCGTATAAAGAGAGTGACGTGCCGAATCCAAGAGGGGTATACGCCCGAAGCAAGTTCGCGGCTGAAAACATTATTAAATCCTGTTCTCTTGAATATATGATAGTTCGGACTCAGGTTTTGTACGGGGTCGATAATCGTGGTAGGCTTAATTTCGCTTCATGGGTAATTGATCAGCTGGCACACGAAAAAGAAATTAGAGTAGTTGGCGACCAGGTTGGTAATCCAACCTTCACAGATGATGTCTGTGAAGGTATCTCAAGGCTTTTAAAAGGAAATGATTTTGGGGTTTTTCACATATCCGGATCAGAGATTGTAAGCCGTTACCAGTTTGCCCTGAAGATCGCTGAGATATTTGAACTCGATGATTCGCTCATTCAGAAAATATCCACGGAAGAGCTGCATCAGCATGCTCCGCGCCCGATGAATTCTTCCTTTGTTCTGGATAAGCTGGTCAACAGGACGGGCTGGGAGCCGCATGATATCAATTCCGGGTTGATGCTCTATAAATCTAAAATTGAAGAAGAATATGGTAGATCCTAAAAAAGCGCTGATAATAGTTCCCACATATAATGAAATTGAAAATGTCGAGTCACTTGTTAACGCGATTTATAAGTCACAATCCGACATCAACATTTTATTTGTGGACGATAATTCTCCGGATGGGACCGCGGAATTAATAAATAAACTCAGGAAAGACCGGGATACGATATTTTTGCTTCAGCGTCCAGGGAAACTGGGGTTGGGGAGCGCGTATACAGCCGGATTCAAATATGCGTTGGAAAACGGATATGAATACATATTTGAAATGGATGCGGATTTTTCTCACGACCCTAAGGAAATACCGCGTTTTTTAGAACAAATTGAGAACTATGATCTCGTTTTAGGTTCACGGTATATCAAAGGAGTCAATGTAGTAAACTGGCCTTTGAGCAGATTGCTCCTAAGCTATTTTGCTAATATATATACACGATTCTCAACCGGCCTGCCGGTACGGGATTCCACCGGCGGGTTTAAATGCTTTCGCCGGGAAGTACTAAGTTCAATAGGCCTGGACGAAATTAAATCCAATGGCTATGCGTTTCAGATTGAGCTAAATTTTAAGACCTGGAAAAAGGGTTTCCGAATTAAGGAAATTCCTATTATTTTTGTAGATCGTGTTTACGGCGAGTCCAAATTGTCCTCAAAAATCATGTGGGAGGCGATGTTTTTGGTCTGGAAATTAAGATTGAGCAGTCTGTTTGGAAAACTTTAAAGGAATATATGGCACTAAGCGCGTTAAAATTTGTTCTGGAATTTGAAAAGCCGGTTGTCGAGCTGGAGAGAAAAATTCAGGAGATGCGCGAATACGCGGCTTCAACCGGAATTGAATTGAAGGATGATATAAAGAGACTGGAAAAAAAAGCGAAACAGCTGCGCAAGGAAATATATGCTAACATGACCCGCTGGCAGAGAGTGCAGCTGGCAAGGCATCCCATGCGTCCATTCACCCTGGATTATCTTGAAAGATTAACTTCTTATTTTGATGAATTGCACGGTGACCGTTTTTTTGCGGATGATACCGCCATTGTTTCCGGTTTTGCAAAAATTGACGATTTTTCTGTTGTAATTATAGGACATCAGAAAGGGCGTGACACAAAATCCAACTTATACCGGAACTTTGGTATGCCGAATCCCGAAGGATATCGCAAAGCCATGCGGGTAATGAATCTCGGGGCAAAGTTTAAGAAGCCGATTATTACTTTTATTGATACACCGGGCGCGTTCCCTGGAATTGGAGCTGAAGAAAGAGGCCAGGCTGAAGCCATAGCGCATAATCTTTTCCAAATGTCGCACCTGCCTGTTCCGATCATCAATGTGATTATTGGAGAAGGCGCCTCCGGAGGCGCATTAGGCATAGGTGTAGGAGATCGTATCCTGATGATGGAGAATTCCTGGTATTCGGTGATCAGTCCGGAAGGATGCGCCGCAATTCTGTGGCGTGACGCGGCAAAGGCTCCGGAAGCAGCCGAGGCGATGAAAGTGACCGCTCCTGATCTTTTGTCATTAAATATTATCGATGAAATAGTAAAAGAACCCGAAGGCGGAGCTCATCATGACTATGATATGGCCGCTTCTCTTTTGAAGAAATCGATAATTAAACATCTGGGCGAACTCATGAAAATTCCGACAGAGGAACTGATAGAACAGCGGATAGAAAAATTCTCCAAAATGGGAGCCTGGAAGGAATGATCGAAAACAGCAGCCAGCTGCGGGTTCGTTATGCTGAAACCGATCAGATGAAATTCGTACATCACTCTAACTATATTGTTTGGTTTGAATATGGACGAACCGAATTGCTTAAAGCATACGGGTTTTCATATGCAGGGCTTGAAAAAGAAGGGTATTTGATGCCGGTGCTGGAAGTTAATGCAAAGTATCTGAAACCCGCAAAATACGATGATCTGATAACCATAAAGACGACGATGCCTTTTGCGCCTAAAGCCAGGATCGGATTTGAATATCAGGTTTTTAATGAAGCTAATGAACTTTTATGCGAAGGATCATCCCTCCACAGCTTCATGAATACCGGTGAGCGTGCGATTAAGCCGCCAAAAAAGTTCTTGTTAAAAATGAAAAATTATTTTGAAGGATGAAAAATGCTGGATAAGGAGTTATTGGATATTTTAGCCTGCCCCAAATGCAAGGGTGATCTGGAATATAAACCGGATGAAAAACAGTTGATTTGTAATGAATGTCGTTTGATTTACAGAATTGAAGATGACATTCCGATTATGTTGATCGATGAAGCTGAGGAATTTTGAGATTAGTAAATAAGTTCTTTTTTATTAATTTTTCATTTTTTCGGCCGAATAACAGAGTTAACTCTGATTTGCCAAAATTGCCTTGACAATCTAAGGCTTCAGGTTTAAATTTAAAATAATTCAAAAAAGGTACGCGGAGATGCGCCTATAAGCAGTTTGTTAAAGGAAATTTAGAATAGAAAGATTTTGATCCAGTAGTAGATGGATGCATCTGCCTATACCTTTAACAAGTTGCTTATTTTTTATTTCAAGCCGGTTAAATGGAATCTTTCAGGTAGATTAACCATTTAACCGGCTTTTTTTATGGAGGAAACAAAATGAGAAAATTTATAACCCTATCCCTGATGATTTTGGGACTGTTATCAACGAGCGACATTGTATTCGCTCAGGGCGAAGCCGCAGTTCCGTTTCTCCAGATTAATCCCGGCGCGCGTAACGGAGGACTGGGTGAGGCCGGTGTCGCGCTCGCGGAGGATGCGACGGCCGTTTATTGGAATCCGGCCGGACTCGCGTTCCAGTATGATAATCCCGAAGTGGATACCAAGGGCGAGATTTCACTGATGCACGCCAAATGGCTTCCGCAGTTTAATTTTTCCGATCTGTTTTATGATTATCTTGCCTGGCGTTATTATATTGAAGATATCGGCATGATTGGCGGGAGTATCACCTATCTGAATTTGGGAGAAAATGTCTGGACAGATGAAGCCGGAAATGAATTGGGAACTTTTGATTCTTACGAATATGCGGTAACACTATCCTATGCGACAAAGTTGAAATCCAATCTGGGGATTGGTGTGAACGCAAAAATTATTCAGAGTAATCTTTCCGATGTTCAAGTCGGTTCGGAAAATCAGGATGGAAAAGCGACTGCGTTTGCCGTGGATCTTGGTGTATTATGGACGCCCGGTTACGCGATATTTGATAATCGATTAAGACTTGGAGCAAATCTGTCGAATTTTGGACCGAAAGTTTCCTATATCGACAAAGATCAGGCGGATCCGTTACCGACCAATTTACGTTTGGGTCTGGCTTATAAAATATATGATGATGAATTCAACAGGATCAATTTTGTTTATGACCTTAACCGGTTGCTTGTTGTAAAACACAAAGACGGCACATCCGATAATGTGTTTGAAGCGGCATTCTATTCAAGCTGGGTTGAAGGTGATTTGAGCGACCGGTTAAAAAGATTCACCCACTCAGTAGGTCTGGAATACTGGTATGGCAATTTGATCGCTTTGAGGGCGGGGTATTTTTACGAAGATCCGAATTACGGCGATAGAAATTACCTTACCTTCGGCGGAGGTTTGCAGTATAATATTTTTGGAATCGATTTTAGCTATGTGTCTGCCGGTGAAGAAGATCCGCTTTCAGATACAATGCGATTTTCTCTCGCGGTCCAATTCTAATAATAAATTAAAACGGGAAATCAGTTGATTTCCCGTTGTCTTTTTCGGGACTTTCTTAAATCCTGATAATTACGCAGGTATCCGGCGATTGGGATCCTGAATGTCCTGTCATCTACTTATCTGAAATTGAGTGACCTGAAAATGATGATCCTTCGAATTCTTGGTTTTGTAGTCTCGTTGATTCTGCTGGTAAATTCCGCCTATTCTCAGCAAACCATTAAGATTTGCGCCATCAGAGTAGAGTTTCTGACGGATGAGAATGAATTAACTTCCGGTGACGGCAGATTTATGATCGATTCCACCACTACAGATCCTTTCGCAATTGATCCGGCTCCTCATGACCGGACGTATTTCAACGATCAGATGCTCGCGGCTGTTAATTATTATCAGAATGTTTCGAACGGACGGGTTGTTATTGAGGGCGACGTATTCCCGCGCGCGTTGAACGCGGCATATCAGTTACCGCAAAAAATGGGATATTATAACCCGAATACCGGCGATGTCGCTACAAATCTCGGGCTGAGCAGACTGCTGAGAGATGCGGTAGCGGCCGCGGATGCGGATACAGCCTTTTTGTTTTCTGATTACGATTTGGTCATAGTTTTTCATGCCGGAGTAGGAAAAGATATTGATGTGGGATTCGATGAAACCCCGCAGGATATCCCTTCCCTTTTTATAACGCCGCGATTTCTGAAAACATCCTTTGGGGATGATTATGAAGGCATTCCCGCTGACAATGGTTCTCATCAGATCGACCGGGGAATTATTATGCCGGAGACTGAAAATCAGGAAGGTCTTCAGATCGCCATGAATGGGATTCTGGTATCGAACATCGGGAGTTACCTGGGCCTTTATGATTTATTTAGTCCAACGACTCAAAGATCAGGGGTTGGCAGATTTGATCTGATGGATGTGGGATTAGTAAACCTAAACGGATTGATTCCTTCACGTCCGGGTGCCTTTTCCAGGACACTTCTGGGATGGGATGAACCTTACCTGACAGAAGTTCCGCAAAATGATATCAGTCTCGGGCGAATTGGGCAACAAATTCCGCCGGGCAGTCATTCTGTCGTTAAAATACCGATTAATGATGATGAATATTATCTGCTTGAAAATCGCGGGGACTATCTAGTTAATATGGATTCTCTCTTTTTTGTCCTCTACGAAAACCGGGTAACACCTCCCTCCTATCTGGAAGTACTGAAAACTTATTTTCCTGACCGGATTAATGTGTCTGACTCGAGCGGAGTTTTGCTTAGTGTTGAGGATTATGACTGGGGACTACCCGGCTCCGGGATCCTGATCTGGCATATTGATGAGCGTATCATTGCCGAAAAAAAGGAAGATAATAAAATTAATGATAATCCTGATTTAAGGGGTGTGGATATTGAAGAAGCCGACGGATCACAGGATATCGGGAAATTATATTCCATCATAGAGAGCGGATATCAGTCGGAGCTTGGTACATGGCTGGATTTCTGGTTTGACGGGAATCCGTCTCCATTGTATAAGAATGAATTCTCAGCAGTAAGCGCCCCCGCCACCAGGGCGAATCTGAATAACGCGGTTTCTCATATAACGCTTAAAAATTTCAGTGCGCGCAATGCGGATATCATATCTTTTAACTACCTTCGGGACTATTACGAACCCGGTTTTCCTCTAAAGGTATCGGAAACAAGTTCAAATTTCACGGCCTCTGTAGCGGGAAAAGTGGAGAACAATGATAACTCGGTACTGTTTGGAATCGACGATAATGGGATTATTTACGCGGTCGGGACAGAGGGGAAGGGACTTCTAAGCGATGATGATACAAGGCTGGCGGAAATCACCGCCACGGTCGGATCTGTAAATCTTGTTTTGGCGGATGCGGATCAGAATGGGTATAATGATTTTCTGTTCGCCTCCACTGCTGATTCCATTTATGGAATTGATCTGAATTCGCCGGTTGCCGCGTCACTTTTTATGCCGGTTAGCTTTGATTCTGAGATAATTACACCGCTTGTTGTTGCCGGTCCGGGAATTTATTTTGGATGTTCAAATGATACGGTTTACACGCTTGATTTTAACGGCAACATTTCGGCGGCATATTCAAACGGTGACTTATCAACTGATCTGGTTGTTAATAACGGCCGCCCGGTTTTCGCGGACGGTTTTAAGTCCGGGTATTCAGCGATCGCGCCGCTGATCATGGCGGATGAATTAAATCTGATCATTTATGATGACGAAACCGGCTTTTTCAGGATATTTGATGAAACCGGCAGCGAACAACTTGCGAATTTTAAAGCCGCCTCAGCGCCGGCAGGCCAATTCGCTGTTGCCGATCTTGATGACAACGGGACATTTGATATTATTTATGCCGGGTCTGACAAAATATACGCTCAAAATTCCAGAGGCTTCAGCCTTGATGGATTCCCAATAAGTGTGGAATTAACAAATGATGAAATGTTTGTCGGATCACCTTTAATACTCGATGCCGATGACAGCGGAGATGCGGATATACTCATCTCCACCAATAAGGGACAGGTTAGAGGCTATAGACAGAATGGCCGGATGCTGCAGGGTTATCCGCTTACAGCAGGAGGCACTCTATGGGATACACCGGTTCTTCTCCAACTTGATGGAGATGAAGAACTTGAACTGGCCGTTAGAAATCTGGAAGGATCGCTCTATGTCTGGCAATTGCCGGTTATTGAAGTTGAAGCAGATATAAAATGGGGGCAGGCAAATCTTAATGAGTATGGAAATGTCCTGCTGAATGAAGGTTTAATTTACAAACCAATATCGTCTAAACTCATGCCTGCCAACCGGGTGTATAACTACCCGAATCCCAATGAAGGGGGATTTACAACTATCAGGTATTACCTTAATGAACCGGCGACTGTAAAAATCAGGATCTTTGATACGGCGGGTATGTCGGTTGACTCCTTTGATGGTCCCGGGTATGGTGGTGCCGATAATGAGGTTGTCTGGAATGTTTCCGGTATAGCGTCCGGAATTTATCTCTGTCAGGTTGATGCTAAGGCTGATGGGAAATCTGAATCGAAAGTTATTAAAATTATGGTTGTTCACTAATGCGGGAAGCTAGATGCAGCGAAAAGTTATATTTTTTTTAATCGTTCTTTTAATCAGTACCGGTTGGACGCAGACTTATGAATATCATCATCCGGAGCTCAGGTGGGAGACCTTTGACACGGATCATTTCACCGTGCATTTTCATCAGGGAACACGGCAGACCGCGTTCATAGTTGCTAAGATTGCCGAAGATATCTACCCTCATCTCACCGGATTATATAACTATAAACCAAAGGGCAAGATTCATTTCATCATAAAAGATACCGATGATTATTCAAACGGCGGAGCGTTCTTTTTTGATGACAAGGTGGAAATCTGGGCATCGAATCTGGATTATGTCATGCGCGGAACCAAAAACTGGCTTCGTGATGTGGTAACACATGAATTCACACATATGATTTCGATCCAAAAGGCGGTTAAGACGAACACATTATTCCCTTATGGATTTTTTCAGGTGTTCGGTTATGAAAATGAGCGGCGTAAAGACGTTGTCCGCGGATTCCCCAATACAATTGTTTCTTATCCCATAAGCTCAATAAATATACCGGTCTGGTTTGCGGAAGGCGTGGCCCAGCACCAGGCGGACAGCAGCCGTTATGATTACCGTGATCCCCATCGTGAGATGATTGTAAGGGACAGGATACTTAATGATAAATTACTCACTTATAACGAAATGACTGTCTTTGGGAAAAACAGCCATGGGAATGAATCATCCTATAATCTGGGATTTTCATTTGTAAATTATCTGACAGATCGTTTTGGTGAAAACATTCTTGAGAAAATCACAGAAATATCATCCCGCTGGAATTCCTATACCTTCGAAGGAGTAGTCCGGAAAGCAACCGGCATCCCGGTGGAAAATCTGTACTCGGACTGGAAAGATTCACTCCAAACAGTTTACGGGCAGCGAACAGAGGAAATCCGCAAAAATCTGGTCAGGGGCCGCGTGGTAGAGAAGGATGGATTTAGCAATCTTTATCCGGTCTGGTCGCCGGATGGCTCAAAAATAGCTTATTTGTCTAATGCGGGAGAAGATTATTTCGGCGAGAATCGTCTGGTGCTCTACGATAATAAAACCAGATCAAAGAAAAACTTAACCGGATCGGTTTCATCTTCGCTTTCATGGTCGCCGGATGGAAAATATATCACCTACGCGCGACAGACCAGGGGTGAAAACGAGTCATCGTTTTACGACTTATATCTGTATGATATAGCGGGAAACAAGGAAATTCGTCTCACCGAAGGGCTTAGAGGCACCAATCCTGATTTTAGTAATGACGGGAAACGGATCGTATTTGTAACATCAACAAATGGTTTGAATCAGCTTAATATTTATGATTTGCCCAAATCGTTTGAAAAAAATGATAAACAGGTAATATACGCGGACAGGGAAACCGGCAGAATAGTTCCGGCAAAAACGAACAATAACGATTTAAGAACAATACGGATCGTAGGCGGTACAATTCAGCAGGTTTTAATATTTGATGACAACAGGCAAATTTATCACCCGCGCTGGTCAAATGATGATTCTAAGATTATTTTTGATACAGCGATCGGTTACGGGCGTAATTTAGGTGTTTATGATCTCAATGAAAAAAGTTTTGATATCCTCCTTGATGCGCCGGAAGAATTACGATATCCGGTAGTTCAACCTAATTCATCATGGCTGTATTATGCGGCAAGTACAACCGGAATTTATAACATATACAGATATAACCAGGAAAGCGGTGAGAAAGAGCAGTTGACAAATGTGACAGGCGGCGCCCTGATGCCGTCGGTAAATATCGACGGCGACCTTGTTTATGCGTGCTACGACAGCCTTGGCTATCATATATACAAAATTCAAAACCCGATGCCTGTTTCTTCTGAGAAGGCGGTTTATGATGAACGGTATACCGCCGGGATTCCCGTGAAAAATTTTGACGATTCATCATACCCGGAATATGAAGTGAAACCCTACAAAAGAAAGTTTTCGGGTATTCATATTCTGCCGCGTGTGCTTATAGATTACAAAACAGTGAAGCCGGGATTTTATGTCGTATCCTCAGACGTCCTTCAGAAGACAAGTTTTATCGGCGGCGCGGCGGTAAATTCCGATCTCGATTACGATTTATATGCCTATTTCGAGCTCAAGGAATTATTGCCGTCATTATTTTTTGAAGTTTATAATTCAACCGCCAATATCGAAGATACGCTGAGCATAAAAAGGGGGGAATCATCATTCCTCAGTTTCAAAAGAAATGTAAATTTTAATCTGACAGAAGCCAGGGTTGGTATAAATGCCAGACTGATGGGATTACTGGATTCGAAAGCGTCATTTGTTTACCGATACTATAATGCTAATCTTGACCCGGCTTCGGCATTTAGCGAAAATGAAGGATGGGTTTACATTCCGACTATCCGCTATAATTATCTAAAGGGATGGGCTTTGGAGTGGAGCGTTTTTGCTGATATGGTTCACCCGGACAAGGATAAGGAGATAAATCCGTCGGGAGGAAGATACTTTTTTCTGAAACACAGTTATCAGTCCAATGATTTTTTGGAAGGATTTTCAACTGACAGAAGTCTCGGGCTTGAAGAGTACCGGAATTACACATTTAATCAGATTGAAATGGATTGGGAAGAGTTTTTTAAAAATCCTTTTTTATCAGGACACGCCTTTAGCCTAAGACTGAGAGGGGGATATATAGACCGGTCAGTGGATAGTTTCTTTAATCTGTTTGCCGGAGGATTGATAGGCATGAAGGGGTATTCCTATTATAGTCTCGAAGGAAGGAAGAAGCTCATCGGGACGGCCGCATATCGATTTCCTCTTCTAAGCCATCTTGATACGCGTATCGGACATCTTTATCTTGACAAATTGTACTTTGGTATGTTCTATGATTATGGGAACGCATGGGATGAAGATGAAATTAAATTTGATAAATTTAAGCGTGATATCGGTTTTCAGTTGAGATTAGACTCATTTTCGTATTATCTTTTCCCGACAAGATTCTTTGCTGAGGCGGTTTATCCTTTGGATGAAGTCACCAATGGCGACACACGATATGACAAAGAGTGGCGATTTTATTTTGGGGCGTTGTTTGAGTTTGATATACGGGAACGATTCGGCAGTCTGTTCAGAACAAGTAAATCCGGACCTGACCGAAGATTTTAGTTAGATAGGCGGAAGGAGAGTCGATGCGTTATCTATATTTTATTTTAGTTTTATCAATGTACGCGTCAGTTATTGGTATGCCTGATAAGGGATCGGAATCAGATACATCTCAAACCGCGATTGACGCTTCTGCTTCTTTAACAATGAATAATGACAGATTTGATTTGCTTGAACAGGTGAAAACAGAAACACAAACCGCTGAAAATAAAAAATCGGGGATTAAAGCAGCTGTAATGTCGGCAATTATACCGGGTGCCGGTGAATACTATGCGAAATCTTATTGGAAAAGCGCCATTTTTCTGAGTATCGAGATCCTTGCCTGGACGGGATATTTTATCTATGAGCATAAAGGTGATACCGAAGACAAAAAAATGCGGAGTTTCGCGGATAAAAACTGGAGTGAACAGCGGTACTGGTCAAAGGTTTATGATGAAGCGGTCAAAAAAGATAAATGGACCGGGGATCCGCTTTCACTCGATGAGAACAGAATTATTTCAAATGATGATTATACAGATGATACGATTGCCGAATTAAGACGTTTGGAGAGAAGCGGTGAGCTTGGATTTACCCATACACTCCCGGAAACAAAGACACAGCAGTATTATGAGATGATATATAAGTATCTTTTACAATTCGGCGGGGGATGGGTTGATGTGCCCTCAATCGATTATTACAATCAGACGAATTTTACACAGCCTACACCGCTTATAAGCCGTTATCGGGATATTCGTAATACCAGCAATGATTTTTATGATTTGGCTACGACTATGTCGGGGGTCGCATTGATGAATCATTTGCTAAGCGCGCTGGATGGAGCGTTATCCGTGAAGAAGTATAATAAACGCGTCGGATATGCTCTCAGGGTGGGTCAGCAATATTATGCGGGTGAGAGTCTGCGTACTTACGGAGTATATATTACATGGTAGCTTTATAGATTTGTTTGTTAAGTTTGTTTTAATTTTTAAATCACAAATGTGTGGAAATATGATGATAAAGTTCAAAATCGCATTATTTTTCGGATTATTTACAATATTACCGGCACCAGGAACTGCACAGGAAAATCCGGTCCATATTCCTTTTAAGCCTTCGCTGTCATCCATCCGGAACGATGCTAATACTTCCGGTTTTGCGGAGATGCCTGTCACCGATCGCCTCGTTCAGGAAAATGATGGATTATTGGACGCGCCGCAGAAAAAATCGGTGGGCAAAGCGCTCTTCCTCAGTCTTCTGCTTCCCGGAAGCGGTGAATATTATACGGGACATGGTAACTCAGCGAAATTTTTCCTTGGTGTTGAACTGCTTGCCTGGGGAGGCTGGCTGGCAAATACTCTGCATGTAAACCGGCTTGAAGACGCTTATACGGCTTACGCTTCACAACATGCGGGAGTAAATAAAAACGGCAAGGATGATCAATATTGGATTGACATCGGAAAATATGATAATATCTATGATTTTAATGAACAGAGGCGTCGCGACAGGGACATTGATGCGATTTATACGGAAAATGATCTGAATTACTGGGAATGGGATTCAGGTGATAACCGCTTAGTTTTTGACGGCAAACGTATCCGCGCGTCAGAAATCGCTAATCAGGATATTTATTATGTTGCCGCAATCGTTCTTAACCATATGGTGAGTGGTATCAACGCCATGCGTCTGGCCAGAAAGCATAATCGAAATATCGCGGAACAAACTTCCTGGAACGTTAGATTTACTTCACACAGTTACGCCGGAAATGATCGATTCATTGGGTTTCAGATTTCAACCCGGTTCTGATTAAAAATGAATAAAAAAGTACTCATTACCGGTATCAGCGGATTTATCGGTCAGTATCTATGGCTGACCCGGCCTGAAGGTGTTTTATTGTCCGGGACCTGCAGACAGCCTGATAACCGGATTCAAAATTTCTTCGAAAAACCCGTCTCAAATCAAGCAGATGTTTTGCCGTATGATCTGCTCAGAGATCCGGCGGCGCAATTGAAAGAACAGCATCCCGATATCATCATTCATGCGGCGGCCATGGCAAACCTTGGCATGTGTGAAAAAGAACCGGAACTTGCCGCTCGGGTGAATGCGAAGGCCACGGAGCAGTTGGCTGTATGGAGCGCGGACCGGGGAATTCGTCTCATATTTTTATCAACAGATATCGTTTTCAAAGGTGACCATCCTCCATACACGGAAGACAGCAGGCCCGATCCGGTCAACGTTTACGGTAAAACGAAACTAGCGGCTGAAAGCGCGTTAACGGACATAATGAAAGATTATGCGACTATAAGGATAGCGCTTGGGCTTGGCAGAGGGCTCGGCAAAACATCCAACTTCATGGACTGGTTTCTTCAACGTCTGGATCATAAGACAGAAATTCCTCTGTTTTATGATGAAATCCGGACACCGACAGCCGTCATGTACCTTGCGGAGGCAATCTGGAAAATATCTTTGGGAAATGAGACAGGTGTTTTCCATGCTGCGGGCGCGGATTCTCTCAGCCGTTATGAACTTGGACTATCGATGTGTGAGTTATTGGGGAGAGGTCATGATCTGATAAAGCCTGTATCAATAATGTCCATGGCAGATTACAGGCGACCCGTGGATGTCTCGTTAAAGTCGGTCAGAACCGTAAACGGTGAAAGTCTTTCAATTCCGGGAATCAGACAAGTTTTAAATGAAACATTAAAAAAACAGAGCGGAATGGGTATGCAAACAAAGGATGTTAAATGACCGCGCGGGAAATAGCATTCAGAGTATTATTAAATTTCGAGGATAAAAAACCACGTTTAGATGACCTGCTGAAGGAGTCTTACTCAAAATACAATATCAGCATGAATGAAAGAAAACTGCTCAAGAACATCACATCCGGGGTGATTCGAAATTTATTATATCTGGATTGGATCGCTTCTCAAATCTATCACGGACGTTACAAAAAGTTGTTAAAAAAAATCAAGGTCATATTAAGAATGGCCCTTTATGAAATTATTTTTGTTGATCATATCCCAACCCATGCCACCATAAATGAATATGTCAATCTTGCCAAAAAAATGGCTGGAGCGGGTTCCGGAGGCCAGGTCAACGGAATGCTTAGAACTTACGTGCGTGAATCTGAAAATTTAAAACCGGAAAACTCAATAAACGTCCGAGCTGAACTCATCGCCGTAAAATATTCCTTTCCCGAATGGCTTGTTAAACGCTGGATAAATGTCTGGGGGGAAACTGAAACAGAATCGATATGCCGCGCCTTGAATACGATTCCCGAATTTGACATTCGTGTAAACGCCGGAAAAATTTCAGTTTCCGATTTTAAAGATCTTTTAGCGGAAAATAAAATCACTTTTCAGGTATCAAAGCACTTTGAAGATATGTTGACAATAAAAGATATTCAGGCTATAAGGAACAATGATTGGTTTGACGAAGGGCTCTGCAGCATACAGGACGAGAGCGCGCATATCCCGGTGGAACTGCTTGATCTCCGTGCGGGAGACAGAGTGCTGGATATTTGTGCCGCGCCCGGCGGAAAGTACACCCAGATTTTGAAATATCATCCTGATCAAATTCTGGCGGTTGCTGTGGATCAGGATTTTGAACGCTTAAAAAAAGTAAGGGATAATGTCCAAAGATTGGGATTTAAGAATCGACATTTCATCGTAGCCGACGGCCGGGCGTTGCCCTTTAAACCCGTATTTAATAAAATATTGCTGGATGCTCCATGCTCAGGGCTTGGTGTGATAAACAAGCATCCTGATATAAAATGGCGAAGAGATATCGGTCAGATCATTGAATTTGCAAAATTACAGGATAGTATATTGTCTCAAGCCGGTAATCTACTTGCCAATGACGGCAATCTGGTTTACAGCACCTGTACAGTTGATCCAATGGAAAACGAGATGGTCATCCATGATTTTATGGAGCGAAACGCAGATCAGTTTGAATTATCCGAACCACCTCTAAAATTTGGCGAATGGGTCTCCGATTCCTTAATCCGCACCTTTCCGCATCGTGATCACAAGGATGGAAGTTTCTGCGCTCTGCTTCATAAAAAAGCCTCTTTTTTAGACGAATAGCTTGATAAGATGAAATTAATTAAATACATTCAGCGCTCATAAAAAAAATGATCATTATCAGCAAATAGCCTGAAATAATTGGTGGCTATTATACAACTGATTGAGTAATCAGGACGGACGGCAGAAATTATGAAAGTGCTTAAATTCGGCGGCACATCCGTAGGAACTCCGAAAAAAATTAAATCTTTAGTCAGGCTTATTGATTATCCTGAAACCAAAATTGTTGTTTTGTCAGCAATGTCCGGTACGACGGATGCTTTGGTGGAAATAACCCGCCTGCTATACGATAAAAATTCAGATTCCGCAAATGCTAAAATTAGCGAACTCGAAGAAAGGTATATAAGAGTAGTCGATGAGCTGTTTGTTTCGGAAAGTTACAAAAAACAGGGAAGAGGAATGGTTGAGAGCCATTTTTCCTACATCCGTAACTTTACAGTAAAGGTGTTTACAAAGCTTCAGGAAAAAGCCATTCTTGCCCAGGGAGAATTAATTTCAACCGCGTTACTGCATTTTTATCTGCTGGAAAATGAAAAAGATTCAGTCCTTATCCCCGCATTGAATTTTATGAGAATCGATAAAGACAACGAGCCGGACTATTTTTATATTCGTGAAAATCTTGAACGTGAACTAAAGCCCTTCAAAAATACATCTATTATTATTACCCAGGGATATATCTGCCGGAATGCCTATGGTGAGGTGGATAATTTAAAACGCGGCGGCAGCGATTACACCGCATCATTAATCGGGGCGGCTCTGGATGCAAAAGAGATCCAGATATGGACGGATATCAATGGGTTTCACAATAATGATCCAAGATTTGTGAAGAATACAACTGTATTGAGAGAATTGTCCTTTGATGAAGCGGCGGAGCTGGCATATTTCGGGGCAAAGATTCTTCACCCCACGAGTGTTCTCCCGTGTAAGGAAAAAAATATTCCTGTGCGCTTGAAAAATACAATGATCCCGGAAGATCCCGGAACACTGATTACCGGTAAATATACCCACGATGAAATTAAAGCCGTCGCCGCCAAAGACTGCATTACAGTAGTTAAAGTAAAATCAGACCGAATGCTGCTCGCGTACGGATTTTTAAGAAAAATATTTGAAATTTTTGAGATATATAAAACTCCCATAGATATGATCACCACCTCTGAGGTTGCGGTATCGCTTACAATTGATGATACAACTTTTCTAAAGGAGATTGAGGCGGAGTTGAATAAATTCGGACAGGTGGAAATTGAGCGGGATAAAGCCATCATTTGCGTTATCGGGGATTTTATCGCTGAAAAAAGCGGCAGCGCGTTAAAAATTATGCAGGCATTAAAAGATATACCATTGCGAATGATTTCATACGGGGGAAGCAGGCATAATATCTCCGTATTGGTGAACGCGGAAGAAAAAGTACCGGCTTTGAATGCTCTGAGCGGTCATCTGTTTAAAAAATAGTAATGACGGAACCCAAAAATTAAGATGTATTAATCTCACATGTTTAAAAAAAGCACAATCAATAAATTTCGGGAACTGCCGACACCCTTTTATTATTACGATTTGGAACTTCTGGATCGGACACTGGATATGGTCAAAAGGGAGGCGGCGCGCTATGGGTACATTGTGCATTACGCGCTGAAGGCCAATGCAAACGAACGGATATTGAAGATCATCCGTGATGAGAGGCTTGGAGCGGATTGCGTAAGCGGAAATGAAATCAAAAAGGCAATTGAAGTTGGTTTTGACCCCGGTCAAATAGTATTCGCCGGTGTGGGCAAAGCGGATTGGGAGATTAATCTGGCTCTTGATCACAACATCTTTTGCTTTAATTGCGAGTCTATCCCGGAACTGCAGGTAATAGATGATCTTGCCCGGGAAAAGAAAAAAATTGCCCGCGTGGCTTTGAGAATTAATCCAAATGTGGATGCATCAACGCATCATTACATCACAACCGGCATTGAGGAAAACAAGTTTGGAATCAACCGCTGGGAGTTGGAGAATATACTAACGATATTACCGGGAATGAAAAATATAAACCTGGTAGGGCTTCACTTTCACATCGGTTCACAGATCACCGATTTGGCAGTGTTTAAAGGGTTATGTATCAGAGTGAACGAAATTCAGCAATGGTTTACGGATCACATGATTTATCCTGAACATATAAATGTCGGCGGCGGACTTGGCGTGGACTACAAAAATCCCGATCAGAACGATATCCCTGATATTGAGAATTATTTTCGGATTTTCCATGATCTTCTTGAGTTAAGACCAGCGCAGAAAGTCCATTTTGAATTGGGTAGATCAGTGGTGGCTCAATGCGGCAGTTTGGTAACAAAGGTGATGTATGTAAAAAACGGGGTAAAAACAAAATTTGCCATTGTAGACGCGGGAATGACGGATTTAATAAGACCTGCTCTTTACCAGGCTTATCATAAGATACAGAACCTCACTTCGGCGCGCGGGACTGATCATTATAATGTTGTCGGACCGATTTGTGAGTCATCTGACAGTTTTGGGAAATATATAGAATTACCGGAAACAACACGCAACGATCTGCTGGCTATTCGGTCTGCCGGCGCTTATGGAGAGATAATGGCTTCCCGGTATAATTTACGTGATTTGCCGGTGGCAAGATATTCAGACGAATTTTGATAAGATGCTTGACATTGTTCAGGAAGAGTCTGTAATATTACAATAATATTATCGCAAATTTATTGTTTTACGGACAATTCAAATTCTGCCGTTTTCAATTGCTTGTTCAGCCGGGAAAGAACTTACCGCATTCATTTATAGATATTGGATGGGGGCATTGATGACTGTAATTGGAAGAAGTCCAAGTTTATAAATTTAAAACCGGCTGGAATAATGACTTGAAAAGATAGGAATATTTACTTATATTCTGCGGTCATAGTCGGATTTTACGATACTGGTTCTTATTATGTTAGAAGATTTGACGCTTAAGCTGGAATCGACGTTTCGGAAGTTGCGCGGTTACGGCAAATTAAACGAAAAAAACATCGCTGATTCTTTAAAAGAAATCAGACGCGCTCTGTTAGAGGCCGATGTTAATTATAAAGTTGCAAAAGACTTCATTGCCGCGGTTCAGGAAAAGGCGGTCGGTGAAGATGTTCTGCGTAGTGTTACACCGGGTCAGATGATTGTAAAGATTGTCCATGATGAGCTGGTGAAGCTGCTCGGTTCGTCAACGGTACAGCTCAAAACTGCGGGTATTCCTCCCACAATCATAATGATTGCCGGTCTGCAGGGTTCGGGTAAAACGACATTCTGTGGAAAGCTGGCGGGATATTTGCGTAAACGAGGCCGTAAACCGCTGCTTGTTGCCGCGGATGTTTATCGGCCGGCTGCTATTCAGCAATTGAGAGTACTCGGAAAGAGTCTTGATATACCGGTTTATGATGAAGGCGCAGGAGATCCGGTTAAAATTAGTTTCAACGCGATAGCAGAAGCGCGAAAAAAATTCTGTGACACGATTATTCTGGATACGGCAGGCCGTCTGCACATAGATGAAAATATGATGAATGAGCTTGTGCAGATCAAAAACCGAATCCGTCCGCATGAAATTCTTTTCGTCGCCGACGGTATGACGGGACAGGATGCTGTAAATACCGCGAAAGAATTTTCGGATCGTCTTGATTATGAAGGCGTGATTTTAACAAAGATGGATGGTGATACTCGTGGCGGGGCGGCGCTTTCGATAAAGGCTGTCACCGGTAAACCCATAAAATTTATTGGTGTCGGTGAAAAGCTGGATGCCATAGAGCAGTTTCATCCGGACAGGTTGGCTTCCCGTATTTTAGGAATGGGTGATGTCGTCACCTTTGTCGAACGCGCCCAGGATACGATTGACGGTGAAAAGGCGGCCCGTCTGGAAGAAAGGCTGCGAAAAGCTGAGTTTACGCTTGAAGATTTTTATGATCAGTTACAGCAAATTAAGAAAATGGGTTCGTTGGAGTCGCTTTTGTCAATGATTCCCGGAGCGGGAAAACAGCTTAAAAATGCAAAAATTGATGAGGGGGCATTCGTACGAACTGAAGCTATAATCAATTCGATGACTATTGAAGAGCGTAATAAACCGCAACTATTAAACGGGAGCCGGCGTAAAAGAATTGCATCCGGCAGTGGTACGCGGGTTCAGGATATTAATCAATTGATTAACCAATATGAACAAATGAAGAAAATGATTAAACAAATGAAGGGTAAATCCATGAGAGGATTTGGTGGAATGCCTTTCGGGCTTGTTTGAAGTTATTTAATTAATGGAGGTTTAGTTTGGCTGTTAGATTGAGATTACGCAGGATGGGGCGGAAAAAAAGCCCATTCTACCGGATAGTTGCTGCGGATAGCAGAGCTCCGCGTGACGGGCGTTTTATCGAGATGCTTGGAACGTATGACCCGCTTATAAAACCTTTTCAGGTTGAATTTGAAGAAGATCGGGTTTTATACTGGTTAAAAAATGGCGCAGAGCCTTCCCAGACAGTTAAAAGTCTTTTTCAGAGAAAAGGATTCTGGCTAAAATGGGATTTGATGAAAAATGGCGTTGATGACGCTAAAATTGCAGAAGAATTTTCAAAGTGGGAAGCTCTGCAGGAGTTGCGTGAAAAGCGTCAGGCATTGAAAGAAAAAGAGGATGAAAAGGCAAAAAAGGCTAAGAAGACCGAAGAGCCTGTTGCTGAAGAAAAACCTCAGGCTGAAGCAGCAGAGGCTACCGATACCGTAGCTGAAGCGGCAGATACTACCGATGCCGTAATAGAAGAAACTCCATCTTCTGATGACGTAAAGGAAGAGGCGTCAGAGAACCAGGAAGAAAACAAGGCGGAATAAGAATAGAGATTGTTTTGTTGTGATGTCTGTATAGATTCTAATTATTACTATCTAGGCGAAACTGGTTTACTATCTTTAGGAGGTATGGGATTATGAAAGATTTTGTTGAGTACATCGCGAAGCACCTTGTAGACAAACCGGATGAGGTACATGTTGCTGAAGTTGAAGGCGAACGCGTTACCGTATATGAGTTGCGCGTAGGTGAAGGTGATTTGGGTAAAGTTATCGGTAAAAGAGGTCAGACAGCAAAATCAATCCGTACCCTGTTGGCGGCTGCTTCAGCAAAAGCCGGCAAAAGAGCAGTGCTTGAAATTCTTGAATAATGTACGTCATCGGTAAATTTATAAAGCCTCAAGGCATAAAGGGTGAGCTGAAAGCGGAGATAATTACGTCTTTCCCTGAGCGCTTTACCGGATTGAAAAAAGTATACATTAATGAAAAAGAATCACAAGCCTATTCGATAGAATCAGTGCGTTTGTCGGATAGGTTTGTTTTTATTAAGCTGAAAGATATTAATACTCGCGAAGAAGCGGAATCATTACGGAATGAGTATCTGTATATTCCGGATGATGAATTAAAGGACCTTGATGAAGACGAGTATTATATTCATGATTTGCTCGGTATAAAGATTTACGATGAGCAGGATGTTTTGCTTGGTGAATTAATCGATGTGGAGTCAATCAGCAGTAATGATATCTATACGATGAAATCAGTTGATGGGCGGGAATTTATGATTCCGGCGATTAAGGATGTCATCCTGGAAGTGGATATCACAAAAAAAACAATGAAAATCCGCAACCTGGAAGGGTTGCTTGACTAACGGTCTTTGAGATGCGAATTGATATTATAACCGGATTTCCAAAACTAGTTGAAATGCCTCTGGATGAAAGCATCATTAAAATGGGGCGAAAAAAGGGGGCGGTGGATATCAGGGTTCATGATCTTCGTGATTACACCGATGATAAACACCGTACGATTGATGATTACCCTTATGGCGGCGGACCGGGGATGGTACTCAAAATTGAGCCTGTTATAAGGTGCCTGGATGATATTTTGTCCGAAGATTTGGATAAAAATAACGCGGAAATTGTGTTGATGTCGCCGCGTGGTCAGATGTATGATCAGTCGATGGCAACGCGGCTAAGCTTGAAGCCGCATCTGGTTCTGATTTGTGGCCATTATAAAGGGATAGATGAACGGATTCACGAGTTTTACCAGGTCCGTGAAATTTCGATTGGAGATTATATCCTCAGTGGCGGTGAAGTTGCCGCTTTGGTGATTGTAGATTCAATCGTCAGGCTGCTTCCCGGTGTTCTCAGAGATATCGATTCGGCCTGGACGGATTCTTTTTCGGATCAGTTGCTGGACGCGCCTTATTACACGCGTCCGGAAATGTTCAGAGGTGTGAAAGTGCCGGAAGAGTTGCTTTCCGGGAATCACAGTGTTATAGAAAAATGGCGGTTGCATGAGCGGGAATCGGTGACAAAAAAACGCCGCCCGGATTTATATAAAAATTATTTGAAATCATTTAAATAAAAGTGTAGGTGAAACAATGGATTTATTACACACTGTTACAGCAAATCAGTTACGAAATGATATACCTCAGTTTAAAGCAGGTGATACTTTGAGTTTGCAGGTACGGGTAATTGAGGGTGATAAGGAAAGAATTCAGCTCTTCGAAGGTGTTTGTATCAAACGCAGCGGCGGCGGAATTAATGAAACTTTTACTGTCAGAAAAATCTCTCACGGCGTTGGAGTGGAAAGAATTTTCCCGATTCATTCCCCAAGAATCGCTAAAATTGAAGTAAAAAGAGTTGGAAAAGTACGTAGGGCAAAACTTTATTATCTGCGTGACCTTAAAGGTAAAGCAGCCAGAATTAAAGAGAAATAAGAATCCGCTGGGATACCGGCGGTTTCTTTTCAATCTTTGTGTGATTTAACTTCTAAGCGCGACCGGTTAATCCGGTTATGTTATCATTGTTTTTAGTGATCTGTCCGGCGACATTTTGTGTATCCCGGATATTATAAGCAGATTTGTAAATTGCTTTCCTGGTTGTTTATTTAACTGATCACTGATGTGTTGTTGTTAAACGATATCAGTTCTGTGATATTCGGTCGCCAGCCTTTCCGCCATCCGGCGAAAATTGTATTTATACCTCGAAAATTGGAAATAATGACTTAAAATCATTATTTTTTAATCAGCTTATAAATCAAATTTTGATTATATTAACAATGATACCTGGCCGCAAATACAGAGGAGATTCCGGTTTCATGTTGAAAAAAAATTCACTTCTGCTCTTCCTGCCCTTATTGATTTTTTTGTTTTACGGATGTGCGACACGAGGGAATCCTTCTGGCGGCCCTCTTGATCGGACGCCTCCATATATTACCGTAACTTACCCTGATTCAAACGCAACATTGGTAAGCGGTTTGAAGGAGATTTCGATTGAGTTCTCGGAACGGATGAGTGAGGGAACGTTGGCAAACAGCTTGTTTATCTCACCACCTCTTCAGTACGATATGAACTGGTCAGGCAGCCGCAAATTAAAGCTGATTTTAAAGGATACACTAAAGTCAGCTCAAACCTATGTCGTTTCAATCGGGACAGACGCGAAAGATGAGCGCGGCAATAAAATGCGGTTAAGCGCGCAATTCGCGTTTTCGACCGGTGCGAAAATTGATCAGGCTGTAATATCGGGAAAAGTACATGGGTTATCCGGCACGGAGTCGGTTTCCATCTTCGGTTATCGTTTATCAGGCGACTCATTAGTCATCTTCGACAAAACAAAACCGGACTATATCTCCCAGACAGGGGAGAATGGTTCATATAAGCTTAATTATCTTGCTGCCGGAACGTACCGGGTTTTGGCAGTGGAAGACCAGAATAATAATCTTTTGATTGATTCTGATTTTGAAAAAATTGGTATTCCGTACCTTGATGTTGCGCTGGATTCGATGAATCTTTCATTTAAAGGGTTGGATTTCCGTCTGACAAAAAATGATACGATTAATCCTTTCATAACCGGGGTGAGAGCGGTTTACAATCATCATGTTCAAATTCGCCTGAGTGAACCGGTGGTGACGCCGGATCTATCTGAAATCACTGTGATTGACAGTTTATCATCAGAGTCATTGGGATTGCTCGGCATATCACAAAATATTGAATCGACTAATATACTGGATTTATTCACGGAGCCCATGGACAGCAGCGCCAGATATCTGCTGACAGCGGCGGCATTCACAGACAGTTTAGGCAATAAGACCGTTTCAGATAAATATTTTCCTTTTGTTGCCGTGGCTCGTAATGATACAACGCAGTTCCTGATGGTTCTGATGACTCCGGCAGACAGCGCGAAATCGGTCAGACCGGAAGATCCCGTTTTTATAGAATTTACAACACCGGTTAACTGGGAATCAGTCAGCAAGCACTTTTCTCTCACAAAAATCTCCGGTGACACAATCAACGGTAGCTGGAAGATCAATTCACAATATGATGCGGAATTTGTACCCGAAACGCTTCTTGAACCGGATTCAAGTTATCTGGCAGTTTTGAATTCTGGCAGAGTCAGTGATCTTTGGGGAGAATCTCTTGCGGATTCTGTCCAATCCCATTATTTTACTATCATCTCATCGAAAGAGCTCGGCGAAATATCGGGTAGGGTCAGAACGGTTGGGGCAGATGGGGTACCGGTGCATTTGCAGTTTGATCTTTTAAAGGGAAGGAATAAAGGGTATTCATTAAAATTAAAAGAAGCCGGTGATTATATGATGAAATATTTGCCGGAAGGAAAATATCTGATTAACGCCTATCTCGATGCGGACAGTTCAGATGCCTATTCACCGGGCAAATTATTTCCATTTGAATTTTCTGAACCCTTTATTTATAACACTGATACTGTAAAAGTACGAAAGAGATGGGAAACAGGGAGTATCAATATCAGCATACCGAATGGGACTAAATATTGATGGAACGCTTGATCGAATTTGCAAAAATAGAAGCAACCGGAAATGACTTTATTCTGGTTGATGCGCGGAAATTTTCAATGGATTGGTTTAGCGAATCAATGATACAGTCTATGTGTCACAGGCACTTCGGAATCGGTGCGGACGGAATTATTTTTTTATCATCTCACCCATCAGAAAAGTATAAGTTCAACTATTATAATTCGGATGGGAGAGAGGCGGAAATGTGCGCCAATGGAAGCCGCGCCGCGGTTCTGATGGCGTATACCCTCGGGATAATCAGAAAAAATGAACCGTTCAGGTTTGAAGCTTCGGACGGGCTGCATCAGGCAGAAATGAAATCACCAAAAGATATTTCTGTGGAGGTAATCGTCCGGGACGCGGCTGAACAAATTGAAGAGAATATCTTTAATATTCCGGATGATATTAAAACAGCCGGATTCATAAATACCGGAGTGCCTCATCTCGTTCTGAGTGTAAAATCCGATCTGGATAAGATAGATGTTAATACAATCGGAATGTATCTCAGAAATCATTCCCGATTTGGCGTTCACGGAACAAATGTAAATTTTGTTAAATGGATCAATACTCACAAATTACAGGTACGTACATTTGAGCGTGGGGTGGAATCCGAAACATTGTCATGCGGCACGGGGATGACAGCGAGTGCGATTCTATTCTGGCCGGAACAGAAAAAAACTGATTTTAAAATGCAGGTGGAAACAAAAGGCGGATCTGTAAATGTTTTAAAAGAACAGGACAAAATATTTCTGGAAGGACCGGCAAATATAGTATATGTCGGGAGCTATCTGTTAAAAACGTGGTAGATTATAGAGAAAGCACTATAGAAGTCGTGAATCATATCTTTGAAGGATATGATCAATAGAGGTCAATTAGCTTGGAGGCTGGCATGAAGAAGTTATTCGTTATTGCCCTATTATCTCTTCTGGTATCATCTTGCGCCTGGTTTTCGAAATCATCCGATAAAACAACAAATGAAATGGAAGCAGCCGAAGAAAGGCGATTGCTTGAAGCGGAAAATTTTGTCGCGGATGGAGTGGCATACCATACGGTGGGAAATGATAGTATGGCGGCAAAATCATGGCAAAAGGCGCTTGAGATTCTGCCACAGGATGGAGAGATCCATAACTTTTACGGAATTTCACTGCACCGAATGAATCAAATTGATGAAGCATTATCGGAATTTGATAAAGCCGTTGAGTTAAATCCCGAATATTTTGAGGCATATAATAACCGTGGGTATATGCTGTTCTTAATGAACCGATATGATGAATCGCTCTCCGCATTCCATAAATCTCTGGAGATAAACCCTCACTATGAACCGGCAATTCGCAATGTTAAATTAACCGAAAATATTCTGCAGGGTAATTTAAGCCGTAAAGCGTTTGAACTTTCTGAGGAAGCGGCGAAAGTGGATGATTATGCCGAGCAGATCAGAAAATATAGAGAAGTACTAAAAATAGATTCAACCTATGCAAAGGCGCATAATAATATAGCGGTTGCTTACTACTATGAAGATTTTCCCGACAGCGCCTATTTCCATCTGGAGAAAGCTATCGAATATCAGAAAAACTACTCCGAAGCGATTAATAATCTGGGATACCTGTATAAAGTGGATGAAAAATATGATATAGCCATAAAATTATTCCTTAAAGCTCTCACACTAAAACCACGATATATCGGAGCTTTAAACAATCTTGGAGAAACCTATACGTTAAACAGTGAATTTGAAAATGCAAAAAGGGTTTTCTCTACAGTACTGGATCTGGAACCTGATAATGAAGTTGCCAAAAAATGGCTTGCGGTGCTTCATGTTAAAGTTGAATAAATGGATAAACAGGAGGATGAATGTATATTGTTCTAATGGCAGGCGGTGTAGGAAGCAGATTTTGGCCTAAAAGCAGAGAGGCGCACCCAAAACAATTTCTGAAGATTTTTGGTGAAAGGTCTATGCTGCAAATGACTTATGATAGAATTAGGGGAATAACGCCTGACGATAAAATTCTTGTAATAACAAATATGGACTTTAAAGAACAAGTACATGAACAGCTGCCTGAGATCCCGGTAATGAATATTATAGGTGAGCCTTTTGGAAGAGGCACCGCCCCATGTATCGGACTGGCGAGCGCGATTATTATGAAGCGCGAGGAGAATGATTCTGAAGTGATGGCGGTGCTTCCGGCTGATCATCTTATTGAAAATGTAGATGTCTTTCGGGAAACTCTGCTGCTGGCTGAGGAGCATGCCAAACGCGCGGAGTCTCTAATAACAATAGGAATAAAACCAACCTATCCTGAGACCGGGTATGGTTATATACAAAAAAACGCCGAAGCTGTCTCTGATAATCACCATAATATCTATAAAGTCAAAACTTTTGCGGAAAAACCGAACAAGGAAACGGCAGATCGCTTTCTCCAAAGTGGGGATTTCCTCTGGAACAGCGGTATGTTCATCTGGACAGTGGGAGCGATCATGCAGGAGTTCGATGAACATTTGACTGAATTTGCCGAAAGTGTAAATAAAGTTTGTAAAAAAGTCGATACAAAGCAATTCGATGATGAAATTCTCGACGTCTATTCAAGAATAAAATCCATTTCAATTGATTATGGTATTATGGAAGTCGCGAAAAATGTGTGCGTAATTGAAGCGGACTTTAAATGGAATGATGTCGGTTCATGGGAATCGGTACATAATATTTCGAAAAAAGATGATAACGGCAATGCAATCGGCGCGGCGGATCATGTATTTCTTGACGCCCGGAATAATTATGTCTCAATGACTAATGATAAGCTGATAGCGCTTGTGGACGTATCCGATCTGGCGATTGTGGAAACCGATGATGTACTCCTGGTTTGCAGGAAGGATGAATCACAAAGGGTAAAAGATATTGTGGACGCCTTAAGACGCAGGGATATGACAAAGTATTTATAAAATCATCCCTTGAAATGGGATCGTTTTTCACTAAATTTGTATGGATGAAATGACAATAAACAATCAATTATTAATTTATTTATAGATAAACAAAACGGTTACTTGTTTGATTGAGAACGAAAAAACATTGCAAATTCTTTTAGATTATCTGAACCGCCTGGGCATCACGGTAAAATATGACCGCGGAAATTTTAAAGGTGGCCTGGTGAGGTATCATGATGATTCCTGCTTCTATCTTAACCGGAAAATTGAAACTTCGGTAAAAATAAATCTGATTATAGATGAATTGAATCAGATGCAGATAGCGGCTGAAAACATGCCGCCTGAAATCAGGAAAATATTGGTTTTTAAGGAAGGTCATTAATTAACTTGATTCACACCATCAATTAATTATATTTGATTTGACAATAAAAGATGGAGGAGAAAGTGGATTTTGAAGGAAGAGGATCTGCGCGTATCGATTCTGAAAACCTGCTTGCCTTTCGATTGTTTGATACTGATGGGCGTGTATTCCATGAAGGCATGGTCAAAACTCTCGATATAAGCCGTACAGGAGTCTCTATTCAATCTCCGGTTCCCATGGAAAAGGGATTAAGAATCGAATTAACCATTGGAATTGGCGATGATGTGGTCAAAGCCAGGGGGCTGGTCAGGAATCAGCATGAATTAGATGAAAATACGTTCCAGGTTGGTATTGAATTTGAATTTCTCTCGGAAGATGATTTAAATAAAATGTCAGTCACGTTCCCATCTATACTAAAGTAAAGCATGGCGTTCATACGATTTTGTTTTATAATCTGCCTGATATGTTTGACGGTACCGAATCTGAGTGCTCAGCTGGCGATGGAAAATCGAGATAAAGTCATTTGTGGTGATCCTGTGCTTCCCGATTCGGCAAGGGTTCATGAATATTTTAAAAGGATTGCTTCTGAATCCCCATCCCTTTATAAACAATTTGAGCTTACAGTAAAATTAACCTATGATATTGGTGAAGAGCGGGTTTTTAACGTTCTGAACCTTGTAAATCCGGATAAAATAAAATTTGATCAGGTCACTGCTGTTCTAAAAGCAACCAATTCCGGTGTAAATATCTGGGTGGATAAAAACGAATTGTTAAACAATCATGTTACCGATGCGGTCATTCAGAATATTATCAACGGTCTCACCGTCAGCACTCCTTCCGAAAGCGCGGATCCATCATCGGGTATCGTCGAAATTGAGAAAGATATCTTCGGGAATCCCCCGGATATAGATAAAAACAACACAGTGGAATTTCTTCTGGTGGATATCAAAGATGGTTGGGATGGCGAGGGCAGCTATATCGGTGGATTTTTTTATTCACTGGACCAATTGGTAAATCAAACTGGTTCAAACAAAGCAGATATGCTATATATTGATACATATCCCGGTATTTTTTATGAAAATGAATACGGGTCATCTTATACTACCCAAAATGCGCTTGCCACAGTCGCCCATGAATTCCAGCATCTGATTCAATATAATTACGACAAAGATGAAGCAGATTTCATAAATGAAGGCCTGTCAGAGCTAGCCAGCTATGTCACCGGGTACGGTTTAAGGAATCCAACTCCGTATTTGATGGATACAGGTGTTAGTCTGAACACCTGGGATAATACATCAAACGATGCCACTCTAAAACATTACGCGAAGGTTGCTCTGTGGGATTATTTCCTGTATGAAAAGTATCAGAGCACCTTTATACGCAATCTGGCTCAGGATCCCGGTAACGGCATAACCGGAATTAGCAGTGCTTTATTAAAAAGCGGGATTTCAGAAAAATTTGATCAGGTACTGGAAGAATTTTTTTTGACACTTGTATCTAATAATCCCGATGTACTGCCACAGTATAGTTTTAATAAAACGGATCTGCAATACCTTCAGGCAAAGCCCAAAAAACGCGCGGACTACTATCCGGTTGGTTTTGAAATTGAGACAAAACCTTATTCGCTGAATTTAGTGTCCTGGACAAACGGGGACACGCTCAAAGTGGATATGAACGGAGCGTTCTTCGGTGATATTTACCTGAATAAATCTGGTATGAATCAGTTAACATTCCTGGAAAATGTTTCCGGGTTTCCATTGATAGATCCGGAATTCGGAACATCGCATCACACACAGACGCTGTCCTTTGTGAATAATACCGAGAAAACCGCGCGGCTGACCCTGACAGGTGAAGCCCGGGAAAAATATTATATTTCAACCCTTGAATATGGAGGTGAGAAGCCGACTTTTAATATTTCATCCGAAAATAATATCAACGCGATTCATTTCGCCGCGCCTTATGACTCCACCCTGATAAAATCGATCAGATTTTATAACGGCGCGTCTGTTCCGGTGCGCCTGCATGTTTATCAACAGGCAATCCGGGCGGGGCAGACACCGCCATCCTATACTGTGACGGTCCCAAACACATATGCCTACGAATGGGTGACGATAGATATAGAAGATTTACAGATTTACCGGAATCAGAATGAGTTTCTGGATGTGGGGATCGAATATTTTGATGACGGAAGCATGGGGTATGAAGCGGTAAGTAATCGCGCCGGTTATTCATTTATCAAATTTCCCGATCAGCCGTTCCGGATTTTAAGTGATTTCAAAGTGGGTGATAATCTGACTCTTTCCGGGATATGGATGATAGAAGTGGACGCGGCGGTTCCCGTCTATCATCGTCCGCAGGGGGATGAAGCAACTAAAATCACTTTTATAAGCGGTTATCCAAACCCATATAATCGGACGGCGGCATCGGCAATTACTTTTGAATACGAATATGACGGTCGGGAGCCGGTTAAGTTTGATGTTTTTAATGTTCTGGGACAACGAATTTATTCATATACAGATGCAGCTCTGACCGGCAGGCTTGAATGGAATGGCACTGACCTGAACGGCGTGTTCGTAGCGTCCGGAACCTATCTAATACGTTTGACGGCGCCGGGAAACGCGGTGTTTTCCAAACTGGTGATCATAAAATAAATGCGTCTGTTTGGTGGATGTACTATTTGAAAAAGAATTATGATGTATAGATTGGCTGTTGTATATTAATACATGCGTTTTATATTGATAAAGTGAAGGCGAAATTACTCAAAAAGATTGCAAATACAATTTTTATACATGTTTAGGCATAAAAAAATAAATAAATTTAAGTTTAGGGATTGCATTTTAATCAGGATATTGTAAATTTGTATGGTCTTTCAGCTAAATCCGGGGGAAAAGACAATGTAAGATGTATGGTCGAATGCTTATATTCAATGTGATACCGGATGAATTATGTTCTTTCAATCTCTACACTTGGATGCGCGCGAAAATTAACAGAAGCGAAACCTGATTCTGCAGCGGTATTTTCTCACTCCAGTATTGTAACGAAAAGTTGGTCATAAAATATTGATGGTTCATTAAATTTAGTCTTAGAATTTTATGAGGAAACCATTTATGAAGAATTTTTACGGTACGATTATTTCTAAAACCTGCCCAAATGCCCATAAATACAAAACACTTGACAATAAATTGGTTTTTTTTTAAAGTGATGATTATCACACACATGTTAAAAGCTTGAAAATTAAGATAAGTAGAATAAAACCAACAGGAGGTGAAATATGACATGATGTGTAACCGCATGCATTGACTATTAATTAGCGCATTTAAGTCATTAATTTGTGGAGGTAGTAGGATGTTCAAAAAAATGCTTTTATTATTGATCGTCTTAGCTATGCCGATGTATATTTTCGCGCAATCGTCCGGAAAGATCATAGGTGTAGTTAAAGACAAAGATACGGGTGAGCCATTACCCGGGGTCAATGTTTTTCTACAAGATACTTACATCGGCTCAACAACAGATGTCGATGGCTATTTTGTACTCTTAAATGTACCGGTTGGTACCTTCAATCTGGAAGTTAGTTATGTAGGGTATCAGAGTGCGATCTTTGAGGATATTCGCGTTTCAGCAGGTGTGACGACGGAACAGAATGCTTCATTAGCTTCAACAACTCTTGAGTTGGGTGAAGCGGTAGTTGTTACAGCAGAGCGTCCCTTGGTAGAAAAGCATGTCACTCAGAGTATATCAAAGGTCACAGGCGAAGATCTTGCTTCGATACCCGTTCGTGGAACGCAGGATATTCTCGCCATTCAGGCGAGTGTGGTTGTTCAGGATGGTAATGTCCATATTCGTGGCGGCCGCGCGTCAGAAACCGGTTACTATGTGGATGGCGCCGCGACAATGGATCCTGTGTCCAGAACAAATGCTGTTCATGTCATTCAGGAATCCGTAGAAGAAATTCAGGTTCTTACCGGTGGTTATACGGCTGAATTTGGTGACGCGAACTCCGGTATTGTCCGTACGGACATGAAAACCGGTGGTTCTGACTATCATATTTCATTTGATGCCCAGACCGATAAGTTTGCGGATAGCGGTAGCGAATTTCTGGGAACAACCAGTTATCGCGAACATATTCTTTCTTTAACAGCTAGTGGTCCAATCGTTGGCAAAAATATTCGTTTCTTTGTTGCCGCGGAAAATCAGGACATTGGTGATACTGTGAAACGCCAGAGTTCCGGGTTTGAGTTTAATAATCTTATAGACGCAAACCCAACGGCCGCAAATGTCGTTGCTGGTACTCCGGATACAGTTTCAACTCTTAAATATCCGGATGGATATACTCCACGGAATGAATTTGAGCGCTGGTCAATCAACAGTACATTGTTATTTGACTACAATCCTTATAGATTCCGTGTAAGCGCCATCTATAATTGGAGCAAAGATTATACAGACGATACTCCAATGTTGAGCGCCTTAAACACACGCGAACAAGCTCTTGTTAATAATCAGGTTCTTTTGTCCGGAAAGTTTACTCATGTTCTGAATCCGACTACTTATTATGATGTCAATCTCAGCTACTACTATGATGCCAATGAGATGGAAGATGATTGGTTTGGAACAGACTGGCAGTCTTGGCAGGACAGCGCTAAGGTGTCCGACTATACCGGTGGCAGGGTAACCTACCAGGAGAAATGGGTCGAGGATTATAATTATTTGTTGAACGGTTTTTCATTTGAAAGAGATGGTACCGTTGAAAGAGCCTATTATAAGGATGAACAAACGTATATTGGCGGTAGCTTCGACCTTGTAAGCCAGCTTACAAAAAACCATGAAGTCAAAGTCGGTATGGATGCCCGGAAATATACGATCCGCAGATACCAGATTGACCCGGTTGTAATGTATCAAACCGATACATATGGTTCTATTGAAAACGTGCCGGATGATAGATTGGCAGCCTTTGCAGGAAATACTTATGGTTATGATCTCTTGGGTAATGAAGTGGATGACGGTTTTGACGGAGCAAAAGAGCCGTTTTTCTTTGCCGGATATATTCAGGATAAAATTGAATATAAAGATTTAATCGTAAATGTCGGTTTGCGTTATGATTATTTTTATACCGATGATCGTGTGTTAAAAAATCCGAATAGCCCGGATGTCGATCCGGTAACAAACCAGATAAAGTTTTATGAATGGGAAAAAAAGGATGCGATGACATTTTTCAGCCCTCGTATTGGAATTTCTTTCCCCGTAAGTGAAAAAACCGTGTTTTATACCCAATACGGTATTTTCTATCAGTTGCCGCAGTTGAATGACTTTTATTACGGCTCATGGTCATACGCATCTCAGATTGGCTCAGGAGGTTACTATTATATCAACCCAGTCGGTTATGATCTCGATGAGCAGAAAACGACATCATATGAAGTCGGTTTTCGGCAACAGTTAGGCGATTTTGCATCTTTTGATATTTCAGGATTTTATAAAAATATTGAGGGTCAGGTTCAGGTTAGCCGCACTGAAGCGGCGGCAGGTTCTGATATAAGCACATATTTGAGCCTTACAAACGGGGATTTTGCCACAACAAAAGGGCTTGAATTAAAATTAACCATGCGTCGCTTTAACCGCTTGCAGGCGCAGTTAAATTATACCCTGACTGATGCCGAAGGTGTTGGATCGAACGAAACCTCGTATATGTCAGCTGTTTATAATTTGTCTGAAACTCCAAAAACACTTAATCCGCTAGATTATTCGCAGACGCACCGCGGTTCAGTCAATCTGGATTACCGTTTTGGTAAAGGCGATGGCGGGAAAGTTTTTGAACAATCCGGAATTAACATGTTATTTAATTTCAGCAGCGGTCATTCATACACTTATGTCTACTTTGCTCCCGGCGGGCAGGTGAGCGCCTATGACGCTGGTATTGATTATATGCTTGATACGCGTACAAGAGAAGCCCTGGAGCCTGTTAATTCATCCACAACTCCATGGACTTACACTATTGATCTTTACATGGATAAATCCTTTGACTTAATGGAAAAGCTAAAGGCCACTCTTTATATGAGGGTGACAAATTTGTTTGATACACAAAACATAGCAAATGTATTTCCTGCCACAGGAAATGCTGAAGACGATGGATTTCTTTACGACCGTGAACGTTCACAGACTTATATCGACAAATATGGCGGTCAGGATTATATCGATATGTATCAAGCAATTAACCTGGATAATGGCCAGGCCTATTGGGACGCGACAGGTAATCAGCTCTATGATCAGCCAAGACAGATCTTCTTCGGAATCAAGCTGAACTACTAATGGTCATATGGATAATTGTAATACAAATTATTTAAGATTAAGTTAAGGAGCTAACATGGGTAAAAGGAATAAAAATATTCCCCTAATGTTGTTGCTGGGAATGGCTTTCATTCTCTATGGCAGCAGCTTGTTTGCACGGGGAGATATAAACAGTGAGCAGAATAATCAGGTGAGCCTGTTAAAAACTGCCGCTGGCAAACAAACCCAGTCGATGTCTAATGTCGGTAACTGGGGGTATTGGATGAATTACGACGGTGAATCGGCTCATGATCCATTCACGGATGGTTCAGGAGGTTACTACCCGCGCGGAACCGCTGCGGTTCTTTATATGGATGGATTTATATGGGGTGGATATGTGAGAAACCCTGCAACGACTATTAACCCGCGTGTCGGAGGATGGGGATATGTAGTTGGTACCCAGCCAGGGTGGATTGACGCTTCAGGGAATGCTGTGAGTCCAAGCGATCCACGGGTTCGCATATATCGTATCCGCACAGATTGGGCAACCCTGTCCGATGCTCAGGTTAAAAAAGACGCTGCGGAACTGAATAATGTAAAAGAAGCAAACGTCACGGAATCCATGACACAGGCCATCCTGGATCAATATGCAACGGATTGGAATGAATGGCCGGTTGATCTTGGCGCTCCATGGGTCGATAAAAATGACAATGGCGTCTGGGATGGCCCGGATGTTGACGAGCCGGGTATCGCAAATGCCGATCAGGTTGTTTGGCTTGTTTTAAATGACCTGAATTCCAGCAATACCCTTTCTCTTTATGGTTCTCCTCCTATCGGATTAGAAGTGCAGGTTACTTTGTGGCAATATAACCAGGCCGGCGCTTCACTTGGACAGATAGTGTTTAAGAAATATAAAGTGATTAATAAATCCGGCTTTGCTGTTGATTCCATGTTTGTCGGTAATTTCTCAGATCCGGATCTTGGAAATGCTGCTGATGACTACGTGGCTGCAAATGTTGAAAAGAGTTTACAATATGTGTACAATGCCTACGCAAGTGACAGTGAATATGGTAATTTTGGTCTGGCGCCGGCAGCAGGCGGTTTCGATTTCTTCCAGGGGCCTATTGTGTCTTCAGAAGGGGATACGGCGGTTTTTGATTTGAAATACAAGCCGGGATATAAAAACCTTCCGATGACTTCAGCGGGGTACTTTGCGGCCGGTGGTGATATCTCGGATCCACCGATGAATGACTATAAGGGTACCTTACAATGGTATAATATGTTAAATGGCTATACTCCTACAAATGATTTAACTAATCCTACACCCTATACACATGTTTCCGGTCCCAATGTGGGTCAACCTACATTAACTCCGCTTGATGGAGATCCTGTAGCTGGTACGGGTGATCTGGATGTTACTCCCGGTGACAGGCGTATGTTTTCATGTTCAGGGCCATTCACCCTTGCCGCCGGTGATACTCAGGAAGTGGTTCTTGCAGCGGTTGGCGGGCTTGGAGATAATAATATCAGTTCGATAAGTGATATGCTGCTGACTGATGATGTTGCTCAGAAATTGTATAATGATTTATTTCTGACGGTGCCAAAGCCTCCTAGCGCTCCTAAGGTAAGCTTTACTGAGCTGGAAAATACGATCGTACTGAATTGGGGCACTGATAAAGCAGCAATCACTGAAACAGAAAAAGAGAACCCTTTGACAGGTTATGATTTTGAGGGATATAATGTTTATCAGTTGCCAAAATATAATTCATCTATCAGCGAAGGCACAAGAATTGCCACATTCGATCTGGTAAATGGCATAACAACCGTTTATGGTAATAGATTCGATTCTAAATATGGACAGGTAGTAAATGTACCTATTCAATATGGAGTCGATGCAGGTATTCAGCGCTATTTTGTCGTGGAAAAAGATTATCTGACCGGTACGAAATTGTATCCTGGTAACTACTACTATTTTGCGGTAACAGCTTACAATTATAATCCGGATCCTCAGTTGATCGAGGATAAGGCGCTTGAATCATCAATTAACATCATAACAATAACCCAGCAGGGGACTACACCAGGCGTGCGATATGGAGAGTCTTTGGAATCAGTAGTTGAAGTGACGCATGTTGGTACTAGTGATGGCAGAGTCAACGTAACGGTGATAGATCCGAAAACTGTGACCGGTGATGAATATCAGGTGTTTTTTGAACTGGACAGCGATACAAATTCAAGCACCTACGGCGAACTCCTCTGGAATCTAAAGAATGTTACAAAAAATACTGTTGTTATATCAAAACAACCACAGACTGCCGATTTTTCGTCAAATGATCAACCTGTTGTTGAGGGTATTCAGGTAAAAGTTTCCGGACCCGCTGCAGGTATCCATGGTGTATGGCAGACTTCTAATGCAGACGGTCCTATACCGGGTGTTGAAACAGAAAGTATCGATGAAGATATATTCTGGATTCACTGGGCATTTAGTGCGGAAGCGGATTATCCTACCGAACAAGCCAATTATGGTGGTTGGTTCTTCCAGGTACATGGAGGCGGAACAGCTAATGATTATGATTCATTTCTTGCAAGAGTCATAAGAAATGATAACTGGGATCGGGCTAAAGCGAATATCTTGGAAATGAGATTTACAGATACACCATCAAAGGCGTGGCTGGCATTTACAAGCGGAAATGTGATAGATGTTCCGTTTGAATTGTGGAATCTCGGTCAGGATGCTGCCGATACCTCAGATGATTATAAAATGTTGATTTGGGTTCTCGATAATAACGAGAACGAAGAATATGATTTTTACGGTGAAGATGCGCATTCCGGCGCTTCAAACGATCCTTCGTCAGACTGGGTTTACTGGTATAATCCTTCCGATACGTCACCCGGAACAGCGGGATATGACGCTGCCGCAGCAACTCCAAGCTATGGATATGATGAAGACCTGGTTGGAGGAGAAGTGCTTGCCAGGACTGTATTGATGAATTGGAATGGATATGCAAGCAGAGTTGATGCTGTACCTCTAACTGATTTTCCAAATTCTGATCCGGCCGCATGGACTCAGGCTGATACTACTTTCATGCTTGACAGAGGATGGTTCCTTGATGAAAGTAATACCCTTGGGGTTGCCACTGTAGAAGGAGATACTGCATTCGGTTTGATATTGAATCTGCCTGAAAGCGGAACAACATTTAGATGGATTACAAATAAGCCGAACAATGTTGCTGATCTGTTTACGTTTAGCACTTCACCAAATCAGTACTCAGATGCATTGGCAAAAGCAGATGTAAAAAATGTAAATGTGTTCCCAAATCCTTACTATGCATATAATTCACTGGAAGAGAACCGATTCAGTAGATTTGTTACTTTCACTCACCTGCCGCAGGAAGCCACGCTTAGAATCTTTAACCTAGCCGGTTCTCAGGTTCGTAAGCTGGAAAAGAATGATTTAAATCAGTTCCTGAAGTGGGACCTGAAAAATGAAACGGAATTGCCGGTTGCGAGCGGTATCTACATTATACATGTAGATATGAAGAAGCTTGGGACAAAGGTTCTGAAATTGGTAGTTATTCAGGGTGAACAGATCCTGAAGTATTATTAAAATCTATCAAAAAAAGCATGATAAGGAAATAATTTAGGAGTGAATAATGAAATATAAGATGAAAATAAACGGGACCTTGGTTCTCGTGTTCTTTCTTCTCCTTGCTATGCTGCCCCTTTACGCAGGCTCTGATGCGCGAGTAGGTACAGCAGCAGGCGTCCAGGTCCTTGTACCGGTAGGTGCTCGTGATTTGGCCATGGGCGGTGCAAACATTGTCAACACACAGGGTGTTGATGCTATTTACTGGAATCCCGCCGGTTTGGCGACACTGGATGGAAAGGCACAAGGCGCGTTCTCGAACATGACTATATTCAGTGATATAGGTGTTAATTATCTTGCTCTCGGCGTGAATATGGGCTCTTTGGGAAATCTGGGATTTGATATCAAAAGCTTTGATTTTGGTGATATCCCGGAGACAACGGTACTAGACATGGATGGGGCATCCGGGAAGACATACTCCCCCACCTATTCGACCGTTGGCCTTACCTATGCCAATAAACTGACTGAAACAATCCGGGTGGGATTCACGGGTAAGATGATCTATGAATCAATTCCGCGTGCAGAAGCCACATCATTTGCCTTCGATATTGGTATTCAGTACATGAATCTTGCCGGATTAGATGGGGTTTCATTTGCTGTAGTCGCAAAGAATATTGGCCAAAATATGAGTTATGAAGGTTCGGGCTTTTTGTATGCGGTACAGGATCCTGTAACAGACAGAACTGATTATGTTACCCGCGAGACTTCATCAGATCAGTTGCCTGCCAGTTTGGAATTTGGTGTTGCATATACGTACAAACTTATGGAACGCAACACATTATTGATTTCCGGTGACTTTGCGAACAATAATATCGATAACGATGAGTTAAAACTCGGTGTCGAATATAGTTATAATAACTTTGTCGCATTGCGTGGTGGATATATCAATAAAATTAATGTTGCTGCCGAAGATGAAGATTTTGATTTCAGCTTTGGTGCGGGTATTAATTACAAACTTGGCAATACAATGCTGTCTCTTGATTATGCCTTCCGTAATTCAGAGTATTTCGATGCCAATAACATGTTTACACTCAAAGTTGGTTTTTAATAACTAGCTTGTTGTTTGAAGTATCAAAAAAGGCCGGCGGATTTTTCCGTCGGCCTTTTGTTTTATATAGACGAGAAAGGAAGTA
>JBFXGD010000013.1:0-39648 GCA_050178385.1 Calditrichaceae bacterium
TTCTAAAGATTTAAATGGTTGTTTACTTTCTTCTTCTTTTTTGGCCTTCTCTTCTTTCTTCTTAATTTTTTCCTTTTTAGGATCATACTCAGGTAGTTTTTGATTCTCTAAAATTGTAAAGAATTGGGGCCCCAACCTTTCTGCATATTCATTGAGTTCGCGGATAAATTTATCCATATTTTCATCGATCGTATCCATCATTACCACGGCTTTCATCGGATCAATTTCATTTGGCAGCAATTTATCTGCTTGTGAAATTAAGCGGACTATTTCGGGGTCATATTTCTTTTTGATGTTTTTTGTACTTTCGTGAGTGTTCTCCATTATTATATTAAAAAAACTAATATAGCCCATACCTTTGTCTTCATCGTACATAGTTTCAAATTTTTTCTCCAACCGGCTAAAAAATTCCAAACGGTAAAAATGATCAAAAGTGAGCAGCTCTTCTTTTTGTTTTTTAGTCTTTTCTTCCGGTTCTGAAAATTCCGGAGTCGTTTTTTCCAGTTCTTCCTCAGGATATTCCAACCGGAACACTTCCAACACATTATTAATGGCGGTAATACTTTCCTGATCCTCGGTCATCAAATTGTAAAGATTCACGAAATCATCAGCAAGATCAGGAAGGGTTTGATAAACCATATCCGGCTCATAATCATTTACCCGTTCGACCATATCAAAAAGGAATATTGCGATTTCATTTGTCCCCTGATATTGCGCTAATTTTTCCAGTCCGTGAATCACATTTTCGTCCTGCAGCAGATATCCGCTTAATTCATCAAGCATCGCAAAATGTTTTTCCGGTATAACAGATCGACCTTTCTCGAGAGCATTTTCGAAAAATTCAACCAGAAAAAATATATTAAAAGGGATATCTAAATTCTTTTGGGAAATCATATATTACTCCGGTTTCAATCAGCAAGCCTGAATTTTTCAACAGCCTGATTGAGGGTTTTTGATAAAAATTCTAATTTAGATGCTGATTCTTTTGATTGTTTAGCGCTTTCCGCTGTCTCTTTGGCAATACCCGCAACATGCACCAGGGAAGCGACAATATCCTGACTGGATTTCGTCTGATTTTGCGTGGCGGTAGAAATTTCTACCGCGGATGTGGTCGATATTTTTACACTTCCCAGAATTTCCTTTAGCACTACACCGGCGCTATCAACAAGTTTTGTTCCTTCTGCAACCTCTTCAGTGCCGTTTTCCATTGCGCGCATCGTTTCTGAAGTACCCGTTTGAATATCATCAATTAATTTCGAAATTTCTTCCGCGGCTTTGCTGGAACGCTCGGCCAAATTGCGAATCTCATCAGCGACAACTGTAAAGCCTCTTCCGGCTTCTCCGGCGCGGGCAGCCTCGATGGAAGCATTCAGCGCCAGAAGATTGGTTCTGCTTGCTATATCACCAATAAAGTCAGTGATTTCACCAATTCTGGTCGAATTTTCACCCAAAAGACGAACTTTTCTTGAAGCTTCGCGAACAGATTCACGGATTCGATGCATTCCTTCGATCGATTTTTTAACAATTTCTCCGCCGTTTTCAGCAACTTCCTTTGTATTGCGCGCTGCTTCCGCGGCTCTTTGCGCGCTCAGGTTTGTCTCGTTTACCAATGCCGCCATTTCTTTTGCCAGAAAGCTCATATTTTCTGTCTGAGAGGCCTGGTCCGCAGCGCCGTTCGCCATTATTTCCGTATTTTTAAGAATCCCCTCTGTTGAGGAAGCAACCTGATCAGAAGCCTTTTTTACATCACGAATCAGTTCGCTAAGATCACTTATCATCAGGTTAAATGAATCTGACAATGCTCCAAGGGTGTCTGCGGTGACAGTCGCGTTGACAGTAAAATCTCCATCCGCTGCCGCGCTAACTATTTTCAATAATTCTTTTATTTGTTTTTGTACTTTATCCCGTTCATCTGCTGATTCCTTTTCCCCTTCAATTCCACTCTCAAATTTCTTCAACAGCGGTATAAATTCTGAAAGATACCCTCGGTGTTCATCGATTTTATGAAGCGCTTTTCCGCCTTTTAATTTAACAAGCAAACTTTCGGTAAGATCAATACTGTTACTGAGCTTTTTAAGATCAAGAAGGAGAATAAGAATTGCTATAAGTAAAAAGATTCCTCCGCTGATAGCAGGCCATTTAACAGCATCTAAAAGTGAGGGCATGATGGCTGAAATATCCTTTTGAATCATTAACAGCCCGACAATATTATTATCTTTGGTTTTCACCGGCGCGAAACCAGCCACAATTAATCGTCCGTATTGATCAGTAATCGATCTTCCCGTGACCCGGTTTGAATTAATGGCTTCATTCATCTCCTGCCAAAGATCATAATTTTTGCCAATCATGTTCGACTTGCTGTCCGTTAGAACAAGCTCTGTAATATTCCCTTTTCTTCGTATAATCCTGATTACCACACCATCTGATTCATATGAATTTCGTATGGATTCAATCTGACCATAGGCTCCTTGATAAGCATCAGAATTATAATCGCTTTCTTTTTCAATCTGATTTATCAGATCACCGGAAATAATTCCCCCACCCAGCGCAACTATTTTTTTTATTTCAACAAGTTGTGACTTCGTGAATTGGTCCGTCTTATTTTTATGACTGATATAACCTGTAAGACCAATTATAATAATTAAAAGAGGGATCATCAGGACAATAAATTTTGTAATTATTCCAAAACTTGTTTTTCGCATTCTTGCCTCTTTTCAAAATCTATAACTTTTAAGTTCTTTCGCATTCACCAATGCGGAAATATCTAGAAGATAAATCATACCGAATTTTTTATGATCGAAGCACCCGTCCAGATACTGAGCTATTTTAACAGGCATCTCGCGGGTTGGTATTTGTATTTTATTTGAATCAATGTTTGCGACATCCATAACTTTATCCACAACAATACCAAATGCAACATCGTCTTGTTCCAGAATGACAACCAGATTTTCATCCCGGAGCGGTGTAACGGGTAGCTTGAGCATCAGCCGGATATCCATTACAGAGAAAATCTGTCCACGAAGGTTAAAAACTCCAAGAACAGATTCATTGACATTTGGAACGATAGTAAGTTTTGGGAACGAAACAACTTCCCGGACCTTCAGAACTTCAACTCCAAAAAATTTATCTGAAATTTGTAATACCGAGTACCTGTAATCCTTCGTTCCTTTATTTTTCGAAGAACTTTCTCTTGATGCCAAATTGACTCCTGTTTGAATTAAGTCAGTCTATCAGTTCAATATATTTCCCGGTGAGCCATTGTTCCAATATCCGGAGTATTTATTCCAGCAAATTTTTAATTTTGCTCAACAACTCATCATCTTTAAAGGGTTTTGGCAAGAATTCATCCGCTCCTTCTGATTTTGCTTTTTCCACCATTTGCGGTGAATCTTTCCCTGACAGCATAATTACCGGAATTCCCTTTGATGCTTTGATGGCTTTTAAAATTTCGATACCGTTAATATCAGGCAGCATCATGTCAAGTATCACCAGATCCGGATTTATTTTATCTATTAATGCCAAACCGTCCTTTCCGCTAACAGCAGTTTCAATATGATAGTTCTCATCTTCGAGAGCTATTTCAACCATTTTGCGAATGACAATACTGTCGTCGACAACAAGTATCTTCTTTTTACCGGAAACGCTTTCTTTATCGGCTTCAGTGTGCAATGGTTCTTCTTCAACGGGTTTTTCTTCAACTTTTATTTCCGGTTCCGGCTCATCTGCTATGCTTATTTCCAGATCTTCATGTTCCTTTTCATCTTCACTTTCGGTAAAAACTGATTCCAGGTCAAAGGCTTCTTCCTCATTCTCCAAATCACCTTTATCCGGAATTTCACCACCAGATTCCTGTTCCGATATTTGAACATCTACTTCATTTGTGTTTTCCTCGGGTTCTTCAGTTGCAAGGTCCTGCGGAAAAACCGGTTCAACAGATGTCTCCTCAGCCTCAATTTCAGGTGTCGCATCCACTGTTTTTTCTGAAATTTCTGTAACCAATTTTTCCGAAACAAGCCTGTTCAACGCTTCCTGAACGATGGCATCTTCTTCTTCAAGAATTGCAGCAATTTCCCGGGCATCTGTTTTATCGGTAACTAAAAAAAGGACCTTCCAGGCATTGTAAGGAAGTTTAGCCGAGTGAATTTTTTCATCGATCTTATCAATGCGTTTATAAAACTTTTCCACTTTTGTATCCTTTCTAAATAGTTAAAAGCGGTTATTCTCTTTTTCGATTATTTCTTCGGCAAGCTTTAAATAGCTGATAGCGCCCGGAGATGATATATCTACCAGTGCGACCGGTTTTCCCAATGACGGCGCTTCCGATATCCTGGAATTTCTTGGAATTTCCGTATTAAATACCAAATCTTTAAAGCTGTGTCTTAATTCGTCAACAATCTCATTGCTTTTTTTCAGCCTTTTGTCAAGCATGGTAATCAAAAGACCGTTTAATCTTAATTCGGGATTATATTTTGTACCTATATTACGAATCGCCCTGATAAATTTCCCCAGTGCCTTTAAAGAATAATATTCACACTGAACCGGAATAAGAAGTGAGTCCGCCGCTGTTATCGCATTCAGTGTTACCGTCCCCAGGCTGGGTGGACAATCCAACAGAATATAATCGTATTCATTTTTATATGAACTAAGAACACTTCTTAACAATTCAGTTTGCAAAGCATTGGTAAATAAATCTATCTCATCTTCTTCGCCGCGCACGTTTGCCGGAACAATTTCTAACATATCAAGCCCGACATCGATTATCGCAAGGGATAAGGGAATTCTCTTCACAAATACATCATATGTTCCATACGCTATGCTTAAATCATCCAGTTGAAAACTAGCGGCGATACTTCCCTGGGGATCAATATCGATTAGCAATACCCGTTTCTGGAAAATAGCAAGACTTGCACCAAGATTAATTGATGTAGTTGTTTTGCCAACACCACCTTTTTGACTCGTAATAGCGATAATTTCACCCATTCTTTACCAGATTTATCCTTCACTATTTTATCATTGGTATTTTTAATTTGTTTTTTTCAGCAAATGTGATGGCTTCTTCATATCCCGCGTCTGCATGCCTGAAAACACCAAGACCGGGATCATTCGTTAAGACCCTCTGCAATCGAACATCCATTTCATCTGATCCGTCAGCCACAATTACCTGTCCTGCATGCTGGGAATATCCTATTCCCACACCACCGCCATGATGAAATGATACCCAGGACGATCCGGATGCCACATTTGACATAGCATTCAGCAAAGGCCAGTCACTGATTGCATCGCTTCCATCTTTCATAGCTTCGGTTTCCCTGTTCGGGGATGCAACAGATCCTGTATCTAAGTGATCTCGACCAATAACCACGGGAGCTTTAATTTTTCTTTCTTTAACTAACTTATTTAGCTCAAGACCAAAGAGTGCCCGTTCTCCATAACCAAGCCAGCATATCCTTGATGGTAATCCCTGAAAATGCACTTTTTCCTGTGCCAGTTTAATCCATCTTACCAGCGCTTCATTTTCCGGAAATAATTTTAAAATCAATTCATCTGTTTTGTAAATGTCCTCCGGATCACCGGACAAAGCCACCCATCTGAATGGTCCTTTACCTTCGCAAAAAAGAGGCCTTATATATGCCGGAACGAAACCCGGATAATCAAATGCATTTTCTACACCGGCCTTTTGTGCCTGTGCCCTTAAATTATTTCCGTAATCAAACGCAATCGCGCCTGCTGACTGCATATCCAATATGGCTCTGCAGTGCGCAGCCATCGCATTATATGATTTTTCAATATATAAGGAAGAATCCGACTCTCTTAAAGCCAGGGCTTCTTTCAGAGACAATCCATTTGGAACATACCCATTTAATTCATCATGAGATGATGTCTGGTCAGTTACAACATCCGGTATAATACCCTGTTTTACCATCTCAGGAAGAATATCCGCGGCATTTCCAAGCAATCCTACTGATAATGGTTTTTTATCCGCCATCGCTTCCCGACACATTGCCATAGCATTGGAAAGAGATGTTGCCGATTTATCCAGATATCCAAATTCAATACGTCTCTTTATACGTACTTCATCCACATCCACACACAGCGCTACACCATTATTCATTGTGACTGCCAGCGGCTGAGCACCCCCCATTCCCCCTAAACCGGCTGTCACTACGAGTTTTCCTGTCAAATCCTTTGAGGGATATTGTTTTGCCAACGCGGCAAAAGTTTCATACGTACCCTGCAGAATCCCCTGTGTTCCTATATAGATCCAGCTGCCGGCTGTCATTTGGCCATACATGATCAGGCCTTTTTTTTCTAATTCTCTGAATTTTTCCCATGTTGCCCAATTTGGTACCAAATTCGAATTAGCGATTAAAACCCTCGGCGAATGCACATGGGTTTTGATGATTCCGACCGGCTTACCTGATTGAACTAAAAGTGTTTCATCATTTTCGAGATTTTTCAATGAGGTAATGATAGCATCATACGCTTCCCAGCTTCTTGCCGCTTTACCGCTTCCTCCATAAACAACTAAATTATCGGGATCTTCAGCAACATCCGGATCCAGATTATTCATAAGCATGCGCATTGCAGCTTCCTGATGCCAGCCCTTACATGTAATTTCAGTTCCCCGCGGAGCTCGAATTATCCTTCCCATTTTTTCCTCCAGTCTTATCCGCAAATACTATTTTTTCAAGATATTTTTTGTTCTCGCTCAAATAGTTGTATGAAAACAAAGCGTATCCGGCAAAATCCATATTTGACACAAGTTTTACTCTTTGTTTTACCGCATTTTCATTCTGATTATAAGTTGAAATACCTATTATTATTTTATCATCTGATTGAAGAGTCTGCGCAAGGCTTAAATTTTGCTTAAATGACTCATAATCCGTTTTATAATTCATTAGTATCACCTTGTCACATAAATCTTTTTTCAACCACATGCCCCAATCTTGAAAATATCGATGCCGGGCCTGAATCAAATTTGGTTTTACCGCGACACTCAGTTCGATTTTATTATTCAGGATATGTATATGATTTTTTATCCGGATCAGCATATCGCTCAAACTGTCTCTTAAAAATTCTCTGTACATTTCATCAAGATATATAAAAGTTTTATATCCTCTTTGGTTCGTAAATTCTGTAACATCAGAATATATTTTTTCAGGATCAATAGAATTCTGCAGCATAAATTCCGTACGTGAAAGCGGTGAAACGGAATATTTAATATCCGGATACCTGAAGTAATCAAGATGAATCCCGTCGACCTGATAATTATTGATGAGATCGACGATTAGCATCTTAACTTCATTTAGATTAATCGTGTCTGAAGGACTTATAAAATATCCCTCAATTCCCTCTTTTTTCAGAGAAGTGTATTTTGGAATTTCACTATAGTCCGCTGATCTGAGAATTGAGCTTGATGCTTTGTAAAAAACATGATTTTTATTATCGGGTTCGTCATTTCCCGTCCAAATATACAAAATATTCAGCCATGCGTGAACCTTGATATTTTTTCTTTTTGCATCTTTGATAAGTGAGTGGAATAAAGCGGGAACATTTGTTTCCTGATGCGGTGAATAATAATTTTCACCAAGTGCCCTTACCTGAACATATATATCTGTAATATTAAGTTTCTCTGAGACACTAATAATACTTCTGATCTCATCTGGTGAGGTCAGAGCATGCCGGACGACCCACATTGCGCGTTGATTTTCGGTTGCGTGTGTATATTGAACTGTTAAAAGCAGAATGAAAAAGAGATAAAAAAGTCGAATCATAGCAGCCTTAACTTTATATATTTTGTTAACTTAAATATATAACTGGTCATAAATCAATGCAAGGCATTATTTATACCTTATCCTATGAAAAAAAAAGCCACCCCTTTATCAAGAGATGGCTTTAAATTTCAAGCAAAAAGAGAGTTATTCTTTTTCTTCCGTCTTTTTTTCTTTTGCCGGTTTTGCTGAAGTTTCATCTTTAACCGCTTTTTTTTCGGTTTTTTTCTTTGTCGTTTTTTTTGCTGTTTCTTTTTTCGGTTCTTTTTGTTCTTCTTTTTGTTCCGCTTTCTTAGATTCTTTCTTTTTGATAGCCTCTCCGGCTTGTTCAAATCCCACTAATTGCAATAAACTAACGGAAGCGGCGTCCCCTTTTCTGTATCCCAGTTTTATGATCCTTGTATAACCGCCATTTCTATCCTGAAATACAGGGGCGACTTCTTCAAAAAGGACTTTAACAGCTTCCTTGTTTTGCAGGAATTTAAATGCCAGACGACGATGATGAAGGGTTCCCTTCTTACCATAAGTGATAAGGCGCTCTACAAATCTTCTTACCTCTTTTGCTTTCGCATCAGTGGTTTTGATTTGCCGGTGCTTGAGTACTTGTGCAGCCATGTTACGCATGAGTGCCTTTTTATGACTAGTCGTTCTGCCTAAATGTGTACCCTTTTTCTTGTGTTGCATTCTGTATGTCCTTCTTTAAGCTTATACTTTTTCTTCAGGTTTTAAATATTTTTCAACATTCATACCGAATTGCAATCCGCGTTCTTCCAGAATTTTACCCAGTTCCATAAGAGATTTCCGACCAAAATTTTTGAATTTTAGCATCTCTTGTTCATCTCTTCGGACCAGATCGCCGATTGTTTTAATATTTGCAGCTTTTAAGCAATTGTGAGACCGCACAGAAAGTTCCAGCTCATCCACACTCATTTTTAGCAGTTTTTTGATTCGCAGGGTTTCTTCATCAATTTCATTAACTTCTTCTTCTTCAGTATCAATATCAAAATTAATGAACAGCTGTATATGGTCTCTTAATATTTTACCGCTATAAGTTAACGCATCATCAGGAGTTATACTTCCGTCTGTTTCAATCTCAAGAATCAATTTTTCAAAATCTGTTCTTTGGCCTACGCGGGTATTTTCCACAAAATACCGAACGTTTAATATCGGGGAGAAAATAGAATCTATCGGTATAACACCAATCGGCTGGTCTGCCGCTTTATTCTCTTCCGCGGTCACATATCCACGCCCACGACCTATTCTAAGCTCCATTTCAAAATTTGCGTCCTCATTCAGACTGGCAATATGAAGGTCAGGATTAAGTACTTCAAAATCATTTGTACAATCCTGAATAGTTTTGCCTGTCAGCTCTAAAGGGCCTTTTAGATTCAAAGTAACCTTGTCCGGGCGTTTATTCATTAGTTTTAATCGTACTTGCTTCAGATTAAGAATGATTTCAGTCACATCCTCATATACGCCGGGAACGGTGGTAAATTCATGTTGAATATTGTTAATTTTAATAGCGGTAATTGCTGCACCCTGCAGAGAAGAAAGCAACACTCTCCTAAACATGTTTCCAATCGTAACGCCAAATCCTTTTTCCAGTGGTTGGACATAGAATTTCCCGAAGGTACTGGAATAAGACGACTCGTCTAATTCTATCCTCTCTGGCATCTGTAAGTTAGTCCAGCTCATTATTCACCCATTCTTTTATTTTTTTGTTGCCACTACTTAGAGTATAACTCAACAATCATATTTTCTTGAACATTTACAGGAATATCCGCGCGTTCCGGCCTTTGGATAAAACTACCTTTTAACTGGGCCTTATCCAGAGTCAGCCAGGGATACATATTCTCCGCGCGAACTTTTTTCATGGCATCATGAACGACAGCAAGCCGACGACTTTTCTCTCTGATCTGAACCTCATCACCCGGCTTCAAAAGAAATGACGGTATATTTACAACACGGCCGTTCACTGTGACATGCTTATGTAACACTATTTGTCTTGCCTGAGATCTTGAGACAGCAAATCCCAAACGATAAACAGTATTGTCCAGACGACTTTCGAGAATCTTTAGCAGATTTTCTCCGGTCACGCCTTTCATACGTTCCGCCTTTACAAAATAATTATGGAATTGTCTTTCCAGCAGTCCGTACATAATTTTTAATTTTTGTTTTTCTCTAAGCTGTAGTCCGTAATCGGAAATCTTTTTTCTTCCCATCCCGTGCTGTCCCGGAGGATAGGGTTTATTATTCAAAATTTTATCAAATTTTGGATTTCCAAATATATTTTCACCGAATTTACGGACAAGTTTCGCTTTAGGTCCTGTATATCTTGCCATTAACTAAACTCCAAATTAGGGTTATACACGTCTCTTTTTAGGTGGTCTGCAACCATTATGCGGGATTGGGGTCACATCCTTAATCGTGGAAATTTCCAATCCAGCCGCCTGTAAAGACCTAATCGCTGCTTCTCTTCCTGAACCCGGTCCCTTTACTTCGACGTCTACACTGCGCAACCCGAGGTCCATTGCGGTTTTGCTTGCATTTTCTGCGGCAACCTGAGCTGCGAACGGAGTGTTTTTCCTTGATCCTTTAAAACCAACATGTCCGGCACTAGCCCAGGAGATAACATTTCCATAATTATCAGTTATCGAAACGATGGTATTATTAAAGGTAGATTTGATATGTGCCTTGCCATGCGGTTCAACACGCTCTTTTTTCTTGACCTTTTTTCTAGCCTTAGGTGAAGCCAAATCACGCCTCCTGAATTATAATTATTTTTTCTTTCCGCCACTAACAAGTCTTTTGCGGCCTTTACGAGTGCGCGCATTTGTTTTTGTTCTCTGACCATGTACTGGTAATCCGCGATGGTGACGATACCCTCTCACAGAATTAATATCCATCAACCTTTTAATGTTCATATTAATTTCTGCTTTGAGCGCACCTTCAACCTTATGCTCTGTCTGAATGATCGTACGAATCTTTTTCACTTCATCTTCAGTCAGATCTTTAACCCGGGTATTTACATCGACTCCGGAATCCTTACAGATTTTTTCTGAAGAGGTTTTACCAATACCGTATATATAGGTTAAACCGATAACTACGCGCTTGTTTTTCGGTAAATCAACACCAGCGATACGAGCCAAAACTGCCTCCTTAAAATTTAACCTTGACGCTGTTTATGTTTTGGATTTTTACTACAAATTACTCTTACAACACCCTTGCGACGAATTATTTTACAACCGTCACATATTTTTTTAACTGAGGCCTGTACTTTCATCTTCAATCCTTATTATTTATAACGATACACTATTCTTCCCCTGGACAAATCGTAGGGGGATAGTTCCATGCTTACTTTGTCTCCGGGTAATATTTTTATAAAATGCATTCTCATTTTGCCGGAAATATATGCTAACACCTCATGTCCGTTTTCAAGGGTCACGATAAAAGAAGCATTTGGCAGTGTTTCCTTTATAATTCCATCAACTCTGATTGCCTCTTGCTTTTTTGCCAAATTAATACTCCTTACTTAATTAACCATTGTTAAAATTTTGGGTCCATCCTTCAATATTGCTATAGAATGCTCATAATGGGCGGAAGGTTTTCCGTCAAGTGTCTTCACAGTCCACTGATCATCCATTATATATACTTTATATGTCCCCAAATTAACCATTGGTTCAATGGCTATGACCATTCCAATCTTTAATTTCGGACCCTTTCCCTTTACTCCATAATTGGGTATTTGAGGGTCCTCATGAGGTTCAATACCAACTCCATGACCAACCAGGTCTCTGACAATTGAATACCCATGTTTTTCTACATGGTTCTGAACCGCTGCTGAAATATCACCAACCCGGTTACCTTCTCTTGCCTGCTCTATTCCAAGGTACAAACTTTCTTCGGTTACTTTACAGAGGTTTTTGGTTTCCGGCGAAACATTTCCTACCAGAAAAGTTTTTGCGCCGTCACCATAGTAACCATCAAGCTCAACCCCGACATCAATGCCTACAATATCACCATCTGCCAATTTTTTTTCACCTGGAATTCCGTGAACCACCTCATCATTTAATGAGATACATGCCGCGGCCGGAAAACCATATAAACCCTTGAATGCAGGTCGCGCATTCTTACTTAATATGAAATTCTCTATTTCTTTATTAAGAATATTTGTGGTAACACCGGGTTCTATATATTTTTCAATGAACTTTAGCGATTCAGCAAGGATGATATTACTTTTTTCTATCTTATTTATTTCTTTTTCTGATTTTATATAAATCATAACCGACTACTTATTTCCGCCCTCTGAGCTTGCCGGATTTCATAAAACCGTCATAGTGACGCATAAATAAATGAGATTCCACCTGTTGCAAGAAATCAAGCGCTACACCCACAATAATCAACAGCCCTGTACCTCCGTAAAATGAGGCGAGACTGTAAGGAATATTGAACCATTTGGCCAGCATCGCCGGTACAATGGCGATAATTGCAAGGAATATTGACGCAGGTAACGTTATCCGTGTCAATATATTATCCAAGAACTCAGAAGTTCTTTTTCCAGGACGAACACCCGGAATAAAACCACCCTGCTTTTTCAAATTATCCGCGACATCAACAGGATTTAAAGCGATGGCGGTATAAAAATAGGTAAAGAAAACGATCATTACACCATAAACAATCCAGTAAAACCATGACTCCATCGAAAATAGACCCTGTAGCGTAATCATGAATTCACTTTCGGGCATAAAAGTCAGCACTGTTGTCGGAACAAACATGATTGCCTGAGCAAAGATAATCGGCATAACTCCGGCGGTATTGACTTTCATTGGAAAATGGGTATTGGTGCCTCCGTATACTTTTCTCCCCACCACTCTTTTTGCATACTGAACCGGAATTTTTCTGGTTCCCTGAGTAAGTAGAACCACAAAGTAGATAATCGCAAAAGCAAGTGCCAAAAGCGCGGCTTCAGCGAGTAGCCCGCGTTCACCACTTGAGAAATGTATATATTCTTCCGATAAAGCGCTCGGTAAGCTGGCAATAATACCTATAAAGATGATAAGAGAAATACCATTACCAATACCTCGATCATCTATTTGTTCACCAAGCCACATGATAAGCATGGTTCCGGAGGCCATGGAAATCATTGTCATTAATTGAAATCCTATACCCGGATCGGGTACGGCGAGCCTGCCGTCCGCAATCTGAATACTCTGCAGAAATATAGCAACACCATAAGCCTGCATGGCAGAAATCAACAATGTGCCATAACGGGTATACTGAATGATTTTTTTTCGGCCTTCTTCACCTTCTTTTTGAAGCTTCTGAAAGTGCGGAACTACGGCTCCCAGCAGCTGAATAATAATGGATGCGCTGATATAGGGCATAATACCCAGCCCGAAAATAGCTGCCTTGCTAAACGCGCCGCCGGCAAACAAGTCATACAGACCAAATAAAGTACCTTGTAAGTTCTTAAATCCTTCTGCCAACACACTTGTATCGATTCCCGGCGTAACGATATGGGTACCGATTCGCTCGATACCTAAAATCATCAATGTAAAAAAAATACGCCTTCTCAATTCACCGATCTTGAATATATTTCTAAAAGTATCGAGTATCATGATAGCGTAACGGTGCCTCCTAATTTTTCGATCTTTTCCCTGGCTGATTTGCTGATGGCATCAATCGTTAAATTGACTTTCGATTTCAATTCACCGTTACCGAGAATTTTTACAGGCACATTTTTTTTACGAATAAGCCCGTTCTGTAATAAAATCTCCCTGGTAATCATCTCTGAACCGGATACTTTCTCAAGATCTCCGACATTTACAACCTGATGGGTTATTTTATTGATATTTGTAAAACCAAATTTTGGTAAACGACGTTGCAGAGGCATCTGGCCACCTTCAAACCAGGCTCTTTGTTTCGCGCCGCCTCTGGAACCATAACCTTTATGTCCTCTACCTGCGGTTACCGCGAGACCTGAACCTTCACCCCGGCCACGTCTTTTTTTCTTTTTGGTTGCCCCACTCGCAGGACGTAATGTACTTAAATCCATAATTGAACTATCCCCTATACAATATATTCTATTTTACTTCTTCCACATTGACAAGATGCTTAACTTTATTAACCATTCCGAGGATTTGTGGAGTGGCATCATGCACCACGCTATGATTTAATTTTTTGATACCCAATGCTTCAATAGTCAATTTCTGACCTTTGGGATAGCCTATTGCACTTTTTTTCTGGGTAATCTTTATTTTTTTTAACTTACTTGTTGCCATTATTAATATCCTTGAAATTAGCTGTTAACCATGAAATAACTTGCCAAGCGAAATATTTCTTCTCTTCGCAACTTCTTCAGCACTCATCATATTTTTAAGAGCATAAAATGTCGCTTTGCTGAGATTGTGCGGGTTTGAAGAACCGATCGATTTGGTCAAAATATCAGTAATTCCCGCCATTTCGCAAATTGCGCGGACCGGACCACCGGCAATAACTCCTGTACCGGGTGAAGCCGGATTTAAGGAGACATAACCAGCGCCGTATTTAGCATTGACCGGATATGAAATCGTACCATTTATCAGTGATACTTTAGTTAGATTTTTTTTAGCCTGATCAGTGGCTTTTGAGATAGCATTAATAACTTCATTGGCTTTACCTAAACCAAGACCTATAATGCCACTTCCATCGCCAACTACAACAATGGCATTGAACGAGAAGCGCCGACCGCCTTTTAATACTTTGGCGACACGGTTGATATAAACCACCTTCTCTTTTAAATCTAATTCACCTGGATTAATTCGTTCAACCACCGTTCACTCCCTATAATTTAAAAATCCAAGCCACCTTCACGGGCACCATCGGCGAACGATTTTACACGCCCATGATAAAGATAACTGTTTCTGTCAAAAACTACTTTTGACACATTTTTCTTTTTTGCTTCTTCAGCCAGCAATTTACCGACAATAAAAGCTTTTTCTTTTTTTGATTTGGCTTTTTTCAGAGCATCTTTGACTGATTTACTTATATCAGACAGCCCTAATAACACCTTTTTCTGGGAATCGTCAACGATTTGCCCATGCATATATCTCAGGCTTCTAAAAACCACTAAACGCGGTCTTTCAGTTGTACCGAATATCCTTTTTTTACTTTTCTCAGGCATCTTAATCGTTCCTATCTACTTATTTTCCTGCCGTTTTTCCAGCCTTGCGACGTATATGTTCGCCGGCATATTTCACGCCTTTGCCTTTGTAGGGCTCTGGCTTTCTGTAACTGCGAAGCTTGGATGCGATCATTCCCACCAATTCTTTATTTATACCCGAAATTTGTATTTCATTCGGACCGGGAACATTTATCGTTATACCCTCAGGTGCAGAAAAAACGATCGGATGAGAAAAACCTAAATGGAGTACAAGACGACTACCCTTGGTTTCAGCCTTATATCCAACACCAACAATTTCAAGTTTCTTTGTAAAACCGTTTGATACACCTTCAACCATATTCGCAATCAGAGTACGGGTTAATCCATGCAATGAGCGACTAACCTTTTCATCATTCATTCTGGAAACCACAATCTCTTTATTTTCAATCACAATATTGATCTGCTCTACGAACTGACGGCTCAGCTCGCCTTTTGGTCCTTTAACAGTCAATATTTTATTATCCAGATTAACATTAACGTTATCCGGAATCTGAACTGGTAATTTGCCGATTCTCGACACTTTATTGTCTCCTATTCCTTCATATTACCAAACGTAACATAAAATTTCGCCACCAACGTGTTGTCTTTTTGCTTCACGAGCAGTAATTACACCTTTAGGAGTTGTCATAATCGCAATACCTAAATTATTTTTTACCCTGGGTAAATTCTCTACAGGAACATATTGTCTTCTTCCAGGCTTGCTTACTCTCGTTAAATTCTGAATGATTGGATTTTTATACTGATCGTATTTCAACCAGATTCGTATAAGACCCTGTTTACCATCATCAACTACAACATATTTTGCTATATATCCTTGTTCGAGCAAGATACGGCTCATCTGACGTTTAACGTTAGATGACGGTATATCCACATATTTGTGTTTGGCATGCAGCCCATTTCTTATTCTTGTCAAAAAGTCTGCAATTGGATCTGTCATTGACATTTATTTATTCTCCTTCAATTGGGTTTACCAGCTTGCCTTGGTAACGCCCGGTATTTCACCTTGTAAAGCTAATTGTCTGAAGCAAAGACGGCAGATTCCATATTTCCGGAGATATCCCCGTGGACGGCCGCATCTATTACAACGGTTATATTCACGCACTTTAAATTTTTGCTTACTTTTAGACTTTTCAATCAAACATTTCTTTGCCAAAGCACACCTCTTATCTTAATTTTCCTGTTTCTTGAAAGGGAAACCCAGTGACCTTAATAGCTCATAAGCTTCTTCATCGGTTTTCGCAGTGCTTACAAAAGTGACATCCAAACCGCGAATTTTATCAATTTTATCAACGTTAATCTCAGGGAAAATTATCTGTTCTTTGATCCCCAATGTATAATTGCCTCTGCCATCGAATGATTTATCAGAGTAACCTCTGAAATCCCTGATACGAGGAACAGCGATACTGATAAAGCGATCAAGAAAATCAAACATCATCTTATTACGTAATGTGACACGGCAGCCTATCTTCATTCCCTGACGAAGCTTGAAATTTGAAATCGATTTCTTCGCAGTTGTTATCGCCGGCTTCTGGCCACTGATAACTGTCAGATCACTTACAGCGCCTTCCAGGACTTTCGCGTCCTGAATCGCATCACCAACACCGACATTAAGACTAATTTTTACCAATTTGGGAACTTCATTTATATTTTTATACCCAAATTTTTTCATCATGTGAGGCACAACTTCGTTTTTATATTGATCGAACAACCTCGGTACGTATTCAGCCATTTTTAACCTCTAAATATTCCGTGCTATACGTTAACTGATATTATTTCGCCGCAATCTTTATTTTTGCAGAACCTTACCTTGGAGCCATCATCCAGAAAACGATAGCCTACACGGGTTGGTTTATTACATTTACCACAAACCAGCACGACATTGGAAATGTGTATGGGGGCTTCTTTTTCAACAATGCCGCCCTGTGTATTTTTTTGTGACGGACGGGTATGCTTTTTAATAATGTTTACACCCTCAACAATTACCCGGTCCTTATCAGGGAAAACTTTAAGTACTTTACTTATCTTTCCCTTATATTTGCCTGAAACCACTTTAATAGTGTCGTTTTTAACTACTCTCATTTATACAATCCTACCCATAGTTATAGTACTTCGGGAGCCAAAGATACGATTTTCATAAACTGCATATCACGCAACTCGCGAGCGACAGGCCCAAAAATACGTGTTCCCCGTGGTTCATTTTGGTTATCGATGATTACGGCTGCATTTTCGTCAAAACGGATATAGGTTCCATCCGGCCTGCGTATTTCTTTCTTCGTGCGAACGATTACCGCCTTCTGAACTTCACCCTTTTTCACGGTACCCCCGGGAATAGCGCTCTTTACAGCCACAACAATTATATCACCGACTGATGCGTATCTTCTACCTGAGCCGCCCAGGATACGAATACACATAACCTTCTGAGCACCGGAATTGTCCGCGACATTTAACCTTGTATATTCTTGAATCATCTTCCAGGTCCTTTTTCAGACATTTATTTAACTTTTTCAACAACTTCCACTAAACGCCATCTTTTGTTTTTACTGATGGGTTTGGTTTCCATTACTTTTACAAGATCACCTTCATTGCATACATTTTGCTCATCATGCACAGTCAGCTTCATCGTCTTTTTTACGAATTTTCCATACAGAGGATGCTTTAAGCGTCTTTCAACTGCAATGGTGATTGTTTTGTCCATCTTATTACTAAGAACTTTACCGATACGAACTTTTCGTAACCCGCGTTCTGTCTTCATATCTTTCCCAATCTCACTTATGCTTTGATATTTATACCTAATTCCTGCTGACGTATAAATGTTTTAATGCGCGCAATCTCCCTACGCACAAATCTGATCCGAATGGGGTTAGTCAGCTGATGCGTCGCTTTCTGAAGGACAAGATTTTCATATTCATCTTGAACTTCACGCAACTTCTCATTTAATTCGTCCAGGGTAAGTCCTTTTATATCTTCTTTGCTCTTCATCGCTTTTACCCCTGTTACTCATTTACAACAAATTTTGTTTTAATTGGTAATTTATGCGAAGCTAAGCGCATAGCTTCTTTGGCCAGTTCAAGATCTACACCTTCCAGCTCGAACATAATACGGCCGGGCTTTACCACTGCTACCCAATATTCGGGAGATCCCTTACCTTTTCCCATACGAGTTTCCGCCGGTTTTTTAGTGACGGGCTTATCGGGAAATATACGAATCCAAACTTTTCCACCGCGCTTCACGTGCCTTGTGATCGCAATACGTGTTGCTTCTATCTGTCTGCTGGTAATCCAACCGGATTCCATAGCCTTTAATCCATATTTACCGAATGCAATATAATTGCCCTTCTGGGCATTACCCTTCATTCTTCCGCGTTGTTTCTTACGATATTTAACTCTCTTAGGCATTAACATTAGAAAGACTCCTAAAACTCATCCTATCTTTTTCCGATTACTTCGCCATTAAAGATCCAGACCTTTACGCCAATTGTTCCATAAGTTGTGTTTGACGTATAAGTGGCATAATCTATGTCTGCTCTTAGCGTATGAAGGGGAATTCTTCCTTCTTTATATTGTTCAGTTCTTGCCATTTCAGCTCCGCCGAGACGCCCGGAACACATAATCTTAATTCCTTCAGCTCCAAGTCTCATTGTCGATGTAATCGCTTTTTTCATAGCGCGACGAAAACTAACCTTGCCTTCCAGCTGCTTCGCAATGTTTTCGGCAACCAGATATGCGTCTAATTCCGGTTTCTTGATTTCATTGATATTGATCTGAACATCTTTACCTGTTAAAGCTCTCAGTTCTTCTTTTAACTTATCAACCTCAGAACCCTTTTTCCCGATCACAATCCCGGGCCGGGCCGTATGAACCGTTAAAATGACTTTCTTCACAGTACGTTCGATCTCAATCTTGGACACCGCCGCTTTCTTCAAACGATTCCTGATGTACTGTCTAAGCTTTAAATCTTCCTGCAGTTTCGCCGCGAAATTCTTTTCGTCAAACCAACTGCTATTCCAGGTTTTGATGATCCCTAATCTGAAACCAACCGGATGAACTTTTTGCCCCAAACCGATTCTCCTTATAGTGAACAGTTTTAAATATGTTCAACAATAATTGTTAAATGTGATGTTCTTTTACGTATTTTACCCGCTCTGCCCATTGACATAGGACGAAATCTCTTCAGAGTTGCCCCGCCATCTACGAATGCGGTTTTAATATAAACATCATTCATATTAATACGCTCGCCTTCTTCCTTGTTGCCAAGATTAGCATAGGCAGCCTGAATTGTCTTGGCGATAGGCTCAGCGGCATTTTTTCTTGTAAAATGAAGTAAATTCAATGCTTCTTCCACATTCATACCGCGAACCAGGTCCAGGACCCGTCGCATTTTTATCGGGGACATTCTCAAATATTTGGTTTTTGCAATAGCTTCCATCTTTACTCCGATTTTTTTTACTTAACACGACTCATGCGTTCAGCCAGCTTACCCCCGTGACCTCTAAATGTACGAGTCGGAGCAAATTCACCAAGTTTGTGACCCACCATATTTTCAGACACATAAACAGGTATGAATTTTATTCCGTTATGAACAGCAATTGTATGCCCTACAAATTCCGGTGGAATTGTACTTCTTCTTGCCCAGGTTTTCACAACCACCTTTTTACCTTCAGTATTCAGTTTTTCTATTTTACCGGCAAGATTCGGGTCAATATATGGACCTTTTTTTATCGAGCGTGCCATCTACATCATTCTCCTATTTACGCCGCTTCACAATAAACGCATCAGATTGTTTTCTTTTCTTACGTGTTTTCAAACCTTTACTTAACTGGCCCCATGGCGAACACGGATGACGCCCGCCAGAAGTTTTACCTTCTCCACCGCCCATCGGGTGGTCAATGGGATTCATTGCGACACCTCTTACATTCGGACGGCGTCCAAGCCATCTCGAACGTCCGGCTTTTCCTATGGAAATATTCATATGATCAACATTGGATACCTGGCCGATCGTCGCATAGCAATTAGCATGAATTTTTCGAACTTCACCGGAAGGCAGCTTAACCATCGCGAATTTACCTTCTTTTGCCACTAATTGTGCTGATACGCCGGCGCTTCTCACAAGCTGCGCACCTTTTTTAACCTTTAATTCAATTCCGAATATTCTTAAGCCGACAGGAATTTTCTCCAATGGAAGCGAATTTCCTATTTTTATCTCTACATTTTCGCCGGAAAGAACTTTATCACCTACCTTTAAACCATCAGCAGCCAGAACATATCTTTTTTCACCATCTGCATAGTTCAAAAGAGCGATTCTTGCAGTCCTGTTTGGATCATATTCAATAGAGGCGACGGTTGCCGGAATATCAAATTTATTTCTTTTAAAATCTATAATTCTGTAACGTCTTTTATGACCGCCTCCGCGATGAAACGCAGTCACACGTCCATTATTATTTCTTCCACCTGTCTTATTTAGACTTTCGGTTAGTGATTTTTCAGGTTTTGATTCTGTTATTTGAGCAAAATCACTTACCGTCTTATATCTTTGACCAGGTGTAATTGGTTTAAAACTTTTAATTCCCATTTATAAACCCCGTATCTCGAATTAGGCGTTACCAAACAAATCTAATTTATGACCGCTTTCAAGTGTGACGATAGCCTTTTTCCATGAAGGGCGACGACCATAAAAGCGACCCTTTTTTGTCATTTGCTGGCGCATTTTCCCAACAACGTTCATTACCTTCACAGATTTTACTTTCACATCGAACCGGCTTTCAACTTCACTTTTAATTTCTATCCGATTCGATTCTTTACCTACTTCAAAGCCGTACTTGTTGAGACTTTCCTGCAAACCGGCAAGTTTTTCAGTATACAACGGTCTGATTATTATTCTCTTTTTTTTCATTAGCCTAGCACCTCATTAACTTTTTCGAGCGCGCCTTCCTGAATCAATATTGTATCTGCTTTCAACAAATCATAAGTGGAAAACGTAATTGATTCCCTTACCTGCACCCTGAACAAATTTGAAGATGACTTAACGATATTCTTCGACAAATCCGATGTACATATCAATACGTTTTTATTATCAAGATTAAAAGCGGATACAAGACTCATAATTTTCTTGGTAGACGGAACTTCGTAATTAAAATCCTTGATGACTTTAATTTTGTTTTCACGAATTTTATAGGCCAATACTGAACGACGGGCAAGCTGCTTGACTTTTTTGTTCACCTTCATCGTATAGGTTCTCGGTTCCGGACCAAATACACGTCCACCGCCTACATGATGCGGCGCGCGGCTAGTTCCCTGTCTGGCGCGGCCAGTTCCTTTCTGACGAAACGGTTTTTTCCCACCACCGGATACATACGAACGGCCCTTGGTTGCATGCGTACCTTGTCGTTGATTCGCACGAATCAACTTCACATCAAGCCAAATCGCATGGTCATTCGGCTCAGCGGCAAATACAGTATCTTTTAATTCAACCTGCTTTGACGTCTCTTTGCCATCTAGTTCATATACTTTAAGCTTCATTATACTTTACCTTGAATCTAATATTTGCCTATTTTTTTATTTCCAACAATGTATTTTTCGAACCGGGTACAGAACCTTTCAAAAACAGCAGATTATTCTCTGCATCAACTTTTACAACTTGGACACTCTTCAGAGTCGTACGCGCGTTACCCATGCGTCCGGCCATTTTCAGGCCTTTAAATACCCGGGAAGGATATGAGCTTTGCCCAAGTGACCCCGGAGCGCGCAGCCTGTCAGACTGACCATGTGTTTTCGGTCCGCCTGCAAAACCATGCCGCTTAACCCCGCCCTGGAATCCTTTACCCTTACTTAATCCGGACACCCTTACCTGCATACCCGGCGTAAAGATATCAGCCTTGATCTCGGAACCAAGTTCGGCGTTTTCAAGATCGCCGCTTTCAAACTCCCTGATAAACTTTTTCGGCGTCACAGATACTTTTTTAAAGTGACCCTTTAGCGGTTTTGATACCTTTTTTTCTTTTGCATCTAAAAAGCTTAACTGGACTGCATCGTATCCATCAGTTTCTTTTGTCTTAATCTGGGTGACATAACACGGACCCGCTTCCACGACCGTCACGACGACAACGATGCCTTTGTCGTCAAACATTTGAGTCATCCCTATTTTGCGTCCTAAAATACCAGACATTATTTTCTCCAAAGATTGAAGCTATTTCAGGTTTTTATTTCAATATCAACGCCAGCCGGAAGCTCTAATTTCATCAGAGCGTCTACCGTTTTGCTGGTCGCATTCAAGATATCGATCAGTCTCTTATGAATTCTTGTTTCAAACTGCTCACGTGATTTTTTATCTACATGCGGTGAACGTAAAACTGTGTAAACTGATCGGTCTGTCGGCAAAGGAATCGGTCCGGAAATCAATGCTCCTGTCGATCTTGCCGTTCTAATAATCTTATCAGTCGATTTATCAATCAGATTATGATCGTAAGCCTTTAACCGAATTCTAATGCTTTGACTGGCCACAACTTTCTCCACTAATTATTTGTTAAATGTGCAACTAAACATCCTTGCACTATGCAATAATCTCCGATACAACTCCGGCTCCCACCGTACGCCCGCCTTCACGGATCGCGAAACGCAGTTCCTTCTCCATGGCGATCTCTTTCAGCAACTCGATCTCAACCGTTATGTTATCACCAGGCATAACCATTTCCACGCCTGCAGGCATATTCACCATCCCGGTAACATCGGTTGTACGGAAATAAAACTGCGGACGATAACCGTTAAAGAACGGAGTATGACGTCCACCTTCTTCTTTTGTCAATACGTATACTTCACCTTTGAATTTGGTATGAGGCTTAATTGATCCGCCTTTGGCCAGAACCATTCCGCGTTCGATCTCTTCTTTTGTTACACCGCGCAGCAGAAGACCAACATTATCTCCCGCCTCACCGCGATCAAGCAATTTGCGGAACATCTCAACACCCGTTACAACCGTCTTGCGATGAGCTCCCAAACCAATCATCTCTACTTCTTCACCAACCGTAACAATACCGCGTTCAATCCTGCCTGTCGCCACCGTACCGCGACCGGTAATCGAGAACACATCTTCAACCGGCATCAGGAACGGCTTATCAACATCACGCTGCGGAGTCGGAATGTATGCGTCAACCGCATCCATCAACTCAAAAATACATTTATTTGCTTCGTCATCTTCCGGATTATTCAAGGCGTTTAATGCGCTGCCTTTTATAATAGGTATGTCATCACCGGGAAATTCATATGACGACAGAAGTTCACGCAATTCGAGTTCAACCAGCTCCAACAACTCAGGATCATCAACCTGATCAACCTTATTCATAAACACAACGATATAAGGCACATTTACCTGACGGGCAAGCAAAACATGCTCACGGGTCTGCGGCATGGGACCATCGGCAGCACTCACCACCAGAATCGCTCCGTCCATCTGGGCAGCACCGGTAATCATGTTCTTTACATAATCGGCGTGACCGGGACAGTCAACATGCGCATAATGCCGGTTGGCTGTTGCATACTCAACATGAGCCGTCGCAATAGTAATACCGCGTTCGCGTTCTTCCGGAGCATTGTCAATACTATCAAAGCTGCGGAAGGATGCTGTACCTTTCTTGGCAAGCGTCTGTGTAATCGCTGCCGTCAATGTTGTCTTACCATGATCAACGTGACCGATCGTTCCAATATTTACATGGGGCTTACTTCTATCAAATTTTTCCTTAGCCATCTTTCCTCCAGGACATTTCTTCTAATTCTATGATCGGGATGTACGTTGCGATTTCTCTACTATTTCATCCGCAACGCTTTGAGGCACTTTCTCATAATGAGAGAACTGCATCGTATAAATAGCCCGGCCCTGAGTGACCGAACGCAATGCGGTAGCATACCCGAACATCTCACTCAACGCAACCATTCCATTTACAACCTGAGCATCTTTTCTTGGCAATATACCGGAAATTTTACCTCTTCTGGAGTTCAAATCCCCTATGACATCACCCAAATACTCTTCCGGTACAATTATTTCTATACTAAAAATCGGTTCAAGAAGAGCAGGGCCAGCCTTTTTTGCAGCGTTCTGCAAGGCCATCGATCCGGCAATCTTAAACGCCATTTCGCTTGAATCTACATCATGATATGACCCATCAAATAAACGGGCCTTTATATCTTCCATCGGATACCCGGCGAGCACACCGTTTTTCAACGCTCCCTCAATTCCCTGCTTAACCGAATTGATATACTCTCTCGGAATTACTCCGCCAACAACATTATCAATAAACTCAAATCCCTTACCCGGTTCATTTGGCTCAACATCGATAACCACATGTCCATACTGACCGCGGCCGCCGGACTGACGAACAAACTTACCTTCAGCTTCAACTTTTTTGGTTATTGTTTCCTTGTAAGCGACCTGCGGCTTACCGACATTTGCACTAACCTTAAACTCACGCAAAAGCCTGTCAACAATAATTTCCAAATGCAACTCACCCATACCGCTGATAATTGTTTGCCCTGTTTCTTCGTCCGTTCTTACGTGAAAAGTTGGATCTTCATCACTCAATTTCACCAAAGACTGACTAAGCTTATCCTGATCGGCTTTCGTTTTCGGCTCGACTGCTACAGCAATCACCGGTTCAGGGAAGTGCATCTTCTCAAGCACAATCTGTTTACTTTCATCGCAAAGCGTATCACCGGTACGCGTATTTTTCAATCCTACAATCGCAGCGATATCACCCGTTGAGATTTCTTCGATATCCTCTCTGTGATTCGCATGCATCTGCAGAAGACGCCCGACCCGCTCTTTTTTCTCACTTACACTATTATATATATAGGATCCAGCTTTCAAAGATCCTGAATAAACACGAACAAAGGTTAAACGACCCACAAACGGATCGACCATGATCTTAAAAGCCAATGCTGAGAATGGCGCATCATCCAGTGCTTTTCTCGTGATCTTTTCTTCTGTCCTGGGATTCAACCCTTCTACGTCCGAAAGATCTTTTGGCGACGGCAAATAATCAACGACACCATCGAGAAGACGCTGCACACCTTTATTTTTAAACGCGGAACCACAAAATACCGGTGTTATTTTTAAGTCAATAATCGCTTTTCGAATGGCTTTTTTCAATTCATCCTTGCCAATCTCTTCGCCATCAAGATATTTTATCATCAATTCTTCATCATACTCCGCAACAGCCTCGATGATATCATTCCTGTACTTTTCCGCTTTTTCAATCAATCCTTTTGGGATTTCTCCAACCTCAAACAACGCACCAAGAGAGCCGTCATTATATAAAACAGAATTCATCTCTACCAGATCCACTAAACCGGTAAACAAATCCCCTTCGCCTATTGGAATCTGCAAAGGAACAGGATTTGAACCAAGCTTTTGCTTCATCATTTCAAGCACATTGTAAAAATCGGCGCCAATTCGATCCATTTTATTCACAAAAGCAATTCTGGGCACATGATACTTATCTGCCTGACGCCATACAGTCTCAGATTGAGGCTCAACGCCTCCGACAGCGCAAAACAGAGCAACCGCTCCATCCAAAACCCTTAAAGAACGCTCAACTTCGACCGTAAAATCCACGTGACCCGGGGTATCAATAATGTTTATAACATGATCTTTCCACAGGGCCGTTGTCGCGGCCGACGTAATCGTTATACCACGCTCTTTCTCCTGCTCCATCCAATCCATCGTGGCTGCGCCATCGTGTACCTCACCCATACGATGCAGTCGTCCTGTATAAAACAGAATACGTTCAGTCGTAGTGGTTTTTCCGGCGTCGATATGCGCCATAATACCTATATTTCTAATTTTTTCTTTATTAACAATCTTGCTCATATTTCCTATCTATCCTCTACCACCGGAAATGCGCAAATGCCTTATTGGCTTCTGCCATCTTGTGGGTATCTTCTCTTTTCTTAACTGTAGTACCTTCGTTTTTCCAGGCGGCCAATAACTCATTAGCCAGTCTTTCCGCCATCGTTTTTTCGCTTCTCAGCCTTGAGAAACGCACCAGCCAGCGGATTGCCAAAGCCTGACGGCGATTTTCCCTGACTTCTACAGGAACCTGGTATGTCGCACCACCCACACGTCTTGATTTCACTTCGACCATCGGCGCCACATTTTCCATCGCCTTTTTAAAAACGGTTAGAGGATTTTCCTTCCCTCTCTGCTCCACCAAATCCATTGCTGCATAAAAAGATTTTTCCGCAACGCTTTTTTGACCGCTCTTCATTAACCCATTTATAAATTTTGCAACTACAATATCTTTATATTTTGGATCTGGCAGTATCGATCTTTTTTGTGCTCTTCTTCTTCTCGGCATATCAACTCCACATTACCCTAATTAAGATTTCGGTTTTTTCGTACCATACTTTGAACGAGACTTTTTCCTGTCGTTCACTCCGCTCGTATCCAATGTCCCGCGAATGATATGATAACGAACACCAGGTAAATCCTTTACACGGCCGCCTCTGATTAAAACGATAGAGTGTTCCTGAAGATTATGTCCCTCACCCGGGATATATGCTGTCACTTCAATACCATTCGTTAATCGTACACGAGCAACCTTACGCAACGCTGAATTCGGTTTTTTAGGAGTTGTAGTGTATACGCGCGTACAAACACCTCGCTTTTGCGGACACGCACCAAGCGCCGGCGCTTTATTCGTTTTCGTTACAACTTTTCTGCCATGCCGAATCAACTGATTAATAGTAGGCAAACCATACCTCCAAAAAATTACAGATTGACAATATAATATATTTAATTTACCATTTCAAGAACATTTTTCACTTTTTTAAAGCTGTTCAACGGGTGTATCCAGTGCTCCGGAAAGCTCTTCTTCGCTGTCATCTTCCTGCTCAATTATCATTCTCATATCATTGTATTTGGACAATCCCGTTCCAGCAGGAATCAGATGTCCCATGATAACATTCTCTTTCAAGCCGATAAGCCCGTCTTCTTTTCCTGCCGTGGCCGCATCTGTTAATACCTGAGTTGTTTCCTGGAACGATGCCGCAGAAATAAAACTCTTTGTCGTCAAGGCTGCCTGTGTGATTCCCAATAATATAGGAGTAAAAGATGATGGACGCGCCTTGCGGTATTTTACCGGATTTTTTTTGTCCTTTTTCAGATCGCGGTTAATCGATTCAACTGTTTTCCGATCCGACTCAGAGCCTTCTCTGTATAGTGAATCTCCTGGATCCGTGACGATAATTTTATTGGAGATACGGGCATTTTCTTCAAAGAAATCGACTTTATGCACCTGATCTCCATCGAGGAATCGCGTATCACCCGAATCCTTAACCCTAACCTTCTGGAGCATCTGTCGTACAATGATTCCGATATGCTTATCATTGATTTTCACGCCCTGCAGACGATACACTTCCTGGATTTCATTCACCATATATTCCTGTACTTTCCCAGGTCCTTTAATGGCAAGAATATCATCCGGTGAGATCGCTCCGTCGGTCATACGCTCTCCGGCTTCCACCAGATCGTTTTCGTGTACCAGAATATGCATCCCGTGGGGGATTAAGTATTTTTTGGACTCATGTTCAGATTCCACATTTATTTCGCGAACACCACGCTTAACAGGTCCGAATTTAATATATCCGTCGATTTCGCTGACCACAGCTTTTTCCTTTGGCTGACGCGCTTCAAAAAGCTCGGCAACACGCGGAAGACCACCTGTAATATCCCTTGTCTTTCCAATTTCACGCGGGATTTTTACCAACAGATCACCCGCATTTACCTGATCATTATTATTAACCTGTAGAAAAGCTTTTACTGGTATAATATATTGACCCAGTTTTTCGCCATTTTCGTCATGTATGGAAATATAAGGATTCAGATTTTTATTTTTCGATTCAATTATGACTCTCTGCTTCCGTCCGGTCTGTTCATCTAATTCCTCACGGAATGTAATGTTTTCCAGAATATCCTGGAAAGAAACCGTACCAGACTTATCAGCAATTATGACGGATGAATATGGATCCCAGTCAAAAAGTATTTCACCGCGCTTTATATCAGCGCTATTTTTGCATTTCAATGTAGCTCCGTATGCTACATTATAGGTATTGATAGTTCTGTTGTCATTATCCATAATCTCAATCTTACCGTTCCTGCCAATAACAACTTCATCACCATTCACACTTGTCACAACTTTCAGATTGACGAACTTTACCTTACCGTCTGCTTTTGACACAATATGCGATTCAGCAGCAATATGCCCGGCGGTACCACCGATATGGAAAGTACGCAGAGTCAGCTGTGTACCAGGCTCACCAATACTCTGAGCAGCCATAACACCTACAGCCTCTCCGTTCTCAACCAGCTGTCCTGTTGCAAGGTTACGACCGTAACACATGCCACAGATACCCTGTTTTGATTCACACGTCAGCTCTGTCCGGACGCGTACTACTTCAATTGCCGAGTTCGTTATCTTATCGGCAGCCAGTTCATCAATAATATTCCCGCGTGTGAGAACCACTTCATTCGTGACCGGATCAATAATATCAGCTGCTGCAACTCGTCCAAGAACGCGATCTGACAACGGCTCAATAATTTCTTCACCTTCCTTGAGATCTGTAATATCTATCCCAAGAATAGTACCGCAATCCACTTCCGTAATGATCACGTCCTGCGCAACATCCACAAGTCTTCTCGTCAGGTAACCGGCATCTGCAGTCTTTAACGCTGTATCAGCCAAACCTTTACGAGCACCGTGAGTTGAGATAAAGTATTCGATAACTGACAGGCCTTCAAGGAAGTTTGCAGTAATAGGATTCTCAATAATTTCACCTGTTTGACCCGTTAAGGATTTCTGAGGCTTAGCCATCAAACCACGCATACCCGCAAGCTGCCGTATCTGCTCTTTGCTGCCTCGCGCGCCTGAATCTGACATCATATAGAGCGGGTTAAATCCGTCTCTGTTTCTTTTTAGTTTTTCAAACATAGTCTCGGCAACATTCGCAGTGACCCTGGTCCAGATATCGATAATTTTATTATATCTTTCGCCATCGGTAATAATACCACGATTGTACTGATCCTGAATCTCATCAACTTCTTCCTGTGCCATTTTCACTAGAATATTTTTTTCCGGTGAAATGATGATATCCGACAGTCCAACCGATGAACCGGACTTCATGGCATACGTGAATCCGAGAGCTTTCAGGTTATCAAGAAATTCTGCTGTCACCTTGTTGCCGGCAACGCGATAACAATCTGATATAATCTCAGTAATGGTTTTCTTCGAAAGAAGTTTATTTACATAACCTATTTCATCCGGAACGATTTCATTGAAAATAACGCGCCCCGTAGTCGTTTCAATTATTTCACCTTTGATACGCACTTTAATTTTTGCGTGAAGACTTATTTTTTCATTATTATACGCGGCGACAACTTCTTCTTCCGAAGAAAATATCATGCCTTCACCCTTCGCGCCGGGAAGCATCTTTGCAAGGTAATAACACCCCAGTACAATATCCTGACTCGGTATCGCCACGGGTTTGCCGTTTGCCGGTGACAGAATATTATGACTCGACAACATCAGCATTTTTGTTTCAACCTGCGCTTCATATGAAAGCGGAATATGTACAGCCATCTGATCACCGTCAAAGTCGGCGTTAAATGCAGAACAGACCAGTGGATGGATTCGAATGGCTTTTCCCTCAATCAAAACAGGTTGAAATGCCTGAATACCCAGCCTGTGAAGAGTTGGCGCGCGGTTTAATAATACCGGATGATCTTCAATGATCTCCTCAAGAATATCCCATACTTCAGGACCGCGACGCTCAACCAGCTTTTTCGCGCTTTTTACGGTTTTTACAAAACGGCGTTCAACAAGTTTGCGAATAATAAACGGCTTGAACAGCTCAATGGCCATATCTTTTGGCAAACCGCACTCATGCAGCTTTAACTCAGGTCCCACTACAATAACCGACCGACCGGAATAGTCAACGCGTTTACCAAGCAAATTCTGGCGGAACCGCCCTTGCTTACCTTTTAACATATCTGATAACGATTTTAAAGGACGATCACCATCCGACCGCATTGCAGCCGATCTTTTTGAATTGTCAAAAAGTGAATCGACCGATTCCTGCAGCATTCTCTTTTCATTTCTTAAAATGACTTCAGGAGCCTTGATTTCAAGCAACTTTTTCAATCGGTTGTTCCGGATAATCACGCGTCTGTAAAGATCATTCAAGTCACTTGTCGCAAACCGCCCGCCCTCAAGAGGAACCAAAGGCCTTAATTCAGGTGGAATTACCGGGATAACATCCAGAATCATCCATTCGGGCCTGTTTCGATATTCTGTATTTTCCTCTTTGACACGAAACGCTTCAACAACTTTTAGCCGTTTGAGAGCTTCCTGTTTTTTCTGTTCTGAAGTTTCGGACTTTACAACTTTTCTCAACTGCAGGGCCAGCTCTTCGATATCGAGCAGCTTTAACAGCTGATGGATTGCTTCGCCGCCAATTCTCGCGACAAATTTCTCCGGATCTTCATCGGTCAGCTCTTCATTCAAATCACCATGAGCATCCAGCTGATTGAAGTATTCTTCTTCGGTAATAAGTTCTTTAAATTTTAAATTGCTCTTCCCCGGATTGACGATAACATAGTTTTCATAGTAGATCACTTTCTCCAGGTCTTTGGGCGACATATCAAGCAGATAGCCGATCTTGGAAGGCAATGATCTGAAGAACCAAATATGAACAACCGGCACCGCAAGGCTGATATGCCCCATACGTTCACGCCGCACAGCTTTCTGTGTAACTTCAACCCCGCAGCGGTCACAAATAATGCCTTTGTAGCGAATTCTTTTGTATTTCCCGCAATGACATTCCCAATCCTTTACCGGTCCAAATATTTTTTCGCAAAACAGCCCGTCTTTTTCGGGCTTGAAGGATCGGTAATTAATTGTCTCCGGCTTGGTAACTTCACCGTGTGACTGTTCTAAAATATCATTCGGTGATGCCAGGCCGATAATAATTTTGTTGAATCTATTTAGGCTTCTTTTAATCTGCAAAATTACGACTCCTATTTATAAAAAACCTTACAGCAACCAACCATTGAACTCTATTCGAGTCTCACTTTCAAACCGAGACCCTGAAGTTCACGGACAAGAACATTGAAAGATTCCGGTGTCCCTGGGTCAGGAAGATTTTCTCCCTTCACGATCGCTTCATAGGTTTTTGAACGACCTGTTACATCATCACTTTTAACTGTCAGGATTTCCTGCAGTGTATATGCAGCACCATAAGCTTCCAGTGCCCAGACTTCCATTTCTCCAAATCTCTGTCCACCGAATTGGGCCTTGCCTCCAAGAGGCTGCTGGGTAATTAATGAATACGGGCCGATTGACCTGGCGTGGATCTTATCGTCGACCAGATGAGATAACTTGAGCATGTAGATATACCCGACAGATACATCCTGATCAAATCGTTCCCCGGTCCGACCATCCACCAGACGGACTTTTCCGCTTTCCGGTAAGCCGGCCTTTTCCATTTCAGCAGCCAAATCATTAATTGTGGCGCCGTCAAAAACCGGAGTTGAGTATTTTTTCCCGAGCCTATATCCCGCCCAACCCAAGGTTGTTTCAAATATCTGCCCAAGATTCATACGTGAAGGAACACCAAGCGGATTCAATATGATATCAATTGGCGTACCATCATCGAGAAAGGGCATATCCTCTAGTGGGACTACTCTTGAAACAACACCTTTGTTGCCGTGACGACCGGCCATCTTATCACCTACTGAAAGTTTCCTTTTTTCGGCAATATAAACTTTGGCCAGCTGCACTATTCCGGGCGGCAGTTCATCACCGATCATGATCTTATGCTTTTCTCGCTTTAAATCATTCTCGATATCCAAAAGGACCTGCCTGTAATCAGAATAAACCTGTCTTACAAAAGTATTTTTCGGGTCTTCTTCAAACCAGGTCGAATTTATATCTAAATTCTTAACATCAATTTTTGAAAAAGTTTCTTTTGATATTACTGTATTTGCTTTTATCGCATTTTTGCCGTCAACATACCGGATTCCGACTGTCTTCATACCATCAAATTGCGCGGATAAATTTCCCGCCAATTTCGAAACGACGGTTTTGCGTTTTCTTTCGGCTTCCTGCTCAAGTTTATCAACGATATGTTTCTCTTCTTTCTTGGTAACAGCATCCTTCTTTTTTCTCGAGAAGAGTCGGGTGTTTATGACAACCCCTTTCATTCCTGGAGGAGCTTTAAGTGATGCATCCTTTACGTCGCCAGCCTTTGATCCGAAAATAGCTTTCAGCAGTTTCTCTTCCGGAGTCGGATCCGTCTCGCCTTTCGGGGTTACTTTCCCGATTATAATATCAGTGGCATTGACTTCGGCACCCACACGAATGATACCGTTTTCATCAAGATTTTTTGTTGCTTCTTCACTGACATTTGGAATTTCACGGGTAAGTTCTTCTTCACCTCTTTTAGTATCCCGGACCTGTAGTTCAAATTCCTGAATATGAATTGAGGTATAAACATCATCCCTTACAACCCGCTCACTCATAATAATCGCATCTTCAAAATTATATCCCATCCAGGGCATGAAGGCGACCAGAACGTTCCGTCCAAGAGCAAGCTCACCATTGTCGGTTGCACAACCATCCGCCAGAACATCACCTTTTTTAACCTTCTGACCAATCTCAACCAATGGTCGCTGATTAATAGATGTATCCTGGTTTGTTCTCATGAATTTTGTAAGATTGTACTCAACGATCTCTGACTGCTCTAAAAGTCTGCCTTTACCTGATGTCGGTTGTTTCGGATTATCGAGCCTGATTAGAATTTTATCCGCATCAACATAGTCAACGACACCAGCATCGTCCGCTAAAACGAGGGTGCCAGAATCCTCAGCAACTTTTTGCTCCATGCCCGTACCAACAATCGGTGCTTCGGGAACTAGAAGCGGAACAGCCTGTCGCTGCATATTAGAGCCCATCAACGCCCTGTTAGCATCATCATGCTCAAGGAACGGTATCAATGAAGCCGCGGGAGAAACAATCTGATTTGTGGCGACATCCATATAATCAAGCTCTTCCGGAGCGACAACCGGGAACTCACCCTTATATCTTGCTTTAACTCTGTCTTTTACGAAATTACCACCCTGATCCAACGGAGCATTAACCTGTGCGATGGTGAAATTATCTTCTTCAGTAGCCGACAGAAAAGCGATTTCTTTTGTCACTTTTCCTTTTTTGACGACGCGATAGGGCGTTTCAATAAACCCGAAATCATTAATGCGCGCATGAACACACATAGATGAAATCAATCCGATATTCGGCCCCTCAGGGGTCTCAATCGGACAGAGTCTGCCATAATGCGTATAATGAACGTCACGAACCTCAAACCCTGCGCGTTCACGTGTCAAACCTCCGGGGCCGAGAGCAGACAATCTTCGTTTATGAGTCAGCTCTGCCAGGGGATTGGTTTGATCCATAAACTGAGACAACTGTGATGTTCCAAAGAAAGTGTTGATCACAGATGAAATAGTTCTCGCGTTAACCAAATCCTGCGGCGTCAGCTTATCGGAATCCCCGATATTCATTCTTTCTTTAATAGTACGCGCCATTCGGGACAGCCCCACACTAAACTGAGCGGCCAATTGCTCGCCGACAGTTCTGACACGCCTGTTGCCCAGATGATCTATATCATCAGTGGCTCTGATACCTTCGCGCAATTCTAGCAGATATCTTATAATGGCAAGAATATCTTCACGCGTAAGAACAGTTGTTTCATAGGGAATATCGAGCTTTAGCTTTTTATTGATACGGTAACGCCCGACCGCTCCCATGTCATACCGTTTTTCATTAAAGAACATCCTTTCAATCAGGCTTCTCGCTGTTTCAATATCAGGCGGCTCGCCTGAGCGCAGCTGTCTGTATATCGCCTCGATTGACTGTACATCAGTTCTTGTGGTATCTTTTTGAAGTGTATTAAAAATAACATTTGGAGAATTAGCATCCCCAAGTTTTATAATTTTAACCTTTTTGACCCCAAGCTCCAGACACTGGTTCAACAGATCAGATGTGAGCTCTTTACCTTGTTCGGCAATAACTTCACCTGTTTGAAAATCAACAAGATCCGAAGCCAATACCTGTCCCGTAAGCATCGGAAATGCATCCAGAGTAACCTTGACTTCTTCATCCAGCCCAAAGAGCTTTAAGATCTCTTCATTCGTTGCGAATCCAATAGCCCGTAATAGCATAGAGACAGGAAATTTTTTCTTCCTGTCTATATAAACGAACATTACATCATTAACATCGGTTGTAAATTCGACCCATGAACCCCTGAACGGTATTATCCGCGCGGAAAACAGCGGTGTACCGTTCGGATGCTGGCTTTCGGAGAAGAAAACACCCGGGGAACGATGAAGCTGACTTACCACTACCCGTTCCGCACCATTTATTATAAATGTACCGCGGAATGTCATATACGGCATATTACCGAGATAGACATCCTGCTCGATGAATTCAGTAAAATTATCTGTTTCCCCGGTCGCATCTTTTATGGCCAGGCGCATTTTTGCCTTAATCGGAACCGCGTAACTTACGCCACGTTCCTGGCATTCCCTAACATTGTATTTAGGCTTATCTACGTAATATTCCACATACTGAAGCTCAAAGTTACCCGCGCTGTCAGTAATTGGGAAAATACTCTGAAATACGGCATTCAGCCCTTCAGCTTTACGTTGCTCGGGACCTATATTCGCCTGAATAAATTCTTCAAAAGATCTTGTCTGGATTTCCAGTAAATTCGGGAAATCCATGACCTGGGGTATCCGCATAAAAGATGACCGTGCAATCGGCTTCTTTTGTTTCAAAGGCTTACCCTCGCATAAGTTTTGTGAAAAAATTAAGAGTTTTTAGCGAAAAGACTATTTAAGGTCTATTACGCCGCCAACTTCTTCGATTTGCTTTTTAATATCTTCCGCTTCTGCTTTGGATACACCTTCCTTGACCGGTTTCGGTGCGCCGTCAACCAGATCTTTAGCTTCTTTCAGACCAAGACCGGTGATTGCACGAACAACTTTAATTACCTGGATTTTCTTATCCCCGGCTGCAGTTAAAACAACATCAAACTCTGTTTTTTCTTCGGCAGCTTCGGCAGGAGCCGCAGCGGCAGGACCGGCAGCAACAGCTACAGGAGCAGCTGCAGTTACACCGAATTTCTCTTCAATATCCTTGATTAACTCAGAGATTTCGAGCATTGTAGCGCCTTCGAGATAGCTGAGAACGTCACCTCTTTTAATTTCTGCCATTATAAACCTCCAATACTGACTATAAAATAATTGTTTTTATCCCTGTTTCTTATCTTTTACACTATTAATTGTACCAACCAACTTCTGCATATTTGCCTGCAGCAAGCCAACCAATTTTGACATTGGGGCCTGAAGCGTACTGGCGAACTGAGCAATAAGAACTTCCCTTGAAGGTAAATTTGATATTACCTCAGCCTGAGCGGCATCGAATACCCTACCTTCAAACAACACTACTTTTAACCTGAGAAGTTCTTTCTTTTTGTTAAACTCCTTCATCAACTTTGCGGGAAGAGTAGGATCGTCATAACCGATAACAAAACCGGTTACGCCATTTAAATAGGGATCCAGCTCGCTAATTCCGGCATTGTTTAAGGAAATTTTTGCCAATCTGTTTTTAACTACTTTATACTCAACACCTGCTTCTCTGAATTTTTTCCGTATCTCTGTTACAGTAGCTACATCAAGACCAGCGAAATCAGCCAAATACACGCTTTTTGCCTTTTTAAACTTGTCTGTAAACTCTTCTACGATCTCAATTTTTCTAGGTGTAGCCATGACCTGATCCTTATTGTCTAATTATATTTATGATGTGTACGATGACACGTTTTTATCTAAATAGATACCTGGGCCCATTGTACTTGAAATTGATATTGATCTCAAATATGTGCCTTTGGCGGATGCAGGACGCAACTTAATTATTGCATTTACAAACGTTTTAATATTCTGTACAATATTCTCTTCTGAAAAAGACACTTTTCCAATACCTGTATGAACAATACCAGTTTTGTCAACCCGGAAATCAATTTTACCAGCCTTGATTTCTTTAACCGCCAAATCAACGTTTTGCGTTACAGTACCACTCTTCGGGTTAGGCATCAAACCACGGGTTCCGAGAATTTTTCCAAGCTTCCCAACCATCCCCATCACATCCGGCGAAGCTACCGCCACATCGAACTCAAGCCATCCGCCTTGTACCTTTTCGATGTATTCCTCCAGCCCGGCATAGTCAGCGCCTGCATCCAGCGCCTGCTGAACCTTATCTCCCTTGGTAAAAACCAGTACACGCACCTTTTTCCCGGTACCGAAGGGAAGCGCGACCGTACCACGCACCATCTGATCAGCATGCCTGGGATCAACACCAAGCTTCATTGCTATTTCTACTGTCTCGTCAAATTTAGCCGTCGAGGTTTCCTTCATGATCTTTACAGCATCTTCTACCGGATATTCTCTGTTACGATCAATTTTCTCAAAGACTTGACGATAACGTTTACTTCGCTTCATCCTTACCTCATTAATAAATTTTATTCTACAACAATACCCATGTTGCGAGCTGTACCTTCAACCATACTCATCGCCGCTTCGATATCAGCAGCAGTCAAATCGGGCATTTTAATTTCGGCTATCTTTCTAATCTGAGCTTTTGTCACCTTACCAACTTTTACCGTATGCGGAGTAGAAGATCCTTTTTCCAGTCCGGCCTCTTTTAGCAACAATGTGGCAGCGGGCGGCGTCTTGGTGATAAATGAAAATGAGCGATCTGCATAAACCGTAATCTCCACCGGAATAATCATCCCGCCTTTATCCTGGGTTTTAGCATTATACGCTTTGCAAAACTCCATAATATTTACACCATGCTGACCGAGCGCAGGTCCGACAGGTGGTGCCGGCTTTGCCTGCCCTGCGGGTAATTGCAATTTTATTTTAGCAATTTCTTTTTTTGCCATAACAAATTAACCCTTAATTATAATACGCATCGTTATTTCTCAAGCTCTACCTGGAGAAAATCAAGCTCCACAGGAGTCAGCCTTCCAAATATGCTTATATTAACTTTTACTTTATTCTTCTCTTCGTTTATCTCTTCCACGAAACCGGTAAATTCATTAAAAGGACCATCAACAACCCGAATAGGATCACCGACCTTGAAAGGAACACTTACCTTACCCTTCACTTCCTTTTCATGACTCTTCTCAATCTTACCAAGCACTGCCCGGACTTCCGATTCCCTTAACGGCACCGGTTCATTTTTCGGGCCAACAAAACTAATTACTCCCGGCGCATTAACAATCACATGCTTGGTTTGATTATCCAGCAACATCTCAATTATCATATACCCCGGAAAAAAGACCTTGTTCTTAACTCGCTTTTTCCCATCCTTCATCTCGATTATATTTTCAGATGGTATAACTATGTTACCGACTTTTTCCTCAATGCCCTGTAGCTTTATTTCATTTTCTATATGCGCCTTTACCCTTGCTTCTTTCCCCGAATAGACTCTCAGCGCATACCACTGCTTCTCGGCCACAGTTTTTCCCTCGCTTTAAAAAATTAATAAAACAATTGAATGAGTTTCGATATTATTGTATCTGCAAAAAATATAAACAAGGTGAATGCAATACTCACCGCGATTACCACAACTGTCGAATTTGTTAATTCAGGACGGGTAGGCCAGGAGACCTTTGCCATTTCTGTCTTAACATCTTCAATGAACTGCTGTATTTTCTTAATCATATCTTAACCAAACTCCGGATATTTTGGAAAATAAAAAAAGTCAGCAGGCCTGGAGGGACTCGAACCCCCAACCCCCGGTTTTGGAGACCGGTGCTCTAGCCAATTGAGCTACAAGCCTAGCTGTTTTTCAATTATTTTGATTCTTTATGCATTGTGTGCGCGTTACATCTCGGGCAATACTTCTTATGTTCCACACGCCCGCTGTGCAATCTTTTGTTCTTTGTTGTGGAATAATTTCTTTCTTTGCACTTGGTGCATTCCAAATGTATGATGTCTCTCACAATATACACCTATGGTTATTATTGAATAATCTCCGATACAACACCGGCTCCCACCGTACGCCCGCCTTCACGGATCGCGAAACGCAGCTCCTTCTCCATGGCGATCTCTTTCAGCAACTCGATCTCAACCGTTATGTTATCACCAGGCATGACCATTTCCACGCCTGCAGGCATATTCACCATCCCGGTAACATCGGTTGTACGGAAATAAAACTGCGGACGATAACCGTTAAAGAACGGAGTATGACGTCCACCTTCTTCTTTTGTCAATACGTATACTTCACCTTTGAATTTGGTATGAGGCTTAATTGATCCGCCTTTGGCCAGAACCATTCCGCGTTCGATCTCTTCTTTTGTTACACCGCGCAGCAGAAGACCAACATTATCTCCCGCCTCACCGCGATCAAGCAATTTGCGGAACATCTCAACACCCGTTACAACCGTCTTGCGATGAGCTCCCAAACCAATCATCTCTACTTCTTCACCAACCGTAACAATACCGCGTTCAATCCTGCCTGTCGCCACCGTACCGCGACCGGTAATCGAGAACACATCTTCAACCGGCATCAGGAACGGCTTATCAACATCACGCTGCGGAGTCGGAATGTATGCGTCAACCGCATCCATCAACTCAAAAATACATTTATTTGCTTCGTCATCTTCCGGATTATTCAAGGCGTTTAATGCGCTGCCTTTTATAATAGGTATGTCATCACCGGGAAATTCATATGACGACAGAAGTTCACGCAATTCGAGTTCAACCAGCTCCAACAACTCAGGATCATCAACCTGATCAACCTTATTCATAAACACAACGATATAAGGCACATTTACCTGACGGGCAAGCAAAACATGCTCACGGGTCTGCGGCATGGGACCATCGGCAGCACTCACCACCAGAATCGCTCCGTCCATCTGGGCAGCACCGGTAATCATGTTCTTTACATAATCGGCGTGACCGGGACAGTCAACATGCGCATAATGCCGGTTGGCTGTTGCATACTCAACATGAGCCGTCGCAATAGTAATACCGCGTTCGCGTTCTTCCGGAGCATTGTCAATACTATCAAAGCTGCGGAAGGATGCTGTACCTTTCTTGGCAAGCGTCTGTGTAATCGCTGCCGTCAATGTTGTCTTACCATGATCAACGTGACCGATTGTTCCAATATTTACATGGGGCTTACTTCGATCAAATTTTTCCTTAGCCATCGCTATTCCTCCGAAAATTTAAAATTGAAAATGCGCATTACAAAAAACCAGAGCCCACGACCAGGATTGAACTGGTGACCTCATCCTTACCAAGGATGTGCTCTACCGACTGAGCTACGTGGGCTAAAGCCTGATTGCGATTACTTTAGAGAGCGGGAGACGGGATTCGAACCCGCGACCAACAGCTTGGAAGGCTGTGACTCTAGCCAACTGAGTTACTCCCGCTTACTTTCCATAAATCTATGCGCGGTACAAACATAACCGACAATCTGACTAGACCAACATCGTTTGAGAAGGTCTATGAGGTTGAGCTGGTGAGAGGACTTGAACCCCCAACCGGCTGATTACAAATCAGCTGCTCTACCAA
>JBFXGD010000014.1:0-39423 GCA_050178385.1 Calditrichaceae bacterium
TTCCCTATATGATGTTATATGTATTCAGCGGTCTGATCCGGTTTTTATATAAACTTGGATCAGCTTCGGATCCGGATGAAAAATCGAAAGTGAAACAAGGGAAATAAACTCCCACAAATGGTAATACGCGAAATGTGCAATATCCAATATCTGTGAGGAACATTATGAAGAAGAAGAGCCTGGGTTTTATTATAACCGTTATTTTTATCGGCGCGCTGATTGGTTCTGCTTTGGGGGAAATAGTCACTTATCTGGTTCCTGCGGGGGTTGTGAAAGATTTTTTTCTGAAATCGGTAACCGCTTCCATAGGGCCCGGTACACTAAACATCATCATCGTAACGTTGACTCTTGGATTTACGCTCAAGCTGAACGTGATGGGTGTTATAGGCATATTAATTGCCGCGTATGTATTACGCTGGGTTGATTAACTTTATTTAAGAGGTGCCCAAACATGTTTGGAATTGGAACGACAGAATTGCTGGTGATTCTTTTTATTATATTACTGGTTTTTGGTTCAAAAAAATTACCTGAGCTTGCTCAGGGCCTCGGCCGAGGTATCCGCGAGTTTAAAAAAGCCACAAATGAAATACAGGATGAACTGGATCTGAGTAAACCGGCTGTTAAAGAGAAGAAAAAGGATCAAACAGAAAAAACCGGAAACGCTGAACAGGAAAAAGACGAGAAAGAATAAATGACTTTAAATGAAAAAGTAGCGGCGATTAAGAATGGTCAGATCAAGGCTGTCGATAAATTAGAAAAGTATCTGGAACAATCACAAAAAAATAAAGAGCTGAATGCCTTTATAAATATCCTCGAAGATGGCGCCCGCAAAAGGGCAGAAACTATCGACCAAAATATTCAGAATGGCATAGATCCCGGACCACTCACGGGAGTTGTGATGGCCATTAAGGATAATATTAATATAAAAAATGAAAAAACGACCTGCGGCAGCAAAATTTTACAGCCGTTTAAGTCGCCCTATAATGCCACAGTGATCAATAAACTCGAAAAGGCCGGCGCTATTTTCATCGGTAAGACGAATATGGATGAATATGCCATGGGCTCTTCCAATGAAAATTCAAGTTTTGGCCCTGTTCGAAATCCAGTCGATAAAACCAGAGTTCCGGGTGGTTCAAGCGGCGGCTCCGCTGTAAGCGTGGCGGCAGGCATGGCGGATGCGGCGCTCGGCAGCGAAACGGGAGGATCTATCCGTCAACCCGCTTCTTTTACGGGAGTTGTCGGTTTAAAACCTTCCTATGGACGTGTTTCAAGATATGGCTTGGTAGCGTTTGCTTCTTCTCTTGATCAGATAGGAGTATTTGCGCCAACCGTAAGCGATAACGCGCTGGTTTTTGGTCAGATTGCCGGACACGACATGAATGACTCCACCTCGGCGGATGTGGCTGTTCCTGATTATTCAGAATATCTGGGCCGTGATGTTAAAGGTGTCAGAATAGGTATTCCTGATGAGTATTTTGGGGATGGCCTTGATGAAAACATTCGTGACGGTGTTCTCGGTATGGTCGACAGGCTGCGGGAACAGGGCGCGGAAGTCAAAAAAATAAAGATGCCGACTTCTCAATACGGGATTTCGGTTTACTATATTATCGCAACCGCGGAAGCATCATCAAATCTTGCCCGATATGATGGCGTAAGATACGGGCTGAGTATAAGAGAATCGGGTGATGACCTTATCGATATGTATTCGAAAACACGCAGCCAGGGATTCGGTGACGAAGTCAGACGCCGGATTATGCTGGGTACGTATGTACTTTCGTCCGGTTATTACGATGCCTATTACAAAAAAGCTCAAAAGGCGCGCAGATTAATTAAAAATGAACTGGATGAGGCGTTTAAAAATCTGGATGTAATAGTTACACCCACCACACCGACAACAGCATTCGGTTTAGGGGAAAAAATAGATGATCCGCTGGCCATGTATCTTTCTGATATCTATACTGTTTCGGCAAATCTGGCCGGCATTTGCGCGATGAGTGTTCCTGTGGGCAAGCATCCGAATGGTCTGCCGTTCGGAATTCAGCTTCTTTCAAACGCTTTCAACGAAGGTATGCTGTTCCGCGTAGGCGATTATATCGAAAAGATTGTGGAAAAACAATAATTGCTTTACCCCCCGCATGTCAAATGATGAATTTATAAATAGGCTTAGATATATTAAATGGATGATAAGATGAATTATGAAGCGGTAATCGGACTGGAAGTTCACGCGCAGCTTGCGACAAAAACTAAAATTTTTTGTAACTGTAGTACGCAATTCGGAGCTGAACCGAATTCCCAAACATGTCCGGTCTGTCTTGGAATGCCCGGGACGCTGCCGGTTTTAAACAAAAAAGTAGTGGAATACGCAATCAAAATGGGTCTGGCTACGGATTCGGAGATTGCGCGATTCAATAAATTCGCGCGAAAAAACTATTTCTATCCTGATCTTCCAAAGGGCTATCAGATTTCACAATTTGACGAACCTATCTGTGAACACGGCCACATAACGATCGATATTGATGGAAGCAAAAAGCGTATTGGGATTACAAGAATTCACATGGAAGAGGATGCGGGTAAATCGATACATGATGAAACCTATGTGAATGATGATGAAACACTGGTAGATCTGAATCGCTGCGGAGTTCCGCTCATTGAAATCGTCAGTGAACCGGATCTGCGGTCACCGCGTGAAGCTTATGAGTATCTCACCAAGATCAGACAGCTTGTCCGTTATCTGGAAATTTGCGATGGCAATATGGAAGAAGGCAGTCTCCGGTGTGACGCCAATGTCAGTATGCGTCCGGTGGGGCAGGAAAAATTTGGTGTTAAAACCGAATTAAAAAACATGAATTCATTTAGAAATGTTGAGAGAGCGCTTCAATATGAAATGGACCGGCAGACGGAAACTCTGAGAAACGGCGGAACAATTCAGCAGGAAACGTTGCTTTGGGATCCGGTCCAGAATAAGGCCATCTCAATGCGAAGTAAAGAAGAGTCTCATGATTACAGGTATTTCCCGGAACCGGATCTGGTGCCGGTAGTTATCAGCGTGGAATGGATTGAAGAAATTAAAAAATCCATGCCGGAGCTTCCGAAAGCAAAGATGGCCAGATTCATCGAACATTATGCAATACCGGTTTACAATGCCGAAGTCATAACAGCGTCCAAAGATGTGGCGGATTATTTTGAAGCCGTAACGGAGCATTGCGCCGATCCCAAACTGGTCAGTAACTGGATTATGGGTGAAGTGATGCGTGTGATGAAAGATCAGAAAAAAGAAATCAATGACCTGGGGCTTCCTTCGGCAAAATTGGCTGACCTTCTGAATGCCGTAATCAAGAACACGATCAGCGGAAGCGCGGCTAAGACAGTTTTTGAAAATCTATTGGTTTCTAAGAAATCAGTGGATAATCTGATAGATGAGCTTGGATTAAAACAAGTGTCTGACAGCTCTGTGATTGAATCAATCATCGACCGGATTTTTGATGAAAATTCGGAACAGGTTGACGCTTATAAAAACGGAAAGACACAACTGTTCGGTTTTTTTGTCGGACAGGTGATGAAAGCATCAAAGGGGAAAGCTAATCCTGTGGTTATTAACGAAATACTCAGGAAAAAATTAGAAAGTGTCTCCCCTGATAAAAGTTAAGATTCAGGCGTCATTCAGACGCCTGATATTTCCATACGAAGTTAGGTGTATGGTATGAAACGCCTGCTTTTATTCTATATTCTATCCTTATCTCCCGTAATTGGCCAGGATTTTTCCGTATTTAATATAAAGAGACAGCCGATGGGGGGCGATTCAACCCAATTTTCATCTCCGCTGGGGCTGAAATATTCATTTAAAAATATGAAGTCGGTACCTTTTATCCAGGATACATTTTATATAAAGCTGGATTATGAAACAGCCGATGACCGTACGCTTTATTACAGTCCGGAAAATATCATTCCGGCGAATCCTCTTTTTCTGGACACCCGCAGCAGTTCCTATTATACACCGCGTATCGTAAGTGACAGGATGGATCAGATAATGAACCGGCCCCGGGCCGATAGTTTTGTGCCCTTACCTGTAGCGGCGGTACTGGCTGCGAGGCTTGCGGCGAAGTACATTGATATTGGGAAGAAGATAGAAATTTCCGCGCGCGATTATATTATAGAAAATGAACACATACTGATATTAAATGCTTTATGGAAAAATCCGGGATGTTCGGCAGCGGATATTTATAGTGACAGCCTCTTTAAATATCAGGGGACACTCAATACTCTGGAATCTTCAATCGGCGCTTTGCAGAATAAAAAACTGGTTAAAGTCAGAAAAGTTGAGAATGAAAACGACCGGTATTATGCAGCCCAAAGTAAGCAGGTTGTAATAAATTTGATAGAGAATGGGATGCAGTCACCTGATTTGACACAGGCTGAAAAGAATTCCCTTTATCAGTTTTTGAAGATAATCCGGGATGAGAGCTGATTACCGGAGTTAGCTATATCTTAAGAAAATCTTCTCCTTCCATCGCCATTTTATTGATCAGCCAGGGCTTTCTGTTTAAATTAAATCAGGATACTTAAAAAAGGATTTTAAATGACCGGACAGAAAACAAATCCAGTAATTATTGTTCACGGCGGAGCATGGGATATACCGATCAGCGCCCATCAGGATCATGTAACAGGCATAGAAAACGCGCTGCAGGCAGGGCAGAAGTATCTAAAAGAGACGAATGACCCGGTTGAAACAGTTATAGAAATAATCAAAATACTCGAAAACGATCAGGCGTTTGACGCCGGCACCGGTTCATTTTTGAATGATATGGGTGAGGTGGAAATGGACGCGGGAATCATGAACGGAACAGACCTGTCCATTGGAGCGGTCGCCGCAATTCAGCATGTGAAGCACCCCATTGAAGTAGCGGAACTGGTTCGTGTAAAAACGCAGCACGTGATGCTTGCCGGAGAGGGGGCGACAAACTTTGCCGTGAAGAATGGCATCGAGCCGGTGAGGACCGAATCCCTCTTAACCGGTCGTGAGAAAGAACGTTACCTGGAATTAAAATCACAGGGAAAAGTCAGGATACAATCATTTTTTGAAAACAAATCGACTCCACCTGATACGGTGGGAGCCGTTGTCATCAATAGCAGGGGCGAGATGGCTGCCGGAACATCCACAGGCGGAACACCTTACAAAATGCAGGGGCGTATCGGTGATAGTCCGATCGCCGGCGCCGGATACTATGCTGATAATACCATAGGCGCGGCATCCACCACCGGGTGGGGAGAAAGTATTATGCGAATAATGCTCGCGAAAACCGCGCTTGACTATCTAAAGGCCGGAAATGATGCGGCCATTGCCGCGGAATCGGCGATTAAGGATCTGGAAACCCGTGTTTCAGGAAACGGTGGCATCATTCTTCTTGATAAAAATGGCAACTGGGCCTTCGCTCATAATACGCCATTCATGGCCGTGGGAGTCGCCACCATTGAAAAACTACTTTTTGTATCCATGGGCAGCCGGCCTTCGAATGAAAAAGAACCATCTTACATAGTATCAGGAAAATAGCGTGAAAAGCGGTATCACCTACCTCAGAAATTACTTCAGAATTATTCGTCCGCTGAATGTGCTGATCTCAATCATAAGTATTTGGGTGGCTGCCCTTATATCCAGCCAGTTTCATGTCAACATGAGGTTAGTTCTTGGAGGATTGGTCGCGGCATTAATTACGGGCGGAGCGAATATCATAAACGATATTTATGATATTAAAATTGACCGGATCAACAAACCGGGCAGGATGCTTCCATCAGGAGTTATTACAGTAGAGACGGCCTGGAAATATTTCTACTTCTCCTACGGACTGGCTATCATAGTGTCTGTTTTTTGCGGCTGGGATATGTTTTTTGTCGCATCTGTGGTCGCTATTAGTCTTTACTGGTACAGCGTGGTATTAAAGAGAACAATTCTGTGGGGAAATATTCTGGTGAGTTTCTCGACGGGAGTTGCTTTCATTTATGGAGCTATGGCGGTTAATGACTGGCCGGCGGGGGTTATTCCGGGAATATTTGCGTTTTTCTTTCATTTTGGCCGGGAAATCATCAAAGATATGCAGGATATAAAAGGGGATCTTTCCGAAAACGCGGTGACATTTCCAGGACAAAAAGGGATGAAGAGCTCAATCGCCCTGGTTAACCTAATTTTTATTTTATTGATAATACTTACCATAGTTCCTTATATTTTAAATATATACAATCTGACCTATCTGTTTGTTGTATTAATTGGCGTGGATCTGATACTGCTGATGGTCTCCATTTCAATCTGGAAATGGAATGATCCTTCGGCGCTGGGGAAATTTAGTCATCTGTTAAAATTAGATATGGTAGTCGGTTTAATCGCAATATATCTGGGATCGTAAAATGATATTTTCATTAATCGAGAACCTTGACAAAGTCGATGTTGTTTTGGCATCGACATCTCCCAGGAGATATGAACTTCTAAAAACGATCGGTCTGGAATTTAAAGTTGTAGTCAGCGGGGCAAATGAATCAAACGATGATAACCTGGATCCGGTGAGTTTCGCGCTTGAGAATGCCAGAAAAAAGGCTTGCGCGGTGGCAGAGAAACATCCGAATTCCTTAGTCATATCAGCGGATACCATTGTTGTTCTTAATGGGATTATGATGGGCAAACCTGTTGATGAAGAAGACGCATACAAAATGATCTCCGCCTTGAGCGGCCAGACACATAAAGTTTGTACTGCGTTCGGACTGACATTTAAACGGTACGATAAATCATTTTTTGACACTGTCGAAACCGAAGTCACTTTTCGACAGCTCACAGAAGAGGAAATCTGGGAATATATCAATACCGGGGAGCCTTTTGATAAGGCAGGCGCTTATGCCATTCAGGGGCAGGGCTCCATTCTCGTCGAAAAAATCAACGGATGTTTTTTTAATGTAGTTGGCTTCCCGCTCTCCAAATTTTTTACGGATCTTGATAAATTTCTTGCCGGCCTGGTACTTTGATAGTGACCTGGGGAGATGAGTGAAAAAAACTGTAGAAAAGCATACACGAATTCTGCTTGTGGATGATGATCCCAATGTACAAAGAATGGTCGGGCTGTTTCTCAATAGAGAAAAGATGGATGTTGAATGCGTCGGCAACGGACGAATCGCGCTTCACAAACTGACTACTGAATCCTTCGATATAATATTATCAGATATTCAAATGCCGCAGATGGATGGTATTACGCTCATGAAAGAAATCAAAACCCGGAAGTTCAATATTCCGGTAGTTGTGCTTTCCGGATTTGGGCTGGAAAACATGGCGATGGAGGCGATGGAACTTGGTGCCTATGAAGTCTTACAGAAGCCTTTTGACAGCAGCTGTCTTATCGATGCAATCCGGCGTACACTTAAGGAGCATCTCGAGAGAACGCGCGAATTGGTTTTGAAGTCTCATTCACGAAAAACAAAAACTAAACGCAAATGATGCTCATCCGGAACTTTAAGAGATATTAGCTATATCGGTTAATTGGTAAAATTACAAAAAGCTTTCAAAAAAAATGAATTAATGATAAATAAAATGTCGCTGCCGATTATATTTGCAAATACCTTTTCGATGATTAAATTGAAATATCATAATTTATTTACTGTGTCCTCATACGAGAATGAACGGAAACCTCCGTGGAACTTTATTTAACAGTCATAGGCCTCTTGCTGTCATTTTTTTTTGCAGGGGCTGAAGCAACCTATACCGGTTTCGATAAAATGCGGCTTGAAGTCTGGAAAAGGCAAAAGCTGAAATTTGTTGATTATACTGTAAGATATGTGAAACATCCCGAGCACTTTTTTGCCACCATATTAATCGGTAATAATGTAGCCAATATCCTTTATTCCACATTTGCGACAGTATTTTTGCTGGCATATCTTGATGAAACCTTAGCCTGGTTAATTATAACAGTGGTTGTACTGTTTTTTGGCGAAATATTTCCAAAAAATTATTTTCGATCTATCGCGGATCTTATTGTACTGCGCGTTATGTTCATGGTACATATTTTTTATATACTTTTTCATCCCCTCGTAAAAATTGTCAACAGCTTAATTGAATGGATCCTCAGGTTATTAAAAATCAATCATGAAAATGTTGCCAGTTTTTTTTCCAGAGAGGAGTTGGAAATGCTGCTTCTCGAAGGTCATAAGGCGGCCTTTGTCCAGCAGGTTGATCAAAAACTATTATCTAATATACTGGATTTTTCAAGCGCGCGGGTGCGGGAGGCAATGACCCCCAGAACTGAAATTATAGCTGCGCCGGATAATATTTCATGGGATAGTTTTCAGGGTTTAATGATTAAAAGCGGAAAAAACAAAATACCGGTGTATCGCAAAATGCTGGATGATATTACAGGTGTGATTTTTATATTTGATATGCTGGATGACCGTGAAAATATAGAAGAAATAATTCGCCCCATTCACTATGTACCTGAAACAAAATCATGCGCTGAGCTCCTTCGCGAATTTCAGGAGCAGAATATTTCAATCGCCGTTGTTATTGATGAATATGGCGGAACCGAAGGCCTGGTAACGATGGATGACCTGATAGAAGTTGTGTTTGGAGAGTTTGAAGAACTATTTGAAAGACAGCCGAAAATCAAGGCGTTAAATGATCACTCCTGGATCGTTGACACACGAATCGATATCGAAGAACTAAGCGAAATTGTAAAAATTAAGTTTCCCGATGGTGAATATGAAACATTCGCCGGATTTATTCTGGAAAAAATGGGACATATTCCTGAAATTAATGAAAAAGCGGATTTCAAGAAGTACCGTATCGAAATAACAAAGGCGAATCCTAAGAAAGTTTTACAGGCAAAGCTGATTCGCAAAAGGCGATAGTTTTGTCAAAAGAGGACTTGAATAGATTTTGGCAAAAAAGAATCATTTTCTGCTATGGCTCTTGATTGTTCTTGTCAACCCGGCCATCAAACAGTTAAATGCTCAGACCCGCTTAAATTTTGATGAATACGATTCTTCATCGCTTGTTGATTACTCTTCTTTCTATCCTCTGATGTTGTTAAAATTTGAGTACAGTCCATTTTATAAAGTTTACAAAAACCCTGTTCTCGATATTTCACCGCGGAACTGGGACGGACAGGATGCGGCCGATCCATTTGTGCTTGTTACCGCGGATTCGGTGACGATGTATTATGACGGTGACAATCATTCGGGGTATGGAATCGGATACGCGGTTTTGGATTCGTCGGGCTGGTTTTGGCAAAAGAGAAACAACCTGGACATCACAAGCGGTAATGATTGGGATGCTTATCATTCGGTCGGCCCGTCGATTGTTAATGATGGCAGTCGCCTTCTCATGTTCTACAGCGGAAACAGCAAAGATTCTGAACTGGGTTACCAGATCGGCGCGGCAGAAAAATCACGATTAGGCAAATGGATTCATCAGGGTGGAGATCCGGTTTTGGAATTGAAGGATGATTTCTGGGATTTTGCCGGAAATGCCTACGCGGATGTCGTGTATATGCCGGATCAAAAAACATTCAGGATGTGGTACACAGGATTCGGCAATCTGTTTACAGGAATCGGGCAGGCTGTATCGAACGACGGAATCCATTGGAAGAAAGAAAACGAAAAAAACGTGTTTGAAATCGCGCCCGGTGTCATTGCTCCGGATGTTGTCTTTGACGGAGAAAGTTACCGGATGTTTTTTACCAGGTTGTATATAGAAAACGGACTGAAAACCAAAATATGTATGGCTGAATCGGTTGACGGAACCGATTGGAAAAATGTACAGGATGTGCTTATCCCTTCTGAACGCTGGGAAGGGCGGCGGTTGATGAAGCCGAATATTTCTTTTTATGACGGGAAACTGCATCTTTTCTATTGCGGTCAGAACGGATCAACATGGAGAATCGGCGAGGCTGTAGCTGAAGCGATTTTTGAAAAAGAAGGTGAGTGGATTTCGCCTCTGATCAGGGGGGATTATAAAAATTTAGTGCTGCAATTCGAAACCCCGCCTGAAACTTCTGTCTCTATAGAGATCGTTGGTGAAAATGAAAAACTGATCACACGTCTCACGAGTCCCTTTGCCAATGTCGAAGTTTTACGAAATGGCGCCGGCAAAAGTATGATACCCCTAAATATTCCGGAAGATACTGATTTCCGGATCAAGCTGAAGTTATCCACCGCTTCACAAAATCGATCACCGGTCATATATGATCTGTACCTTGTGCCATAAAAAATCCTTAATCTTTTTGAAGCCGAAAATGAGGACAGACAGCTTTTTGAATATCCAAAATACTTCTTTTAGCCTTGATTTTAAATGACGCAAGTTCTAAATTTAATTTGATGTTTTATGACTTTTCAATAACAAAATTATATTGTTTTATTTGTTATCTCATCGAAACTGTCTTTTTGGGATTTGGAGTTTGTTCTATATATAAGTAGATAAATATTCGCTTGGAAAGTACTTATTAAAATATCTGATGGGGAGAGAGAATGAGTAAAGCCAATATGAAAAAGGCACATTTTGCAACCTTATGTGTTCACGGTTCCGGTGGGATTGATCCGTTAACCGGAGCGGTGGGAATTCCTATTTATCAGACATCGACATTCGCTTTTGAAAGCGCGAAGGCCGGCGCGGAAATATTTTCCGGAGAAAAAGAAGGATATGTATATACCCGTATCGCGAATCCTACCCAGGGCGCGTTCGAAAAGGAAATGGCCTTTTTGGAAGGCGGTGAAGCGGCGCTTGCTTTCGGGTCGGGTATGGCGGCTATAAGTGGTATCATCTTGTCTCTATGTGAGGCGGGCGACAATTTTGTGTCATCTGATACTTTATACGGCGGTACGCATAATTTATTCAAGGAAACACTTCCCCGCTACGCGATCGATGCCAGGGAAGTGAACGCGTTAAAGTTGGAAACTATCGTTGATGCGATTGATGAAAAAACAAGACTAATCTATATCGAAACCCCTGCAAATCCGACCCTGACGATTATAGATATCGCGGAAGTTGTGAAAATTGCAAAGAAACATCATATTCCGGTTGTGGTGGATAATACCTTTTCAACCCCGTATTTTCAAAGGCCGCTTGAATTGGGTGCAGACATTGCTGTTCATTCAGCGACAAAATACATCGGCGGTCATGGCGATACCGTGGCGGGTGTGGTTGTCGGGAAAAAAGAATACATTGACGAGTTAAGGGCAAAATATCTCAGGGATTTTGGCGGTATTATTAGTCCGCTTAATGCCTGGCTGCTTGTGCGCGGATTAAAAACACTGGCGATCCGTATGGAAAGGCATCAGGATAATGCCTTTCTGGTGGCTAAATTTTTACAATTTCATCCAAAGGTAGAGCATGTCTGGTTCCCGGGATTAAAGACGCATCCGCAGTATGAAATCGCAAAAAAACAGATGAGCGGATTTGGCGGTATGGTAAGTTTTGAGCTAAAAGGCGGCAGAAAAGCAGGCGAACAGCTTATGAATTCCGTTGAACTCTTTACGCTCGCGGTTAGTCTCGGTGATGTGGATTCACTAATCGAACATCCGGCGTCCATGACGCATTCGACTTATTCCGCTGATGAATTGAAAGATGTCGGTATTTCCGAGAGTCTTGTCAGGCTTTCCGTGGGTATTGAAGATCCGAATGATCTTATAGATGATTTGTCACAGGCTCTTAGAAAAATAAAAGTTTGCTGATTATTATTAATGGATATATTCCGGATTACGATAATTAGAATGGTGTTAATCCTGAAATTTGAAATGGATATAGTCAAAAACAACTTGGAGGCAGTGTGCGGAGTTTAGTTACGGGCGGCGCGGGATTTATAGGTTCATATCTTTGCGACCGGTTAGTGCGGGAAGGACATGATGTCATATGTCTGGACAATTTTTTCACAGGCAGCAAAAAAAACATAGAGCATCTCAGGGATTATGCGAATTTTGAGTTGGTAAGACATGATATCATCGAGCCAATCCTTCTTGAAGTAGATCAGATTTATCATTTTGCCTGTCCGGCTTCTCCTGTTCATTACCAGTATAATCCGGTTAAAACTACAAAAACAAGCGTCATGGGGACAATTAATATGCTTGGGCTTGCAAAAAGGGTACATGCCCGAATCCTTCTGGCGAGCACATCCGAAGTGTACGGTGATCCGGTAGTCCACCCGCAAAAGGAAGATTACTGGGGAAATGTGAATCCGATCGGCATCCGAAGCTGCTATGACGAAGGTAAGCGTGTGGCGGAAACTCTGATGATGGATTATTACCGGCAAAATAAAGTGGATATCAAAATCATACGTATATTCAATACATACGGTCCGCGTATGGCTCCGAACGACGGACGGGTGGTCAGTAATTTTATCATTCAGGCTTTGAAAAATGAAAATATTACTGTATATGGTGACGGGAGCCAGACACGCTCCTTTCAGTACATTGATGATCTGGTTGAAGGTGTGCGACGAATGATGGACAAAGAGAATTTTATCGGACCGGTGAATATTGGCAACCCGGATGAATTTACGATCTTCTCCCTGGCGGAAAAAGTGATTCAAATGACCGGTTCCGGTTCTAAAATTATCAAGATGCCTCTACCGGCGGATGATCCATCGCAGCGGCAGCCCGATATCAGTCTGGCAAGAGAAAAACTCGGCTGGGAACCTAAGATAAATCTGTCTGATGGTCTGGTTAAAACCATTGAATATTTTCAGGGCATGTTGAAGCAGAACTGAATATAAGCCGCTGCTAATGGAAACGAAGTTTTGATTAAAGTCAGGATATTTTTTTAAAAATTTTTAAATGCTGATTAACAGCCGTGTGAATTATGATTTATGTGTCACACGGTCGCTTGTCAATAATCATTTTTAGCAATCTGATGAATTATATTCGGACTGCTTAAACTCGTACATCATAAAAAATCTTTCGAAACACCGCCTTCATTTCAGGCCGGCGCGGACGACTCCGGTCAGAGTATTATTTCGTCAAATAATTCAATTCAGAGATGCTCTTTTCTTCCTGTCTGATACCCGTCTAAATATTTTTGAAAACCCGCAGGAATTTTATTAAATTCATATTCTGTAATATTTAGGAGGAAATATATGTCAGGTCACTCCAAATGGCATTCAATTAAACATAAAAAAGCAAAAATTGATGCTGCAAGGGGCAGGGTTTTTACAAAAATTATTAAAGAATTGACTGTATCCGCAAGAATGGGTGGAGGGGATCCCGAAGCTAATCCGCGGTTACGCTCAGCGCTGGCCGCCGCAAAAGCGGCAAATATGCCGGCTAAAAACATTGACAATGCGATAAAAAAAGGAACGGGTGAAATGCCCGGTGTTGTCTATGAAGATATGGTGTATGAGGGGTATGGACCCGGAGGCGTGGCGCTTTATATTTCCGCGGTAACCGACAACAAAAACCGCACCGTAGCTGAAGTCCGTCATCTTTTAAGCAAATATGGCGGCAACCTGGGTGAATCCGGAAGTGTGGCCTGGATGTTTGACAGGAAAGGTATGATTACCGTCCCCAGAGAAAACTATACGGAAGAAGATCTCATGGAGATGGTGCTGGAATGCGGTGGCGAAGATATGATCACCGAGGAAGAATATTATATCATTTACACATCTTATGAAGATTTCAATCAGATTCGGTCCCATCTTGAGGAAAAGAGTATCATCATCGAAGAGGCGCAGATTAGCATGATTCCGCAGACCACGGTCAATCTGGAAGGAAAGTCTGCCGAGCAGATGATGAAATTAATGGATATTTTGGACGAACACGATGACGTACAAAATGTGTTTGCTAATTTTGATATTGAAGATTCCGAACTGGAACGGATTCTGGATGAATAAATGTCAAGAATAAAAATTCTGGGTATTGATCCCGGATTGAACGTCACCGGATATGGAATGATAGAAATAGCTGAGAATGAAAATCCTCAGCTATTTACGTATGGGCATATTCGAACAAATGCCCGGAAAAGTTTGTCAGAAAGGCTGCATCAGATATACAGCGGATTAAATGAAGTGATTATTGAGCATCAGCCGGATTTTATGGCGATTGAAGATCTTTTCTATGCTGAGAATGTCAAAACCGCCATCATTATGGGCCACGCGCGCGGCGCGGCGATTGTTGCCGGTATGAATAACGGAGTTGATGTTACGGAATACACGGCGCGTGAAGTAAAAATGTCGGTTGTGGGGAATGGCGCCGCCGCTAAGTCTCAGGTGCAGTTTATGGTGCGGAATATTCTTGGCGTGAAAGAAAAAATTGAACCGGACGATGCTTCCGATGCCCTGGCTGTCGCGTTATGCAAATGGCACAGACTCGGAAAAGAAAAAAAGTTGGGTAGGTAGTCCGATATGTTTGAGTATATTTCAGGAAAACTCGTGGTAAAGCGGGCCACCGACGCGGTTGTCGATGTGGGGGGATTAGGATATCACCTGAAAATTAGTTTATCCACATCTCAGCGACTGCCCGGTGAAGGTGAAATGGTTGTGCTTAAGTCCTATTTGCATGTTCGCGAAGATGTGATGCAGCTGTACGGATTCGCGGATGACAATGAGCGGGAGATATTTCTTGGACTCCTTTCCATCTCAGGAGTGGGGCCAAAACTGGCGCAGACTATTCTCTCCGGTTTTTCACCGGAAAAACTCGTGTTTTCCATACGTCAGGGTGACGAGAAATCGCTTAGCTCGATCTCGGGTATTGGCAAAAAAACCGCACAGCGCCTTATCGTGGAGTTGAAAGATAAATTTGGCAAAATGATTCTTAACGAAGACTCCGGAACCGAAAAAGCTGAAGCTGCATCGCTGAATGATGTAGAACGGGAAGCGGTTCTGGCTCTGGTTTCGCTGGGATATCCGAAACCTTCCGCAGAAAAAGCAATCGGACGCGCTCAGAAAGCAGGAAAAATTCTGACCGTTGAGGAAATGATTAAAAAAGCACTCCAGACAATTTGAAAATATAAATTATGAATGAGTTAATAAGACCCGATCGAATCGATGAAGATGATGATATAGACATCAGTCTCCGTCCGCAGAAATTGGCTGATTTTGTGGGTCAGCAAAAGGTGAAAGATAACCTTGCGGTATTTATCGAAGCCGCGAAACAGAGGGGGGAAGCGCTTGATCATGTCTTGTTATACGGGCCTCCGGGATTAGGAAAAACTACCCTGGCGATTATTCTCAGCAAAGAGCTGAATGTTGATATAAAAACCACATCGGGGCCTGTTCTTGAACGCGCCGGCGATCTCGCGGGCTTGCTTACAAATTTGAATGAACTTGATGTCCTGTTTATCGATGAAATTCATCGCGTTAATAGCGTGGTGGAAGAATATCTTTATTCCGCCATGGAAGATTATTATATATCGATTATCATCGATAAGGGGCCGAGTGCGCGATCCGTTCAGCTGAATTTAGCGCCCTTTACCCTGGTTGGTGCTACTACCAGAGCGGGATTATTAACATCGCCCATGAGAGCCCGTTTCGGCGTCGTGTTGAGGCTGGACTATTATCTTCCGGAGGATTTGTTCAAAATTATAAAGCGTTCGGCAAAAATACTGAATGTGGAAATCGAAGATGAAGGGGCTATGGAAATCGCCAGGCGGTCGCGCGGAACACCCAGAATTGCAAATCGTCTTTTGAGAAGAACCCGGGATTTTGCCCAAATCATTGCTGATAATAAGATAACAAAAGATGTGGCGAATCATGCTCTGGCACGACTCGATGTCGATGAGAATGGTCTGGATGATATGGATAAACGGATCCTGCTCACGATTATTGAAAAATATCAGGGTGGACCGGTGGGTTTGAACACAATCGCGGTCGCTGTAGGAGAAGAAAGCGATACCATAGAAGAAGTATGTGAACCTTTTTTGATTCAGCAGGGTTACATCAAACGGACGCCTAGAGGGCGTGTCGTGACGGCCCTTGCCTACGAGCATTTCGGCAAAAAGCCGGATGATAAGGATTCATTAAACCAGGCTTCACTTTTTTAGAGCGAATATGATTAAGAGGAGTAATAGATGAAATTATCGGAGTTTAAATTTGACATTCCTGAGGAACTTATCGCCCAATACCCTTTAGAAAATCGCGATGGGTCACGATTAATGGTAGTTGACAGAAAAGAAGGAACTTCGGTCAGCAAAGGATTCAAAGATCTGCTCGAATATCTCAACGAAGGTGATGCTCTCGTTGTAAACGAGACCAAAGTATTTCCGGCAAGATTGTTCGGTACTAAGGAAAAAACAGATGCTCAGGTTGAATTGTTATTGTTAAGACAGCTCGAAAAGAGCATGTGGGAAGTGCTGGTTAAACCGGCCAGAAAGGTAAGAGTGGGGAATCGCATCCAGATCACAGATAATTTCGGGTGTGATGTTATTGATAACACAACTTCCGGTGGGAGGGTTGTCCGGTTTGATTATAACGGTCAGGATTTTTTTGATCTGATCACCGAAGTCGGAAAATCACCCCTGCCCCCTTATATCAAAAGGGAAGCGGAAGAAGTTGACCGTGAAAAATATCAGACCGTTTACGCCAATAAAATAGGGGCGGTAGCGGCACCGACCGCCGGATTGCATTTCACTGAAGAATTCCTTGGAAAAATTAAAGAAAAAGGTGTCAAAATTATTCCGGTGGTACTGCATGTGGGGCTTGGAACTTTCCGTCCGATTCAGGTGGAGGATATTACCCGTCATCAGATGGATTCCGAATTCTTTGAAATTACCGCGGAATCTGCCGAACGGATAAATCAGGTAAAAACGAACGGTGGAAAGATTGTGGCGGTTGGCACTACAACGGTTCGGGCTCTTGAATCCGCCGCTAACGCGGATAAACTTGTCAGAGCCGAATCCGGATGGACAGACAAATTTATTTATCCCGGCTATCAGTTTAAAATTATTGATTCTCTTGTGACAAATTTTCACATTTCCGGATCGACTTTATTTATGCTTGTTTCGGCCCTTGCCGGTAAAGATCTTATGATGAATGCCTATGAAATGGCAGTAAAAGATAAATACCGGTTTTACAGTTACGGTGACGCGATGTTAATCCTGTAAAGATTGAATAAAGCATTAAAGAAACCGGCTCTGTATTAAACTGATTAATGGCGGGGATATTCTTTGAGAATCGGTAATGGGTATGCTCAAATCAAATACGACGCCGCTCAAAACATTGTGATTGGCGGAATCGATATTATTTCCGGAGACACGACTCAGGTTGTCTGGATGAGAGATGCCGTGGCAATGGCGGTTTCGGATTCACTTTTGGGAGCAGCCGCGCTGGGCGATTTGAACACAATTCAAGGCAGAGAAAAGGGCAGCTTCCATCTTCTTCGAGAAGTTGAGAAGAAAATCCATTATGCCGGATGGAAGATAAGTAATATTGATCTTACCATCATAATAGAAAAAGACCGGTTGATCGGTCTTAAAAAGAATATTGCTCAAAATCTGGCGGAAAATCTGTTCATAAATGTCGAGCAGGTAAGTATAAAAGTTGTGGATCAGGAAAAAAGTGAACCGGCATACGGGGTCTGCTATTGCTCGGCCTTGTTAGAGTCCCGGGAGTAGGATCAGAGAAGCGTATGTTAAATTCATTACTGGCATTCTTCGAGCAGATAGATCCCGTACTTGCATATTCGGTTCTTTTTGTTAGCGCGTTTATCGAAAATACATTTCCGCCTATACCGGGCGATACGTGTACAGTCCTTGGCGCCTATTTAATCAGTTCGGGAAAGCTGGATTTCTGGGGTGTTTATCTTTCTACGACTTTCGGAAGTGTATTTGGATTTTTTACAATGTTTCTTCTGGGCAAAAATTTCGGGAGATCTTTACTCGATTCAAAACTGGCGGCGAAAACTTTCAAACCTGATCAGGTTAAACGTGTTCAGGTTTGGTTTAGCAGTTATGGTTATTGGGTGATCGCCGGAAACAGGTTTCTAAGCGGAACAAGAAGTGTTATATCGCTGTTTGCGGGATTTTTTCATCTTAAGTGGATTCCTGTTATTCTGCTGGCTACATTGAGCGCATTAATTTGGAACGGATTGCTGATTTACGGCGGTTATCTTCTGGGAATTAACTGGCAGATGATTACAGGAATTCTCGGCCAATATAATAAAATTGTAATCGGTTTGACGGTATTAATTATTTTGTATATCATATATCGGAAAAAATTGAAAAAAAAGAAAAAAGAACTCTCTTGAATCGAACTATAAAACGGGAAAATTATGTCAGAAGTAAGAGTTAGGTTTGCGCCGAGTCCGACCGGTTTTGTGCATGTCGGCAGTTTACGGACGGCTTTATATAATTATTTGTTCGCAAAAAATCATAATGGCAAATTCATTCTTAGAATAGAAGATACCGATCAAAACCGCTATGTTGAAGGAGCGGTCGATAATTTGCTCGAAACGTTAAAATGGGCGGGGCTTGAATATGATGAAGGCCCGGAAAAAAGCGGAGATTACGGGCCATATTATCAGTCTCAGAGGCAGGATATTTATAAAGAACACGTAAATAATTTATTGGAAACAGACCATGCGTATCCTTGTTTCTGCACGTCAGAACATCTTGAAAAAATGCGTGAGAAGCAGATCGCCGGAAATCTTCCTCCAAAATACGACGGTACCTGCCGCAGTATTGAGAAAACTGAAGCGCAAAAGCGTATGCGGTCTGAACCATATGTGATCCGCCTGAAAGTGCCTGAAGAAGGCGAGACGGTTGTAAATGATATTGTCCGGGGAGAGGTTACATTTCAAAGCAATCTTCTTGATGATCAGGTTCTGATCAAGAGCGACGGATTTCCAACGTATCACATGGCAAATGTTGTGGATGATCATCTGATGAAAATAACGCATGTCATCAGAGGTGAAGAGTGGCTTCCGAGTACGCCTAAACATATCATTCTTTATCAGGCTTTTGGATGGGAAGCGCCTCAATTTGCGCACCTTCCGCTTCTTCTGAATGCTGACCGGTCAAAACTAAGCAAGCGTCAGGGGGATGTGGCCGTTGAAGACTATCGCGACAAAGGCATTCTGCATCAGGCACTGATCAATTTTGTGGCTTTACTCGGCTGGCATAAGGGTGAAGGAAATGAACAGGAAATATTTTCGCTCAAGGAATTGATTGAACATTTTTCACTGGATCGGGTAAATAAGGCCGGCGCTGTTTTTGATATGGGAAAACTCGATTGGCTTAACGGCATGTATATACGCTCAATCCCGGAAAATGAATATCTGGATGAGGGATTTAAATGGTTAAAAAAAGAACTCCTTGATACGGGTGATTCAGATAAGAACCGTGATATTCTGCTCGCGGTAAGAGATAGTCTGAATAAATTTTCTGAACTTAAAGATAAATCTAAACTTTTCTTTGCGGAAAGCATTGAATCATATTCAGACTCCGCCAAAGAATGGATAATGCTGCCGGAAAGCCGGAATATATTCATTGAAATGTTAAAACTCCTGGATTCATATAAGGAGCTCAATCTGGACAATTTCAGGGTTCTCATGAAAGATGTTCAAAAATCTACGGGTGTAAAAGGGAAGAATTTGTGGATGCCGGTACGTTCGGCTATCACAGGTTTGACTGAAGGACCCGAGCTGCCCGCGGTTATCAGTGTTTTTGGAATAGATAAAGTTAAACGATTACTGCAACAAGCGATTAAAAATTAGGAAGCGTTATGAAAATTGTTGTTTTGATGGGCGGTGATTCTACCGAGCGCGACGTTTCTCTTGTCTCCGGTGACCATATTGCACAAGCTTTGAGCGAAAATGGCCACACAGTCATAAAAGTTGATCCCGCGGGAGACAAAGAGAGCCAGGAAAATCTCAACAAAGAGCATCATCACTTTATCACCCTTGATCATCCGGATGATTTTACATCATCACTAAACAAAGGTGATCTTTTGTTCAGGAATATGATGCTGATCAGACGTCTTAAACCGGATTTGGTCTTCAATGCGCTTCATGGAGGCAAGGGTGAAAACGGAATCATTCAAAGTATGCTGGATTCCGCTGAGATTAAATATACGGGATCAGGTCGAATCGCAAGTATGATTGCCATGGATAAGGATCTCACAAAAACCCTTCTAAGAACAGCAAAATTACCTACCCCCAGATCACATACCCTTGAGCGTCCGGAAGCATCGAGGAAAAGAATCAAGAAACTCGAATACCCGCAGGTCGTAAAACCGAATGACCAGGGCTCCACAATTGGATTGGGAATAGTTAATAATTACGAAGAACTTGAGAATGCGATCGATGAGGCATTCAAATATAGTTCAAAAGTGATCATCGAAGAGTACGTTCCGGGAAGGGAAATTACTGTCGGTGTAGTTAAATCAAGAATATTGCCGGTGATTGAAATAGCTCCTAAGCACGGGCTTTATGATTATGAATGCAAGTATTCAAACGGTATGAGTGAATATATAGTCCCGGCGGAATTAAGTGATGAACAAACGAGAAATCTGCAAAATATTGCTTTTAAGGCTCATATCCTTTTAGGTTGCAAAGGGTATTCCAGAGTTGATTTCCGTCTCACACCGGATGGAGAGCCGTACATACTTGAAGTCAATACACTGCCGGGAATGACCGGCACAAGCCTTTTACCGAAAGCGGCAAAAGCAGTGGGTATAAATTTTAACTCGTTGGTTGAAATGATCATTGAAGAAGCAATATCCGCCTGATCAATTAGCCTTTACAAAATTCAAAGATGGTTATAAATGAGTAAATTAGAAATATATAATACATTAAGCAGAAAAAAAGAAACTTTTAAACCGATACATCCGGGTTTTGTCGGTATTTATGTTTGCGGCCCGACTGTGTACGGACATGCTCATCTGGGGCACGCAAAAAGTTACATCAGTTTTGATATTGTGGTGAGATATCTGCGCTATCTGGATTACAGAGTGCGTTATGTACAGAATATCACTGATGTCGGTCATCTGGTAAGCGACGCCGATGAAGGTGAGGATAAAATTATCAAACAGGCGAGACTAGAGAAACTTGAACCGATGGAAATTGCCGAATTATATACCCGAAGTTATTTTGAAGATATGGATGTTTTAAATGTCCTGCGGCCGGATATATCACCCAGGGCCACAGGTCATATTCCGGAGCAAATCGATTTGATAAATGACCTTATGGAGAAAGGATTCGCTTACGAATCCGGTGGCAATATCTATTTCGATGTGAGCAAATTCAGTGATTACGGTAAATTATCCGGCAGGAAGGTCGATGAGCTCATGGCCGGTGTCAGGATTGATCTTAATGATGAAAAAAAACATCCCGCCGATTTCGCGTTATGGAAAAAAGCGGAAAGCGGACATATTATGCAGTGGAACAGTCCCTGGGGTAAAGGTTATCCGGGATGGCATCTTGAATGTTCATCAATGTCCACTAAATATTTAGGGGAGACGTTTGATATACATGGCGGTGGTCTGGAAAATATTTTTCCGCATCATGAGTGCGAAATCGCTCAAAGTGAAGCTGCTAACGGAAAGTCCTTCGCGCGCTATTGGATGCACAACAATATGGTTACCGTCGATGGTGTTAAAATGGGAAAATCTTTGGGGAATTTTATTACCATCAAGGACGCGGTGAAAAAATATCCGCCACTTGCCATTCGTTTTTTTATCCTGACAAGTCATTACCGTTCGCCCCTCGATTTTAGTGCTCAGGCCTTGGACGCCGCGCAGAAAGGCCTTGAAAAAATTCACGGTAACTTTGTAAGAATATCGAAAATTAAAACCACAGATGATTCCGATGGCGGTGAATTCCAAAAGAGCATAGACGCTTACCGCAAGGCATTTGAAGAAGCAATGAATGATGATTTCAATACGCCGCGCGCGATTGCCGCTCTGTTTGATTTCTTCAGAGATATAAACAGCCGGCTCGATCAGACACGGGACGCCTTGAATAGGTCTGATGCTGAAAAACTAAATACGATTATCAATAAAACCGCCGGCGATGTATTAGGTCTGCTTCCCGACCGCGATATTCAGGCTGAGCATTCTGGAAATGGTGATATTTCCGGGATAATGAAGATTATCCTTGATATCAGGCTTAAACTTCGCAAGGAAAAGAATTTTGCCTTATCTGATGAGATCAGAGACCGTCTGGCGGATATAAATATTGAAATAAAAGATACTCCCACAGATACGGAGTGGGAACAAAAATAGCAGAGTAGAGCAAATAAAAAACCCCGGTATGACCGGGGTTTTTTTGTTTCTTACGTTTTATCGGCCTTTTGGAAAGCGGTTAAAAATTCCTTACAGCTTTATCACGTGAACTTAGTAAAGTCAAAGTTGAATATGATGACTTTTCCGGGATCTGGGACTGCATGTAAAGAATGGATTGTTGCAGAATCTGAATCGCGTATTCAGGATTATGAATTCCGCGGCTTCCATCACCCAAAACGAATGCCAGATTGTAACCTCCGGTTCTCAATATCTGCGCCTGGGTGGTTGGTTCACCCGCGGCTGTAGTATCATTGATGGTTTCAGACAGAGCAGTAACAATATCCATACCTACCGTATCCAAACCTGCCGTGACCAATTCTGAAGTTAGGTTATCCATCAGACCGTCAATTTCCAGCTGTAAACCTTCGGTTGTGCCGTCACCATCAAAGTCATTGTTTGCCATAATATCCTCAAAATCACTGACCGTTCCGTGGCATTTCCCGCAGGAGCTTGTAGTCGCTTCAAATGTATGACCGGTATTGGCGTTTGGATAAGGAGTGGCGTTCATATGACAGGTTGTACAGCCGTTTTCGATCACATAATGGTTTGTAAATTTGCCGCTGAATTCAAAATCAAATCCTTCATAAGCGCTGATTCCCGCCAGCATATCACCCTGAGGTGATTCGTGAGGACCAAAATGGGCATAACCGGTCTCAATTTGAGTATCGGCTGAACGGCGCGCGTGATGGCACTGTACGCAAAGCTGGCCGTTTCCGGCAATCGCGATGGTCTGAGTTTCCATATTGGCTTCTACGGAAGTGACATCAGCGAGTGTACGCAACTGGAACGCATTTTCATCACTGTGCGGATTATGACAGGTTGAGCAGGAAACATTGCCGGGATCCGCTGGATCATGAGCAACACCACCACCGAATGCGGCTATAAATCCGGAACCGCTATGGCAAGGCTGACAAAAACTGTTTGCGGGCGCACCGTGCGCGGCGGTCGCGGGATCGAAATTATGTTTGGAATCAACCCAGTCTGAATTGAATGGATGATGTTCGCCGGAATGGCATGTGGTGCAGTTTTCCGCGCTGATATCAACATTTATAGCTCTGTCCTCAGCGGTGAAGTCCGGATGTTTTGAACCGGGACCATGGCAGTTTTCGCACTGTACATTTTCAAACATGGCGATTGGCGCGTCATCATATCCCGCATTTCCCGGAACCTGGTCAAAATCAACCGTATGGCATGGATTACAGTAAGAAGCGGGATGAGCGCTGGCCTGGAGTGTTGCCCAGGCGTGAGCATGACCGGTTTCCTGCCATTCCGCGGCCTTACCGCTATGGCAGGTGGCGCATTTGGCGCCGCCGACATAGAATGTATCTGTAATGGCGGCATACATTCCGACACCGATATTTCTTGAACCAACTCCTATATAAGTGCCGTCAGTAATATGCACGGAAATCACATAAGTACCGGCATCATCCGGTGCTTTCCATGTGACTGTATCACCTTCGGTCTTATCAAATTTTCCATCGTTTGATACCCAGAAGTATTTTAAAGCACCTACTTCGGATACAACATCAGTTTCGGCGGTAAGTGTGATTGTACCTCCGACAGCGATGGAATCCGGATTTGTAACGATATCATTTACGACAACCGGAATCACATTCACAAATATACTGTCATGAACCGTGACGGTATCCCTTACAGTTACTTCTACAATCTTTTCCGTTTCGTCTGTACAGCCTCCAAAGAACAGCGTACCAAGAAATAACATTGGCATAACGACAGAAATTAATCTCCTTAACATAAAACCCCTCCTAAATAATATGAACAATTAGACATAATGATTTTTGTTTAGTGTTGAACATCCCGTTGATTAATAATTTAATTTTTTTTCGCCCAGATACCTTTGTAGCTGCTCATGAAACTCGTTCTGTGCAACAGGTTTCATTAAATAAGCCAGTATTCCCATTGGCAGAGCCTTTTTACATATCGTAATATGTTTATCAGAGAGTACCAGGATCACAGGCACCGATCTTTTTAATAATTTTATAATTTTAAGAACATGAATAACCCGTTGTTCCAGTAAATCGATATCGAGAATAACCAGCTCGTAATGATTTGAAAGAAAACTTTCGAGAAATGTACAACAGGCTCTATAAGACTGGATCTCAAAATTAAAATCCGAATCCGGCTGTCCCTTGAATGTCTCTTCTGCTGTAAGTATAATTACATGTTTCATTTCATTCCTAACTTTTAATAGAAATGTAATTACATAAATTGTGCCAAGAATCACAATGTTGGCTATCTTGTTAATAAACAAGTGGATAAGAGAATTCATAATTATGCGTTTGAATTCCAGATAGAGACAAGATTGTCGCGGTAACGGAAGTGAATTATTCTAAATGGTTGTTATTATGGGGTATAGCTATTCGTGACAATAAAAAAGTGGTGGGACACATTTGTCACAGTACAGGTCTGAAATAATAAAAGAAATTATTAGACAACTGAAAATATAGATAAAAGTGTATATTTTTATTTATATCAGTGTTTAAACTGATGATAAGAAAATACAGTATTCATACTTTTTGCTTAATATCAGAATGTGGATTGAATATTTATTCGAAATAATAAATATTTTAAAAAGCCTTTCCGCCCGGAGGCGGAAAGGCTTAATCTGAATCGAGGTTTCTTACTTCATCAATATCATTTTCTTCATCGATTCAAATTGTTTACCATCGTTAGCTGTTACTGTTAGTCGATAGAAATATACACCGGATGAAAGATTTGACGCGATGAATTTTGTGTCATGCGCGCCGGCATTCATGTTATCATCAATAAGAGTAGCCACTTTTTGTCCAAGTGTGTTGTAAACCACGAGATTAACATGACCGGATTTCACAAGTGAGAAATGAATGTTTGTTTTCGGATTGAACGGGTTTGGATAGTTCTGTGACAATGCATAATTCATTGGAATAATATTTACTTCGTCTGAGATTCCCGTTGCATTTAAGGCAGCGATGGATTCATTTAGAAGAGCGATAGTATATGCCGGATTGTGGATACCAAAACTTCCGTCTTCCTCAACAAAGAAATAATTGTAACCGGCCTGAGCTTCTACCAATGTGACTGATGAGTCATCAATAGCGACTGTCGGTTCACCTTTTGGGGGGAGAAGAAGCGCGAGTTCTTCCAGCAGTCCCTCTACTTCCTGCTGCAATCCTTCGGCTGTTCCATCACCGTCATGATCAGCGTTTCCGTTGATGTAGTATTTTTTCTCATCAAATGAAGTTCCCACATTGCCATGGCAATCGGCGCACGCGGCGACGTTGTCCACACCATCAGGTGTGCTCATTGCAAATGAGTGGGATCCGCTTAATATAACTTCACCGCTTTCATCGGCATGTCCGGGATACATATGACAATCAACGCAGGCGTTTTCCGTGGCTGCCAGATGCGGAGATGAAGGTAAATCTTTACCAAAAGTCACCGTATTTGTTCCAATGAGCATATCTCCCTGCAAACTGCCATGTGGTCCGAAATGGCTGCTCAGATTAGCCAGATAGTCGTTCGTATAAATCTCCGCATCCTGACGGCTTTTATGGCAGTTCATACAAAGTTTGCCAAGCCCGCCCTGTGTGACAACTTCACCATTGGTTAAAGTTGCTTCAATCGTTCTTACCTGATGCTCATTTGTCACATTATGCGGATCATGACAGGCCGCGCAGGTAATAGGCAGGTAATCCGTGTTTATGGGAGTGACACCTTTTAAACTTTGGACAAATCCTATACCTGTATGGCATGGAACGCAGGATTCACGATTGGCACCGGATGGATAGGTGGTGGCGTTGCCATGCAATGAGACATCCCACTGCTCTGGATAGACATGGTGAGTGCCTGAATCATGGCACCAGGCGCAGTTATCTGCCTTAAGATCAACAATCATCCTGGCGTCGCTGGTATTGCCGTTATGGCGATCACCGGGACCATGGCAGCTTTCACACTGAATTCTTGCCAGTTTCATTGAATTTGGATAAAGCGCTTCGAGTGCGTCCCAAGTTCCGGGAGCAAGTGAATCAGGGAATGCCCACACAGAATCAATGTCGTCGATTAGCTGAGTGCGGTCATCAAAGCCGTCGTTTTTGGCCATTAGATCATAGCCGGTTGTATGGCAGCTGACGCAATCCGGGCCATAATGATCACTGGCGGTTCCCATCATTGCTTCTTCAAATAACCAATAGTGGCCGGTCTGTTCCCAAGGTGTAACCACATCATCCAAAAATGTATCAGGCCCATGGCAATTGGTACAATTTTCATAAACACCGACATATTTGCCGGCATTGATGGTCAGTTCGGCTGAAAATGCTCCGTCGGCGAAAGTTATTTTGTATGTACCGGCGATGTCAGGTGTAAAGACAATAACTTCTGATGAAGTATCCATTACCGCCATCGCGCCGAAGTCAGCCATTGAACCGTTAGGTTTAACGGTGACGCTCCATACAGGATTTGTCAGACTGGCTCCGCTAAGCGTTCCCTTTAAATACATCTGTGTCTCAATACCGACATTGTTCAATCCGTTAAAAGCCCGGTCAAATATATCTTCCGTATCAGCAACAACATCACGAGGCGAGACACCATAGGTTTCCAGTTTCATAGTCTGCGCGAAAACCTGTGCAGCGCAGATCAGAAACATGGCCAGAACTAAAAGTAATTTTTTGTTCATACTAACCCCTCCGTAATTTGATATGGTAAACCACTTATCTATGATCTTTAATAGCTGTGTAATCGCAGCTATTCATCATATGTCTTTTTCAAGCCTACTGTTTCCATGTTGTAAGATCGGATCCAAAATTCTGAATAATTCCTTACCGGAGACCGGTTTTATAAGATAGGAATGGATTCCCAGTGGCAATGCTTGTTTACAGATCGAGATGTGTTCTTCCGACAGGATTAGAATAATTACGATAGAATTTTTAATCAGCTTGAGTACGTTAATAAGATGAGTCACCCGTTCCTTTAAAAGATCGATATCCAGCATAATCATATCAGTATGCAGGGTCAGAAATCCCTCCATAAGTTCGCAACAGCTCTGATAACAGGTCACTTCAATTTTGCAAAGGCCATCCAGAGTGCTTTGAAAATCCTCAACTAGTCCGTGCTCGGAGGACAAAACCAGGAGTCTTTTCATGTTATCCCTTTTTCTGACCAGTATAAATATTTTATACATATATTGTGCCAAATATCATAAAAAGACTAAGCTCAATATTTACAATTAGTTAGCCGTGCCTGTGATTATGTGTATTAGTACTGTGGCGAGACAATTTTGTCGCATAATATTTTCTTATTTATTGATAAGTTATTGTTTATTAATGAGATACCAAACCGTAACCAACCTGCGACATTGGGACAAAATTGTCCCTGAAAATCAATGTTTTTTATGTAATTAGTCCTAAATTATCACCGAAATGATTCTGTTTGGGGAAGAACTGTCAATATCAGAAATAAAGCGGACGGTTTGACATGATTCCTATTTTTTAATAAACTTATACATCGGTAAGAAGGAATTTTTTATGTTCAAATCCCTGAAAACATTGTTTATTTCTTTTACTACGGTTTTAATCCTTGTGACTGTCGGCATTCCAACCTATGTGTTGATTTCAAAATTGAGAGATAATTTTCAGGAAACATATAATTATATGGTAAAGTTGACCGTTGATATGATTCGCTGTGATATTTCACATGCCATGATGGACGGCAAACCTGAAAAACTATCATTTTTTGTAAACAAAATATCGCAGCTGAGTAGTGTGTACAGGGTTAGTATTATTAATCCTGAGGGCGTTGTGACTCACTCAAATCATACTTCAGTGATAAGCAAAAATATCAACGATGTACAAGACCACGAAAATCTTACAATAGAACCGGACACATCACTCACCCAATTTTATCATAACGGGTCGGTCTATTCCGCCATGTTTCCGATCATTAATAAAAAAGAATGCCATACCTGTCATGATGCCGGCAAAAAGATTATCGGTTTTGTTGATGTTGATCTCAATCTGACTAAGGCGGAATACAGATTCAGGGATACAGTGAGAATGACTCTGGTCAGCGGCGTTTTATTGATTCTGATCCTTGGTAGTGTTTTGTATATCATGTTCAACCGCTATATCAACCGACCCATTAAGGACCTTGCAGGAGCCATGGACGAGGTTGAAAAAGGAAATTTTACGGTCCGGTTATATGTAAGCAGATCCGCAGAGATCAAAACACTTCAAAACCAGTTCAATCATATGGTTAAAAAACTTGACGAATCCCGGAAGAAGATAGATGATTACCATCTGGAGCAGTTACAAAGGGCTGATCGTCTTGTAACACTGGGTGAATTGACGGCAGAACTTGCTCATGAAATCAATAATCCATCAGGGATAATACTTACAAGGGCTGATTATCTAAGAAGTGTATTTCATGATCTGGATAATTACAAGGAATATGAAGAGGATCTGGACGCCATTGTTAATCAGATCGAAAAAGTTTCAAAAATAACCTCCAGCATATTAAAATACAGTAGAAAATTACCCAAGAATTTTCAGTCGATTAACCTTAAGGAAACATTACTTGAGAGTTTGAAAGTATTACAGCCGCGTCTTGATAAATATGATATTAAAGTAAACATTATTGATGACGGCGGAGACTGGATCAGATGGGGCGAGGCCATGCAGATGGAGCAGGCATTCACCAATCTTATTAACAATGCCGTTGACGCTTCTGGAAAGGGGTCTTCTATTGATGTGATTTTTAAACATAAGGAGCATGAAAACGGAAAAATAATTGAGATAGAAATCAACGATAATGGCAGCGGAATCGGGCCCAAAAATATATATCAGATATTTGAACCGTTTTATTCATCCAAACCGCCCGGCAAAGGCACGGGGCTTGGATTATATATTGTAAATAATATCATAAAAAATCATAATGGCAAAATAGAAGTTTCCAGTGAACTAGATAAAGGGACTTCATTTAAAATAACATTTCCGGCGGATTAAAATGATTCGTTTAATGATCATTGACGATGAAAAAGAGATGCTGATCAGCCTGAAGAAAGTGCTTTCCAGGAACAATCAGTATGAAATTGAACTTTTTCAGGATGGCAGAAAAGCCCTGGATGCCCTACTCACCGAAAAGTATGACGGTGTGATTTGCGATCTGAAGATGCCTTCCATTTCGGGCCTGGACATTCTAAAAAAGGTTAAGTCAGATTACCCTGATATCTTTGTGATTGTCATATCCGGATATGGTACCATAGAATCGAGTGTGGAAGCGATGCGTCTGGGCGCATTCGATTTTATCGAGAAACCTTTTCCATCAAAGAAATTGATGGATTCACTTTCCAGGGCGTTAAACGGTAGAATCGGATCAAATTCCGATTCTTTGGAAATCGACCAGCTCCAAAAAGAATTTCCGGATATCATTTTTATTAGTGAAAAAATGAAAGACATCCTTGTGATGGTCAGAAAAGTGGCATTGGGGAAGGCGAATGTTTTGATAACCGGTGAGAGCGGAACGGGAAAAGAACTGATTGCCAGAAGTATCCACCGCATGAGTAAGCGTTCTGAATTTCCGTTTATTCCTGTGAATTGCGCAGCGCTGCCGGAAAATTTATTTGAAAGCGAACTTTTTGGATATGAAAAAGGGGCTTTTACCGGCGCCAACAGGACAAAGCCGGGACTTGTGGAGTTTTCTGATAAAGGATCATTTTTTCTTGATGAAATAGGAGATTTAGGGCTTAATCTTCAGGTGAAATTGCTCAGAATGCTCGAAGAGCGAAAAATCCGCCGTGTTGGCGGCAAGGAAGAAATAGCGGTTGATGTGAGAGTGATCAGCGCGACAAATAAAAATCTGGAAGTCATAGTTAGTGAGAAAGGGCTTCGAAAAGATCTACTATACCGGTTGAACACCATTAACATTGAAGTGCCCCCGCTGAGAGAGCGGCCGGAAGATATCCAGTGTCTCGCGGAATATTTTCTTGATGAGTTGAGAAGAAAAGAGGATAAAACGATCTATAAAATCGCTGAAGATGCCATGGAGTCATTGACAAATTATCACTGGCCGGGGAACGTCCGTGAACTGCAGAATATCGTGACCAGGGCATTTTATCTTTGCCAGGGAAATGATATTCGATTGGAAGATCTCCCGCCCGTTCTCTATAAAAATGCTGAAGCGATTTTGGACAAGATTTTACATATGCCGTACCGGGAAGCAAAAGAGCAGGTTCTTGAAACATTTGAACAAAAATATATCACAAATTATTTAAAAAAATATAATGGAAATATAACACGGGCCGCGGACGCTTGCGGAATAGACCGGCGGACCATGCACAGGTTAATAAATAAATACGGTATCATCTATTCCGATAAATAATTCCTGATAATTTCCGGGCCGTATTGATTAGCAGTGAAAAAAGAAGCGTAAATCGTATCATAAATGTAATTATTTTATTATATTAATAACTGATTAAAAAAAGAGAGCCGGCAGGAAAGCGATGAAAATATATACGGGATACGGGGATGAGGGAAATACCGCTTTATTCGGCGGGGATGTGGTGCAAAAAGATCATCCGCGTGTGGAGCTTTACGGTACGCTGGATGAATTAAACAGCATCATTGGCTTGCTGAGATCAAAGAACAGCCATTCAGGGATTGATGAGCTTTTATTTCGAATCCAGTATGAATTGTTTGTTTTTTCGGCAGAGATTGCGACACCGGATGAAAAGGCGCGAAAAAAATTCAGCAGACAAATTGCTCAGGAACATGTAAACGCGCTGGAAGATGCAATCGATTTTTATGAAGCTGATCTTGAACCGCTGAAAAATTTTATACTCCCGGGAGGAAGCGAAGCAGCGGCGATCGCGCATCTGGCCCGGACCGTATGCAGAAGAGCGGAACGTATTTTTGTAAAACTGAGAAACGAAGCGGATTTGCGGAAACAAATGCTGATCTATCTGAACCGGCTGAGTGATCTGTTGTTCATAATCGCAAGATTTGAAAACAAGCACCATGGTACTGACGATGTGAAATGGGAAGGAAACAGAAATTAATTAAAATTCAATATTTCAGATATATAATACCTTGTAATTTTAGTTGATAGTTTTGCTGCTTCCCACAAATGATAAAAATGATCGGCTGGTTTTCAGATTTTAGAAAAGTCGTTATTGCCGAAAAAAATCCGGTTTAAGCTAAAGCATTGTTTATAATTTGATTAGCTTGTGCCAGTTGTTATGTTTTATGATTAATAAAATGGCATGATAATTGAACTTTATTATTGCCAGAGTAGTTTTGTGATTTAGAAAAAATTTATATTTATACATCAGATAAAGAAGGGATGGTTATGGAAAGGAAAATCTTGGACAAACCATTTGTTAAAGTTGAACCTGAGCTATGTAAGGGTTGTGGTCTCTGTATAGACGCCTGTCCGCCTGATGTTTTGGAGTTTAATTCCAAATTTAATAGCAAAGGGTATCATTTTGCCTATTATTTGGGTGAGAACTGCACCGGATGCGGGGTCTGTTTTTATGCCTGCCCTGAGCCTGAAGCGATAATTGTGTATAAAAAGGGATATGAAATGCTTGCTGAGGAGGTGGCCTGATGTCGAAGATATTGCTGAAAGGGAATGACGCTGTTGTTCGGGGAGCCATACTCGCCGGATGCCGGGTATATTTCGGCTATCCGATTACACCCGCAAGCGAAATAGCGGAAACAGCGGCGAAATATATGCCGGCCGTTGGAGGTACATTTTTACAGGCTGAGAGTGAAGTAGCTGCGATAAACATGGTTTACGGCGCAGCCAGCGGCGGTGTGCGATCGATGACTGCCTCTTCAAGTCCGGGAATCAGTCTGAAGCAGGAAGGCGTCTCTTACGCCGCCGGGGCTGAATTACCCTGTGTCATTGTCGACGTAATGCGTGGCGGCCCGGGTCTTGGAAATATTGCTCCTGAACAGTCAGATTACAATCAGGTGGTTAAAGGCGGGGGGCATGGAAATTATAAATGTCCGGTTCTGGCGCCAAACAGCGCACAGGAGATGTCTGATCTGACTCAGCTGGCATTTGAACTGGCTGAAAAATATCGTACTCCTGTGTATGTGCTTGCGGATGGTTATACCGGGCAAATGATGGAGCCGGTTGAATTTGGTGAACCGGTCACAAAATTGCCCCGTCATGAATGGGCGCTTTATGCCGATAAAGAAAGTAAGAAAAATCTTATTTCGAGTATATATCTTGATCCGGAAGAACTGGAAGAACATAACAGGCGTTTACAGGATAAATATCGCAAGGTTGAGGAAAATGAACTTAGGAAAGAAGAATTCATGCTTGAAGATGCCGAATATGTGGTTATGGGTTATGGAATTATTTCCAGAATTCTCAAAACTGTTGTCGAGAAGCTTCGGAAAGATGGCGTGAAAATTGGTCTTCTGCGGCCGATCACATTATTCCCTTACCCATCAGAACGAATAAACGAACTGTCCCGCAAGGTCAAGAAATTTCTTGTTGTGGAATTAAGTAACGGTCAGATGGTGGATGATGTCCGGTTAGCGGTGAGCGGAAACTGTCCGGTCGAGTTTTATAACAGGATGGGCGGAGTTGTCCCTTCAACTGAAGAATTGCTGGAACGTACCAAATTACTCCTGAAGTAATGAAAATATAAGAGGTAGATAAATATGGCATCGAAAGTATTGCAAAAACCGACAAGTTTTTATGAACAATATGATAGAAATCCAAGTTCGGACAAAAAAATGCCTCATTACTGTCCGGGATGCGGTCATGGTAATGTTCACAAATTTATTGCTGAGGCTCTGGATGATTTCGAAGTGGCGGACAAGACAATCCTGATCAGTCCTGTAGGATGCAGTGTGTTCGCCTACTATTATTTTAATACCGGTAATATTCAGGCTGCGCACGGTCGCGCGCCCGCAGTAGCCACCGGTATAAAACGCGCTCATCCTGAGAGTGTTGTTATCAGTTATCAGGGAGACGGCGACCTTGCCGCTATCGGAACAGCTGAAATCCTTCATGCGGCAAACCGTGGTGAAAACATCACTGTCTTCTTTGTCAATAACGCTATTTACGGTATGACCGGCGGACAGATGGCTCCGACAACTCTGGTAGACCAGCGTACGACTACAACGCCCCGCGGCCGTAATCCTCATAACGAAGGTTATCCCATAAAGGTAGCGGAATTAATCAGTCAGCTTCAGGCTCCGGTTTATGTGGAACGTGTGGCTCTCTTTGATAATAAACACAGGGCTCAGGCCAGACTGGCAGTGCGGAAGGCTCTTAAAAATCAGATAAACAATCTTGGTTTTTCATTGATAGAAATATTGTCACCATGTCCATCCGGGTGGAAAATGGATCCCGTGGATTCAATGAAATGGATAAAAGATGTTATGCTCCCGCAGTTCCCGTTAGGGGTTTACCGTGATCTTACAAAAGAAGTCGAACCCTATAATTTTGAGCAGATCAATCCATCGGCTGATGAAATTAAAAAACTGATTGACATTGTACCGGACACCGACAAAAATTTCGGGAAACCCGAAATTCCGGTGAAATATCAGAATCCCGCGATTAAGGTGGCGGGTTTTGGAGGTCAGGGCGTACTGCTGTTGGGCGCGGCAATCGCACAGGCGGGTATGCTGGCCGATTATCATGTTTCATGGCTTCCTTCATACGGACCGGAGATGCGCGGCGGTACAGCAAACTGTCATGTAAATATAAGAGACATTGAAGTGGGTTCACCGATGGTAAGTAATCCAACCGTCCTTATCGCGTTAAACAGGCCTTCGCTTGAAAAGTTTGAAGCGGACGTGACTGCAGGCGGACTGATCATTTATGACAGCTCGCTTATCGATATCGATGTGAAACGCAAAGATGTGGAAGTAATGCCCATTCCTGTGACTCAGATGGCTGACGAACTGGGAAATACGCGTATGGCCAACATGATTACCATGGCAGCTTATGTCGCTTATACCGGATTGTTTACAAAGGAAACCCTTTACGAAACATTGAAGACAGCGATCAAACGTAAAAAATTAATCGATATGAATAAAAAAGCGGTTGATGCCGGTTTTGAATTTGGATTAAAACATAAAAACAAGAAATAACGATTCCCCCCAAAAGAATCGGGAAGCGGTGTGAGATATGTTTTTCTTACGCCGCTTTTTTTTGATATGGATATATTCCAATATATGGGAAAATGTTCACTAAAAACTTCATAAATGAGAAATCACCCGCCTGTATATTTTTTAAAATTCCGATGAAAGCTTGATATTACAGTATTAAAATGGTGAGGCGCTTGTCTTCGGCACTGGTACAATATTTGTATTTTGATCCTGAACTTATAAATAAAGACAGGATTTGCTAATGACGTTGAGCTGTGTATATGGCAGAGTGGCGGAGATCAATGATACGACTTATACAATCGAGCTGGAGGAAAACAGCGCCTGCGGCAGCTGCGGAATGCAGGGGATGTGTTCGAAAGAATCTATTCATATTGAAAAAAAACAGGTAGCATTCCCTTTAAAACAATCTCAGAGAGTACGCCTGGAATTTGACCGGGTTATTCAGACCTCCGTAATTTTATATCTAATACCCGTTTTTCTTTTTTTTGCGGGGATCGCTCTGGCGCGAATCTTATTCGACTCCGCGAATGAACCGGTACAATTAGGTTTCGGCATTGCGGGTTTAGTCATTTCTTTATTCCTGATCCGGTTTATAGACCATCGCTACAGTGATAAAAATGATACGATTCAAATTAAACTAATTGAGAAGTACCAGGAGGATTAATGCCTGCGGAATTATTGATTCCCGGAATGATATTGGGGGGATTTGCTCTTCTCTCATCGACCGGCCTGCTTATCGCCTCGAAAAAATTTCATGTGGATGAAGATCCGAGAATAGAACTGATAACCAACCTTCTGCCCGGAGCGAATTGCGGAGGATGCGGATTTGCCGGATGTACAAATTATGCCGAAAATGTTGTTACCCAAATGAAGATTGATTCTCCCTGCCCGGTGGCCGAATCGGAAATCATGAAAGAAATTGGAAAGATTCTCGGGCTGGATGTCAGTGTGGGGACAAAACAAGTTGCCTCTCTCATGTGCAACGGGACAAATCATAATTCCCCTTCCGTCATGGACTATAAAGGTATTCAGGATTGCTGGGCAATGTCGCTTGTTGCAGACAGCTCAAAATCATGCGTGTTTGCCTGTATGGGGCTTGGTTCCTGTGTGAGAGCCTGTCCTTTTGGCGCCATGAGGATTGAAGAGGGGATTGTCGTCATTGACGATCAGGTTTGCAGCGGCTGCGGAATCTGTATTGACAGCTGCCCAAAACATCTCCTGCATATGCGGCCTGTCTCAAAAAATATTACCGTAACATGCAGCAATACCGATAAAGGCGCGGACGCGAAAAGGGCGTGCGAAACAGCCTGCATCGGATGCCAGAAATGTGTTAAAGTATGTGAGCATGAGGCAATCACCGTTGAAAATTTTCTCGCCAAAATAAATTATGAAAATTGTGATCTGTGCGGAAAATGCGTAGAGGCATGCCCGACCGACTCGATTGAGATCAGGAGGCTCTATGCAGATGCTTAAAACCTTCGCAATGGGCGGGGTTCATCCTCCTCAGGAAAAACGGTCTTCAGATCAGTCCATAATATACGGAAATATCCCAGAGCAGCTTTGGATCCCGGTAAATCAGCATATCGGAAAACCGTGTGAAGTTGTTGTGGAAAGAAGGGCCGTTGTAAAAAGGGGTGATATCCTCGCTAAATCAACCGGATATGTATCTTCAAACGTACACGCGCCTGTTGACGGGATAGTGGATAAAATTATACGATTTCCACAGCTGGGCGGGCAGTCCGGTGATTGTATTTTACTCAAACCCAGTGAACCGGGCCGGAGTTATAAAGAGATCATTGAATCAGAAAATACTACTGATATTGATATTGATTCGATGACGCCGAAACTGATTAGATCCAAAATAGAAGAAGCCGGTATTGTGGGTATGGGCGGGGCGGGATTTCCGACACATGTAAAATTATCACCGCCGGCGGATAAGGTCATCGATACGCTGATCATAAACGGCGCGGAATGTGAACCTTACATCACTTCTGATCACCGGGTAATGCTTGAAAAATCAGATGAATTATTTTTGGGCATTCAGGTACTTCAAAAAATGTTTAACGGGGTGCCGGTTTATATTGGTGTTGAAGTAAATAAACCGGATGCTATTCGCCTCCTTGAGCGTAAATCAAAAAATTACAACAATATTTTTATTTCCCCTTTAAAAGTCAAATATCCGCAGGGTGGTGAGAAACAGCTGATCAAGGCAATTTTAGACAGAGAAGTGCCTTCAAAAAATCTTCCGATGGATGTGGGGGTTGTGGTTCAGAATGTTTCTACAGTGATAGCAATCCATGATGCTGTTTATTATAATCGACCGCTTACCGGCCGCGTGGTGACAATTGCCGGTAATCTTGTTCATCATCCCGGGAATATTATGCTTCCCGTCGGCACACCGGTTTCAACCATTATAAAAGATTTTGAAATTGATTCCGATCGCGTAAGAATGTTCATAAGCGGCGGACCAATGATGGGTAAAACATCATTTTCTTTTGAAAGCCCCATCACCAAAACCACGTCTGCTTTACTTTTCTTTGATGAATCGAATTTTGTTAATCGCGTTGAAAATCCATGTATACGCTGCGGGAGCTGTATCACAGTTTGTCCGATGGGGCTCACCCCGGTCACATATACGGATATGATCCGCGCGAACAAGATGGATAAATCCGCAAAGGAAGCGATTCTTGATTGCATTGAATGCGGAAGCTGTTCCTATAATTGTCCGGCAAACCGAAAGCTCGTTCATTGGATGCGTCTTGGAAAAAATATGATCAGGAGAGAAAATTGACTTTGGAAACAAACAGACTGCTTTTGATGGATTCGTCCCCGCAGATGGAGACAACGGACTCAACCGCGCGAATTATGTACACAGTCAGTCTGGCGCTTGTACCCGCGATGGGTGTTTCAGTCTGGTTTTTTGGATGGCAGGCATTCCGTGTGATGTTTTTATCGGTGATCTTCTGTGTGGGAATTGAAGCCGTCATCTCAAAGATTGTCCAATACAAAATTGATTATCTTGACGGCAGCGCCATGCTGACCGGTCTTTTACTAGCGATGAATCTTCCCGCGAACGCGCCCTGGTGGCTGATTTTTATCGGTTCCATGGTCGGCATCATACTTGGCAAACAGGTGTTTGGCGGGTTAGGTCAGAATATTTTCAATCCGGCATTGGTGGCACGCGTATTTTTGCTCATATCGTTTCCGGTTGAAATGACATCCTGGTTGATGCCCGGCAAGGCAGCCGACGGAGTTACAGGCGCCACCCCGCTTGGAATTTTAAAGACTGAAGGTGCAGGAGCTCTTGCGAATACTTCCTTTACCGATCTGGCGATAGGAAATATGCCCGGATCACTGGGCGAAATCTCAGCAGCGGCATTATTATTAGGGGCGCTGTTTTTGTTGTACAAAAAATATATTACCTGGGAAATTCCTGTATTGTTCATTTTTACAGTATTTGTATTCACAGGCGTATTTTATTTATCGGATTCGGTTACTTATGCAAGTCCGGTATTTCATGTCCTGTCCGGCGGACTTTTTTTGGGAGCGCTGTTTATGGCCACGGACATGGTAACTTCACCTCTTACTTTTAAGGGAAAACTTGTTTTTGGAATCGGCTGCGGTTTATTAACGGCAATTATCAGACTTTTTGGAAGTTATCCGGAGGGAGTCTCATTCGCCATATTATTAATGAATGCGGTGGTTCCGCTTCTTGACAAATATTTTCCGGTAAAACGATTTGGGATGGTTCAAAATGGCTAAGGAAGAATCAGGTTTTAGAGTTATCATCGTTCTTGTGCTGATCGCGATGTGTTCAGCTGTGCTTCTGGCCTACGTCAATAAAGTGACAAGTGAGCCGATAGAGATTAATAAAAAAGCCGAAACCAAAAAGGCCATCGGGATTGTATTACATGGTATCCAAGATTATAAATTCTCGGAAAATCCGGTTGAGATTCAGATGGACGGTTTCGGGGCAAAGTATTTTACGGCTGTGAATAAAGACAGTGCCGTTTTGGGATACGCGATTATTGTAAAGGGGCCAAACGGATTTACAAATGACTTTGATATGATGGTAGGTGTCGATTCATCCGGCATAATTTTGGACACCTATGTCCTCGATCATAAAGAAACACCCGGCTTGGGAGATGGAATGACCAAACCACTATTCAAGCAACAGTTTTCCGGGAGAACTCTTCAAAACACGGACTGGCTGGTTAAAAAAGACGGAGGCGATGTGGATGCCATAACCGCGGCAACGATTACATCACGGGCATTTACCGCCGGTGTTAAACGCGCTTTGCGAGTATTTAAATCGGTTAAGGAGGAAGGGAACTAATGGATATCGGATCCAAATTTAAGAAGGCGTTGTTTACAGAAAATCCCGTGACCGGTCTTCTTTTGGGGCTCTGTCCGACCCTCGCTGTAACTTCGTCCGCGGAGAACGGTTTAGGAATGGGGCTGAGTACGCTGTTTGTCTTGACTGGTTCTAATGTTGTCGTTTCCGCGTTAAAAAATGTGATACCGGGCCGCGTCCGGATTCCGGCGTTCATAGTTATTATCGCTACTTTCGTTACGATAGTCGATATGGGACTGCAGGCGACGATGTATGACTTACATAAAACGCTCGGATTATTCATTCCGCTCATCGTGGTCAATTGTATCATTCTGGGACGCGCGGAGGCGTTTGCGTCAAAAAATGGTATATGGGAGTCGTTTATAGACGGTATCGCAATGGGATTGGGATTCACATTTACTTTGTTCATCCTGGGAAGCATCAGGGAAATTCTGGGTTCCGGCGCGTTGCTGGGTTACCGTTTCCTCCCTGAAACATGGCGAACAATACTGCTTTTCGTCCTGGCGCCCGGAGCATTTATCACACTCGGATTTATGCTGGTGGGGATGAATAAAATCAGCAAACTGGCCGGAGGAGACCGTTAATGGGCAGCATGATATTAATGATCATCAGTGCTATCTTTGTAAATAACGTCGTTTTTACAAAATTATAAGGTATCTGCCCTTATATGGGAGTGTCCAAAAAAACTGATACCGCCATTGGAATTGGTATGGCCGTCACA
>JBFXGD010000015.1:0-39145 GCA_050178385.1 Calditrichaceae bacterium
ATGGCCGCTGCGAAAACGAAAGTTACGATTATTGCTGCAATCTTTTTCATGTGATAACTCCTTAATGCAATGTTTTTTGTGATTCTTTCAATTAACCGCTTTGATTACGGTTTTGGGCGCGGGGGCGGAGGTAATGGAACAATAGTAGCGAATTCAGCGCCGGATCTTGGGCTTCCGTTTGTTGATGCGACGTCCACGGCAGTAAAGACGATTGCCGCCGCGAATACCATTGCGACAATGAGGGAGGCTAACTTTTTCATGTGATAACTCCTTGTGTGGTTGTGTGATATGTATTTATGCGAAGAAAAGTACTTCCGTTAACAGGCGGCTGATAAAGGGACGTTGATAAATAGAAATGACAGGTCATTGATCAGATCTTCCTTACAGCAGTTCTGTAATTTAAAGATCCATCTAAAATTGTAAGGCTTCCGTGCGGGGAACAGGTTTAATTGAATAAATTACCTGTTACTTGAATCGTCGCTGATTATTATCAGATTTTCCTTACAGCGATTCTGCAATTAAAAGATCCTTCTAAAAATTTGTGCTTCCTTGCGGGGAACAGAATTAATGCAACAATTTACCTGTTGCTTAATTCATCTTTGATTATTAAATGAGTTGGGCTGACCGGAATAATACTGCAAATCCAAGTCCTGTTGTCATGAAATTCTGTGTGTGAGTAATTTTCCGGAAAATGGGACTGAAGCATATGGCGGATTTCAGAAATGCAGGAGAATGTCTGAACGATCAGAAAGAAAAGTGATGTGGCGAATATAATGGGTTTCAGCAGTTCCCGCATCCCTGTCTCCGGATGATTATCGAGAACCGTCCATGGATTAATTTGACTTCCTTGATGAGCTCAGTTTGGCAGAAAAAACGGCAGATCTACGTAACTGATTTATAAGAATATAATTAATGTATGTGAAAATGCAATATATTTTAATATTATGTTTGACATTTTAAGCACAACTTTATGCGTATTAAATTCATTTATTGTTAGGCACCTCAGGTAAAATATTGGTATAAATTTATTATTTTGTTAAATTTATACCGTTGAAAGGTTACTATCAGAAAATGGATCGATATGTGAAAAACAATGAGAATATATACGTCAATCGGGTTTTTATAACAGGTTTTACGCTATTGACAATCTGGTTGCTCATGTTGTCTTTTGCACCGTTATTGATGGCCAGCGGTTTTCCTCCGGCAGGGTATGCGGCAACGATGATATATTTCTTAACCGACCCTGTTTGTCATCAACTGCCGGCAAGAAGTCTCTATATTTCAGGATTACCCATGCCTGTGTGCGCGCGTTGCTATTTTATCTATCTGGGGGGATGGATGGTGTTTCTGATTCCCGTATTTAGAAGGAAAATCAATTTTTGGAGTCATAGAATTTATTTGATCATGGGATTACTAATTTTAACGGAATTTGTTGTTGAAAAAACCGGTCTTTACCAAAACCCGACCGAGATAAGGATGATAGCTGGATTCTTACTGGGAATACTGATATTCAGACTTATTATTGAAGCATTGTATTGGAATGAACAAAGAGGAACAGAGAAAAATGGATAACAGGATTTTGTACCAGGGGGCAATTCTTGGCGGAACCGTAGCGGCTTTGACGGATGCCATGCCGTTGATAAATATGATAAATTGTCTTTGTTGTTTGGGGATTATATCCGGCGGAGTAGTGGCGGTTCTGTTTTATCGTAAAACGGCGGAACCTGAATACAGGGATCTGAATACGCCTTCCACCATACAGCTCGGGTTGATGGCAGGATTATTCGGGGCATTTATATCCTTTGGTCTGCAATATATCGTTTTTAAAATAATGGGGAACTGGCAGATAGAATTGCTGACAAATATGTTTGAAAATATGGATGACTTACCGGCTTTATGGGAAAATCTTTATCAAGAAATCCAGAAGGAAGAATACCAGGGGTTTGCGGGAATGGCTATATTAATCCGGTCGCTGATTATATTTCCTGTGTTTTCTCTGATTGGCGCTCTGATCACAAAGCGTTTTATTGAAAGGAAATACAAGCCATCGGATAGCTAAGATGGTTTCTATTTTTCTGCCGCCACCGCTTCGAGACGTTCAGAATGATAGGCGAGTCTTAATCCCTCCATCAGCTCGTAGATCTCACCCTCCATTACCCGGTCCAGTTTGTATAAAGTTAAGCCGATGCGATGGTCAGTGACGCGGCCCTGAGGAAAATTGTAAGTTCTTATTTTAGCGCTTCTGTCACCGGAGCCAACCATTGATTTTCTCTGCGCGGCAATGGTACTGTTTTGCTCGGAAATGGCCTGATCCAGCAAGCGGCTGCGCAGCACTTTCAAAGCTTTCGTTTTGTTCTTTAGCTGAGATTTCTCATCCTGACAGGAAACTACAATTCCCGTGGGAATATGAGTGATACGTACGGCTGAATCGGTAGTATTGACGCTTTGACCGCCCGGTCCGCTTGACCTGAAAACATCAATTCTCAGTTCATTCGGATCGATTTCAATGTCAACCTCCTCCGCCTCGGGCAAAACGACAACCGAAACCGCTGATGTATGAACCCGACCCTGAGTTTCGGTATCCGGAACACGCTGCACGCGATGCACGCCGCTTTCAAACTTGAGTGTACCATATGTGCTGTCGCCATCAATCGAGAAAATAATTTCTTTAAATCCGCCTCTTTCCGAAGGATTAGAATTCAGGATTTCAATTTTCAGGTTATTGGCTTCACAAAATTTAGTGTACATGCGGTAAAGATCCCCGGCGAATATAGCGGCTTCATCACCTCCCGTGCCTGCTCTGATTTCCATAATGGCATTTTTATGGTCATCCGGGTCCTTGGGTATCAGCAGCAACTTTAATTTTTCTTCGAACAGCTCAATCTGCCCCGACAATTCTTCCAGCTCCGCCTCCGCAAGCTCAATGAGTTCCGGGTCGTTTTCATCAGAAATTATACTCTGGTTGCCTTCATAATTGTTGAGAGCAATCAAGTATGGTTCTCCGAAATCAAGAATTTTTGAAAGTTCTCGATGTTCTCTCGCCAGATCTTTGTACCGCTTTTGATCATTATGGACATCAGGGTCAGAAAGCTGAATATTAAGTTTCTCGAATTTTTCTTTAATTTTAAGAATTTTATCTTTCATATTGTTATCCTTAAAGAGAAGCCGCGATAACTGTTGAACGGATCACGGGATCAGTCACCAGTTCACTTTTGTAGTCATCTCCAAGCGCGGCCTGCAATGCCGCTATGGCTACTTCAAGCTGCTCATCATCCGGCGGTTGGGTTGTGATTCGCTGTAAACCCAATCCCGGCGCGATAAGCGCCTGAACAACAGGATGGTTTGTATTGTTGGCGGAAGCTTTTAAGGCTTCGTAACTCAATCCGCCGACAAAAGGAATCAAGGGCAGATGGGTTAATATTCTAATCAGAAAATTTATATCTCCGTGCCACATCATGATCATCGTATCTACAAAAGCAAAGAACAACAAACTCACGAGCATAACGATGACCAGAAAACTGGTTCCGCAACGGGGGTGAAAGGTAGTGTATTTTTGGGCGTTTTCCGGAGAAAGAATGACTTTGTCCTCAAAGGCGAAAATGGTTTTATGTTCCGCGCCGTGGTACTGGAATAATCTTTTTATATCAGGCATGAATGAAATACCCCAGACATACAAAATAAAGAACAATATTCTTATTGCCCCGGCGGCTAAGTTGAACGTGATGGCCTGTTTTTCGATGTTGAAAACCACGGTTGTAAGATAAAGCGGAAGAACAAAGAAGACCGCTGTTCCAATGATAAGCGCGACAGAGACTGAAAAAATCGCGCCCAAAGTTGACATTCCTTTTTTGCCGGATTTTTTCTTTTTACCTTCTTTTTCTTCTTTCTCACTGATATCTTCCATGGCTTTATCCGCTGACCATTGAAGTGTTTTTATTCCCAAAATCATTACTTCAATCAGCATAATAGCGCCACGGATGATGGGGATATTAAGAATTTTTTTCCGCTGCACCAATGACTGGTATTCATTGACAAGAATTTCTATATTTCCGTTTGCCCTGCGAATCGCAGTGGCGATTCTTTTTGGTGACCGCATCATAACACCTTCAATGACGGCCTGACCACCAACGGGCATTATTTTTTCTTCTGACACCTGGTTCATAATATTTACACCTTGAAAATTAGACCAAAAAAAAACGGAATGATATGGAACTCCATTGCATCCCGTTTAAAAACTTCATGTACAACCCTTTGCAGGGGGTGACTATTTGCGATTGTATTTTTTCATAAATTTTTCAACACGACCTGCCGAGTCAACCAGCTTTTGTTTGCCGGTATAAAATGGATGGCAATTAGAGCAAATTTCTACTTTTAAATCGCCAATAACTGAGCGTGTTTCAAATGTGTTTCCGCAAGCGCAACTCACCGTACCTACTTTATAATCCGGATGGATATCTTTTTTCATTCTGCACCTCCTAGAGCCCTTGAAATTGAATCGTGTAATATAATATGATTTTTTGGGAATTTCAAGCTCTATTCATATCAGGAACTCATAGAACGTAAAAATTCTTTGTTATTTTTTGTGTCACGCATTTTGTCAAGCAGGAATTCCATGCCTTCGATGATATTCATTTCATTAAGAAGTTTCCTTAATATCCAGATACGCGCCAGTTCTTCGCGGCTGAGCAGGAGCTCTTCTTTTCTGGTGCCCGATTTATTTATATCAATTGACGGGAAGAATCTTCGGTCGGACAAGCGTCGGTCAAGAACCAATTCCATATTGCCTGTTCCTTTGAATTCTTCAAAAATAACTTCATCCATTCTGGAGCCGGTGTCGATCAAAGCTGTGGCAATAATGGTAAGGCTGCCGCCTTCTTCGACGTTACGCGCAGATCCGAAGAATCGTTTTGGTTTTTGGAGCGCATTGGAATCAACACCGCCGGAGAGAATCTTGCCGCTGTGAGGAACAACCGTATTGTGAGCGCGAGCCAGACGGGTGATGCTGTCGAGCAGAATCACAACGTCTTTTTTGTATTCTACAAGACGCTTGGCTTTCTCGAGCACCATATCCGCAACCTGAACGTGGCGTTCGGCGGGTTCATCAAAAGTAGAACTGACTACTTCCGCATTTACCGAGCGTTCCATGTCGGTAACTTCTTCCGGACGTTCATCGATCAGCAGTACCATCAACTCAACTTCCGGCTGATTTTTTGTAATGGCATTAGCGATTTTCTGCAGAAGAATGGTTTTACCGGTTCGCGGCTGCGCAACTATCAGACCGCGCTGGCCTTTGCCGATGGGGGTCAATAAATTCATTATTCGTGTGGAATAGTCACTGCGGTCAGTCTCAAGTTCGATCCGTTGCAGAGGATATAGAGGTGTAAGGGTATCAAAAAGATTACGTGATCTGGCTTTATCCGGGCTTTCAAAATTAACGGCTTCTACCCTTAAAAGCGCAAAGAAGCGTTCATTGTCCTTTGGAGGGCGGATCTGCCCACTGACGGTATCTCCCGTTCTTAATCCGAATCTTTTTATTTGAGAAGGAGAAATATAGATATCATCCGGGCCGGGGAGATAGCTATAATTTTGTGATCGAAGGAATCCGTAACCGTCCGGCAATATTTCAAGCACACCCTTCGAAAAGATTAATCCTTCCTGAGCCGTCTGCTCTTCCAAAATGCGAAATATCAATTCCGCTTTTTTCAGACCGGAAAATCCGGTTATATTCATATCTTGAGCAATCTTTGTCAGCTCAGTGATCTTTTTGTCCTTTAATTCTTCAATGTCTAACATCAGGTAAACCTTTCAATTTTGATAGAATAAATTGATTTCTGATTTCAATTCCAGTCTAATCGGATACTTTCTATATAAGGGAAAGAGTTATTAAATCAAGGTTTTAAAATAGAAATGTTCCTAAATTTAATCTTTGTTTAAAATTAAGTCAAATTGAATTTATTTAAATATGGTCCTATTAAATAATGACTTCCGGCAACAAGCAGAATATCATCTGCCTGTTGTTGTTTTTTTGAGAATTCGAACGCTTTGTGCAAATCTTTAATAAAATATGCGTTTTGATGGTTTTGTTTGAACAAATTGAATAGTGTGTCGCCATCCAATTTTCTGTCAGTTTCGGGTTCCGTTACAACTATCAGCCTCGCCTTCCCGGAAAGGTACTTTACGATATCCTCAAATTGTTTGTCCCGGACCAGTCCGAGCAAAAGCAGAAATTTTTCCGGAGCGACAAAATCCATTATAAAATCTATCGTCCTTTTGATCCCGTCCCTGTTATGGCTCACGTCAAAAATGATGCGGGGTTGCTTTTGCATGACTTGCAGCCTGCCTTCCCAGATGGATGACGCCAAAGAATCCCTGAATATTTTTTCTGAAAAATTAATGTTTCTTGAACTGAGAAAATTTCTGCTAACAAGATAAGCCAGGGCAATGTTGTTCAACTGAAAATTTCCAACCTGCCGGGTGTTTAAATTCCCAAACCTCTCCTGATTTAATTTATCGCTTAAATCAAAAGTTGTGCCGTCCAGTGAAATATCTTTGATTTCACAGGTTACATGGTTTTTCAGCGCGAAAAATTTGTTTGATGGTTTTAGTCTCTCTTCTATATAATGAAATGTTTCATCATGTTGTTCCCCGGAAAATACAAATGCCTTGTCTTTAATAATTCCGGTTTTTTCAAAAACGATTTCTTTGAGTGTGTTGCCCAATTGTTTCTCATGATCGAAATCTATAGGGGTTAGAACAGCTATTTCAGAATTAACAAGATTGGTTGAATCAAGCCGGCCACCAAGTCCGGTCTCGATAACGGCCACATCCACCTGTTTGAACCTGAAATACTCAAACGCCAGGGCGGTAGTGGTGTCAAAGAATGTCGCCTGTCTTTTTAATACAAGTTCCTTAGTTTTGTCCCAAAAATCAATAATAAATTTTTTCTCTATTTTGATTCCATTGATCCTGATTCTCTCTCTGAAATCCACTAAATGGGGGCTGGTGAATAATCCGACTTTTAAGCCCATCGCCTGTAAAAAAGATGCGGTAAAATAGGATGTTGATCCTTTCCCGTTTGTTCCGGCAATGTGAATCACGGGATAATCAAGATGTGGATTGGATAAAAAATCGCAAATGGCTTTTATATTCTCCAATCCTAGTTTGATCGCAAATTTTTGCAGATCATATAATTCTTCAATTGTAGTCGAATAAGGAGTTTTGTTCACAGGTTAAATGATTTTCCCAAGAATATATCCAATAACTATTCCGAATAACAGAACCACAGTGAGTATACGGTAATTAACGACTTCCGATGTATATCCGCGTTTAATCGCAATGATAGAAGCAAAATAACCCAGTGCATTGATCAGCCAGAACAGCGGAAGAGCAAGAATTTTGGCAACTATCGGGCCGAAGATGGGAATAAGGCCTATGATGTTCAAAAGTCCGATAAATGCCTGCGATATGATGCCGAAAATTACAACCGCGCTTCCAATTACCGTCTTATCTACATTATAATGAATGGATACTACCACAAATGTAACAATAATTATCCATGTTACGATGGTTTTCCAGAACGCTTTAAAGAAGAGTTTGAAGGTAATGGTATAATGCTTTATCTGCTTCAGATTTTTTTTAGATTTCTTCAACATTATACATTTTGTATGGCCACTTTAGACTGAACTTGTTCGCTGATCATTCCATAACGGCGCTCACGGTGGATGTAATCCCAGATAGCGTCGACCAGCTCCGGTTTCCTGAATTCGGGCCAGGATTTTGTTGTTATGTAAATTTCAGAATACGCAATCTGCCAAAGCAAAAAATTGCTGATCCTATTTTCACCGCCTGTCCGGATGATTAAATCGGGATCGGGCTGACCGGCCGTGTTAAGATGACTACTGAATAATGTAGTGTCGATGACATCGGGCTCAATTTCACCTTTTTTCACGCTGTCCGCCAATTGCCTGCAGACATCCACGATCTCCTGCCGGCCTCCGTAACTTAGCGCTACATTGAGAACAAGACCTGTATTATTCTTTGTCTGTTCAACAGCCGATTCCATGCTTTGACGGGTGATATCCGGCAATTTTTCAAGATGGCCTATTGTGCGAATCTGGACATTTTGTTCATTGAGCCGCTTAATTTTTTTATTAATAGTTGAAACAAGTAATTGCATCAGGGCGGCCACTTCCCAACTCGGGCGCTTCCAGTTTTCTTCAGAAAAAGTATAGATTGTCAAATATTTAACACCTAATTCAGCGCAGCCCTCAACGATGGACTCAACCGAATTCACTCCTTCATTATGCCCGGCAATCCGGGGAAGATTTTGTTTTTTAGCCCATCTGCCATTGCCATCCATAATGATTCCTACATGATGGGGCAGGTCTGGATTTTGTTTTATTTGTTCTACTTTTTCAGAATAATCCGTTATTTTTCGATTGATCACGTATAAACTATTCCTTCAATATTTGGATATATCGATTTAATTTAAAGCTAATTCGCTTAAAGTCAAGCGTAAAAACAATCGACAAAAACTGTTTAAGCTTGAATTAATTATGAATTAATTTACTGATTGATTTTATAACATCCAGTGTAGAAATCTCTATTTTAAGAAATTAAATCCGCCGGATACTACTTAGATTATGTTGAATAAATTTAGAATTTCTCCCAACATTTAAATTGACATGCAGGTAAAATTAAAGTTACAAACATTCTCCGCCTACGGCAACAGATGATTATGAAATACTTTGATTTTCTTAATACAGGGCTATATTACATTAATATAGCAGGGGAAAATGATAAAGAAGTTATGGAACACAAAAATAAAAGATATCAATGAAGAGAGATCCGGTGTTTTTGCAAATATTTGCGTGAACAGGTTCCCAATGAGTCTATATTGCATTTAACTCACGGTTTCATTAATTTCATAAGCTATAGACAAATAAAAAAAAGGAATACATGTATCAGGATTTAATTAGAAATTTTTGCATTATCGCGCATATCGACCACGGGAAATCAACACTGGCCGACCGGCTTCTTGAGTTTACACAGACAATTTCACTTCGGGATCTGAAAGCACAGGTACTGGACAGCATGGATCTTGAACGGGAGCGCGGGATAACCATTAAATCTCATGCCATCCGCATGAAATATAAAGCAAAAGATAAACAGGAATATACATTCAATTTAATCGATACACCGGGTCATGTCGATTTTAGCTATGAAGTTTCCAGAAGTCTGGCTGCATGCGAAGGAGCGTTGTTGGTGGTTGACGCTGCCCAGGGTGTCGAAGCCCAAACCATAAGCAATCTTTATCTGGCAGTTGAAAACGATCTGCAGATAATTCCGGTGATTAATAAAGTAGATTTACCCGGCGCACAGGTGGAGACTGTCAGGAATCAGATCATAGAACTGATTGGCTGCGAAGAAGATGAAATACTCCTGACCAGCGCAAAAAGCGGGTTGGGGGTCGAAGCAATCCTTGAAAATATCATAAAGGTGGTACCTTCGCCCAAGGGTGATCCGAACGAAAAGCTTCAGGCTTTGATTTTTGATTCGATGTTTGACAGTTACCGCGGAGCAGTCGCCTACATCCGGGTGTTTAACGGAACACTTAAGACCAATGACGCCATAAAATTTTTCCGTCATCATCACCTGTTTAATGCTGATGAAATTGGTATTCTTAAACTAACCCGGGAACCAGTATCGGAACTGCGGGCGGGGGAAGTGGGTTACCTGATCTCGGGCGCAAAAGATGTTAAGGACACTAAGGTGGGAGATACTGTCACCCTGGCCAAAGATCCCGCTTCAAAGCCGCTTTCGGGTTATAAGGAAGTAAAGCCCATGGTATTTTCGGGTATCTATCCTATTGTGAGTGAAGATTTTGAAGATCTCAGGGACGCGTTGGATAAGCTGACATTAAATGATTCAGCCCTGGTTTATGTTCCTGAAACATCAAAAGCTTTGGGATTTGGTTTCCGATGCGGTTTTTTGGGTCTGCTACACATGGAAATTGTTCAGGAACGTTTAGAACGGGAATACAATTTATCAATTATCAACACTGTCCCGAACGTTGTCTACAAAGTCTATCTGACCAATGGAAAAGTTAAGGAAATCGATAATCCCACCGAGCTGCCAAATCCGGGTACGATCGAATACATTGAAGAACCGTATATTTCAGCGCAGATTCTTACTCCGCCTGAATATATCGGAAATATTATGAAATTGGGTCAGGAAAAAAGAGCTGTTTTTAAAAATACGACCTATCTGGATCCAAGCCGGGCGGATATGCATTTCCTGTTTCCGCTTTCGGAAGTCATCTTTGATTTTTATGATAAACTAAAGTCACATACTCGCGGTTATGCTTCCCTTGATTATGAATTCGATGAATACCGGGAAGGAAAACTGGTAAAGCTTGATATTCTTATAAACGGCGAACCTTTGGATGCTTTATCCACAATTGTGCATATGGATAAGGCGTACGATTGGGGGCGTCGCCTCTGCCGCCACCTGAAGGATTTAATTCCGAGACAAATGTTCGAAGTTATTATTCAGGCGGCCATAGGGAGCAAAATTATCGCGCGTGATACTGTTAAACCGCTGAGAAAAAATGTACTTGCCAAATGTTACGGCGGCGATATCAGCCGGAAACGTAAACTGCTTGAGAAACAAAAAGAAGGTAAAAAACGTATGAAGCAGGTGGGCCGCGTTGAAATTCCTCAGGAAGCGTTTCTTGCGGTGTTATCGATGAATACTGATAAATAAAGAATAATTAGGCTATGAGGGTTAAGGAGGCATCTTGAGCGAATCCAAAGCAACTCCTAAAAATAGGTTCAGGGATGTTACAGAAGGTCTTGTTGTAGCGTTGCTGGCGGCTTTGATCATCAGACAATTTATTGTTCAGGCATACACTATTCCCACATCATCTATGGAAGACACGCTCCTGGTGGGCGATTTCCTTTTGGTGAATAAATTTAATTATGGAATGCGCACGCCTGACTGGATCGGAATACCTTACACAGAAATCGGTTTTGATATGCCCTGGTTTCGCTTGCCCGCAATAAGGCAACCGGAACCTTATGATGTGGTTGTTTTCCGGTATCCGGAAAATCCAAGTCTGGATTATATAAAGAGATGTATCGCAAAAGGCGGGCAGGCAGTACAAGTCAAAGATAAAATTGTTTATGTGGATGACCAGGAGTTCAGAAGACCGCCTTTTTCAAAATATATTGACCGGCATATTTACCAGCGTAATCAGGGTGCCTATATTTTTCCAACATTCATGAGTTTGGGAAGCCGGGACAACTATGGTCCGTTGTTAATTCCTGAAGATTCATTCTGGATGATGGGAGATAACCGGGATAATAGTTCTGACAGCAGGCAGTGGGGGTTTGTCACTTACGATCATATAGTCGGTGAAGCTTTAATTATCTATTTTTCATGGAATTCAAGACTGCCCTGGACACAATTTTTCAATAAAATTCGTTTTGACCGGATAGGTACAGTTATCAGATAAGAATATTGAGATAATCTATTTGCGGTCAAACCCGGAATGATCATCTTTTAGATGTGTTTAAATATGAAAAAAAATATCAGCCCTTTTCCGGGTATTTATATACATATTCCATACTGCGATACCAAATGCGGATATTGCGATTTTTATTCCGTCACCAATCATTCCGGCAGAAAACTTTTCATCCCTTCCCTGATAAAGGAGATTGAGAGTAAGGCCGGGGAAATTCCCGAAGACACAGTCTTTGATACTCTTTATCTCGGCGGCGGCACACCTTCGCTGCTGAGACAGGATGAACTGGAACCATTGTTTGAATCTCTGCATAAAAATCTCCATTTTGCCGAAAACACAGAAATTACCATAGAAGCAAATCCTGGTACGATAAGCAAAGAGAGTTTTCGTCTCTACGGGGCACTAGGGATAAACAGACTGAGTATCGGTATTCAAAGTTTTTCAGATGCTGAACTCAAATTTCTCGGGAGAATTCACACCGCCGGACAGGCAATCAATACTGTCAATCTGGCCAGAGAAGAGGATATTCGGAATATAAGCATTGATTTGATTTTTGCGTTACCGGGTCAAACTCTGAAACAATGGAGACAAAATCTTAAGACGGCGATGAGCCTGAATCCGGAGCACATATCCGCCTACAATCTGATTTTTGAAGAAGGAACCCCTTTTTACACATCCATGTTAAACGGAAATATCGTTCCCAAACAGGATGGCGAGGAAAGCCGATTTTTTTCGGAGACGATTCAATTTTTAGCCGAAAAAAAATATGTTCATTATGAAATTTCAAATTTTGCGCGGGACGAATCACTTTTCTCGCGTCATAATTATAAATACTGGAACCACACAAATTACCTGGGATTCGGTCCATCGGCTCATTCATTCTGGGGACAGAAAAGATGGTCTAATATCCGTTCTGTTGCGCAATATGTGGATGGAATCCAGAAAGGTGAAAGCCCTGAGGTATTTTCTGAAACTTTGAATACCGAAACTCGGATTTTTGAGAGTATATTTTTAGGTCTGAGAACTTTGTCCGGTGTTGATTTAAACCGGTTTGAGTCGCTTTATAAAACATCATTCTTAGATTTATACAATAAGATAGTTCAAGATTTGATTGCTGACGGATTCGCCGAGATATCAGGTTCACATTTTCGGCTGACCAGGAAAGGATTATTTATTTGTGATGAAATATTACCTGCGTTTGCTCCTAATTAGTCTTTTGGTGATTCCCGCGGGCATTCCGGAGAACACGCTTCACGCTCAGGCCGCAAACCGGCTGCAGATTGCAAAAATTCTTGAAAAAGCCGGTCAGTATAAGGACGCGCTCCAGATATATCTGCCCATTTATCATTCGGGAGACCGGTCGGTTCAGGTCATCTCCGGAATTGAGAACGCGTACAGAGAGTTGTCACGGCACGATGAGCTTATCGAATTTCTAACAGGTCTGACCCGCGACTATCCGGAAAACATCAGTTATCAGATCAGTCTCGGAACGGCCTGGTTTCTGAATAATCAAAAGGACAAAGCTCTGCAAACCTGGCGGGTTGTGTATGATTCGGAACCTCAGAATATTATGAATTACCGGTTAATCGCCTCCGCGATGATTCAATTAAGATTGTATGATCAAGCCATCGAAGTCTATAAACAGGCGATGCAGCGGATGAAAAATCAGGAAATATTGTACAGGGAGATAGGGAATCTCTACAGAGCCCAGTTAAATTATGAGCGCGCGGTGGACAATTTTCTTCGTTATTATCGATACGATACAAAGCAGTTTAACTATATAAATATCCAGATATTGACGATGTCAAAAGATGATGACGCCGTCGGGAGAATCATCGGAGCGATTACTGATCACACAAATCAATTTGGGAGTGATCCCTCTATTGATGAACTTCTGGCCGGAATGTATATAAAGAAAAAGGAATTCGGAAGCGCGTTCAGAATTTACCGACAGCTTGACCAGCAGGATAAAAACCGCAATTATTTGATCCTTTTTGGAAAAGAAGCGGAAAAAAATCTCGCGTTCGAATATGCCATTCAGGCCTATAATTTATTGTTGAGTGAGAGCGGCGACAACCGAAACAAGGATCAGGTTCAGCTAAGTCTCGCAAAATGCTACTATGAATTCGGTGAGGATCTGGGCCGCGGGGGTGACCAGCTAAAGGCGGGCCGGCGTGTGGAAGAATCCGTCAGGATGCTTGAATCCATCCAAAAACAGGCTGCCCGTCAGGATGTAAAAAGAGATGCCCTTGAACTCCAGGGCGACATCTATCTTGAATTCTATAATGACACGGATAGAGCGATCGATTTATATTCACTGCTGCTGAAGGAAAATTTACAGGTTCACATCGCCGGACGGGTTAAGATAAAGCTTGGCCAGTCTTTCCTTATAAAAAATGATCTGAATAAAGCTTCAAAAATATTCCGTTCTGTTAACAATGGTCAGTATGTGAATCAGGCGTTATACTATCTGGCGGAAATCAGTTTTTACAACGGACAGTTCAGCGGCGCGCGGTCTGAATTTGAACAGTTGATTTCACGCGCGGGAATGAGTGACACGCTGGCCAACAACGCGCTGGAAAGAATATTTTTTATTGATCAGTATTCCGCCGATTCGTCCGGATTTGCTGAGTTTTCCGCGGCGGAATTGCTTCTTGCGCAGGAGAAGAGATCGGAAGCGGCTAAAAAATACAATGAACTTTTTTTTGAAAAAAAACAAATCAGTCCGGTGGCCGGGTTAAAAGCCGCATCCATTTACAACAGTCTTAATATGTTGGATGAAGGCATAGTTGTACTGGAAAGGTTTATTTCAGCCTACGCGGATGATCCGGAAATAGATCAGGCTTTTTTCGCGCTGGCGGGAATATATGCGAGACGGACAGACTTTGTGAAGGCGGTTGCCTGTTATCAGCAAATACTTCAGAACTATCCGGGAAGTTTTTATCTTGACGAGGCCAGACGGAATTTACGTGAATTGACGTCAAACTTGGAAAGTCTAAAAAAACAATGAAAAAAATCATTTTTTACATGCTGATATTATTCATGGGTAAATTTTCTTTTGCCCAGTACATATTGGTTCCGATGGATTTGTCGCAAACCGATCATCTAAAAGCCTATGGTGTTGCCTACTGGGTTTTAAAACACGATGTAACCATTGAATGGCTTCTGAACTATCGGGGGGGATCTTTCCTGTTCACCGGTAGCCAGGGTTTTGAAAATGAATGCCGCGTCAGGGGCGTGAAATTCGAATCGGTTTCCGCTGGCGAGGTTAGCCGGATTTATTCGGAACTTGAAGAAAATAATATGGAAAAAATCCTGCTTGAGAAAGCGCCGAAAATTGCCGTTTACACACCACCGGGATTTCAGCCCTGGGATGACGCGGTTACGCTGGCCATGGTTTATGCCGAAATCGATTATGATAAAATTTATGATAAAGAAGTTTTGAGCGGTGTGCTTAGTCAATACGACTGGCTGCATCTCCACCATGAAGATTTTACCGGGCAATACGGAAAATTCTGGAGCAGTTTCAGGAATGAAACCTGGTATATTAAGCAACAACTGGAAGCGGAAAAACTGGCGGCGGAACTAGGATATGCTAAGGTAAGCAAAGAAAAAGGGGCTGTCGCGAGAGAAATAAGGCGCTATGTGGGTGAGGGGGGATTTCTTTTCGCCATGTGCTCGGCGACCGACGCCCTGGATATCGCACTTTCAGCGGAATCAACCGATATATGCGCTTCTGTATTTGACGGTGATCCGGTGGATCCAAATTTTGAAAAAAAACTCGATTTTACAAAAACACTTGCCTTCGAAAATTTTAAACTTATCTCAGACCCCGCAATTTATGAGTTTTCCGATATTGATATCCCGTCGAGCAATATGCCTCGTGTGCGTGATCCGGAAACAGATTATTTTTCCTTGTTTGAATTTTCGGCAAAATACGATCCTGTGCCAACCATGCTCACCCAGAATCATGTCAATGTTGTGAAGGGTTTCATGGGACAAACAACTATGTTCAGAGAGGAAAAGATCAAACCTTCTGTGACGATAATGGGCAAAATTGAAGGTACAAATGAAGTTAAGTATTTGCATGGTAACTTCGGGAAAGGGACTTTTACATTTTACGGGGGCCACGACCCTGAAGATTACACACATCAGGTTGGCGATCCACAGACGGATCTCTCCCTGCATAAAAACTCACCGGGATACCGTTTAATTTTAAACAATGTCCTCTTCCCGGCGGCGAAAAAGAAAAAGCTGAAGACATAAGGAGAATCTTTGAACACATTATCTATCAGAACCGAAAGTCGGACAGGCTTCATCGATATTACAGGGAAAATTCAGCTGATCGTAAAGGAAACTAACATGATCAGCGGAATGGTCACGATTTTTATTCCGCATACAACAGCAGCGGTAACGATAAATGAAAACGCGGATCCGGATGTCCAGAGAGATATGCTTTATGAGATCAATAAAATTGTACCATATGATGATGGATATCATCACGGTGAGGGAAATTCCGCCGCGCATATCAAATCGTCTATGTTCGGAGCATCTGAAACCATTATTGTTGAGAACGGGCAATTACAACTCGGAACATGGCAGGGGATCTATTTTTGTGAATTTGACGGACCACGGAATCGAAAAATTTGGGTAAAATTTATAAAAACTGAATGAATATTGATTTTTTTGCGGTTGTAATTAAATAAAACTTGCCCGATTCCTGAAATGATGATATTTTACTCATTCTTGCTGGTTTATCATAAAGGAGCTTATGAATGCTGGACCAAACTGTAGAAATATTTATCTCGCGGTTAAAAACGATTGTTCTTACTGATCAGAAGATGACTTCGATTCCGCTTGCTTATTTAAAAACCCTTGATCTGCCGGAATCAATTAAACATTTTTTTGATCAGGAAGTTGAACTCTGGATTCGTGAAGAGGAAGAAAAATTCACCACTACCGAACGTTTTGATTATGATATGCCCGAAGTACGAATGCTAATTGATCAGATTTTCGACTATCTGAAGCAAAACGCGTATTTCCATGTGAATAAATTTAATCAATTGCTTGAACGGGCGGTGAAACTCGAAATGAATTATCTTATTGAACCGCACAGGACTCTGAGTCAGTTTCTTTTTCGTAACAGCCCGATTGTCTCCACTATGGAAGTGTATGATACACTTAAATATTTTTTCAGATATGAATATTATAAAAACGCGATTTCAGATTACTTCAATATGAAGTACATGCGTGAGATTTCGGAAGATCAGTTTGTCGAGCTGATCGATCAGATCGATGAAAAGGCATTCTCCGAAAATCGCGTCGAAACGACTCTTAAAACTCTTAAAACCATTGTATCATTTATTGGTGAAGCCCGTCAGGAGCAACTGGAAAATCTGTCACTTGATGTACTCTCCGCCGCTCTGAAAGACCGTAATTTAAATGATTTTGTAAGTTTGGTAGAGCGCGTCAAGACTGAAACCGAATTATCGGAACTCACCTTTAATGAAATTGAAAGTATGCTGCGCGACGGGATCATTCCGGGAATGGAAAAAGAAGAAGAGGACGCGACCGAAGTTACCGGATATGATCAGGTTGAAGATATAGAAACAAGCAAACCCGAAATTGCGGTGGATAGTATTGAAGTACATGAAATGCAGGTGGATAAGGTAAAGCTGGAAGAGGAAGAAGAAGAGGAAGAAGAGGAAGAAGAGGAAATTCCCGCAACACCGGCGGCGGTGCAGGTACCTGAAGATAAATCAAAGGGTAAAGTAGCAGATGATCTGGCAGCTCATGTCGCCCGTCAAATTATGTCCGACACTCCGCTTGAAGATCTAAATACGATGATCAAGGGACGAGCCAGGCGAAAAATTCTCAAAAAACTCTTCAGTAAGAAAGAAAATGAATTTCTGAACTTTATAAATACAATTAATGAACTTTCGACATGGAAAGATGCTTCGCATGTGATTGATGATGAGTTTTATAATCGCAGCATAAATCCTTACTCGAAGGAAGCCATTGCTTTGAGTGACATCATCTATATGCGCTTTTTCCCGAAAGATAAATATGTCGGTGAAAAAAGCGATGACATGGCTTTTGATTAATCCAAGTTTATTTTGTAAATATCAAGAGATCACATTGTGGTCTCTTTTTTTTTATTTAAATGAGTATTTGCGGACATGAATAAAATTTTGATACTAGGGGCCGGGAAAGTAGGCACCTCATTAAATATCGCGTTGAGATCGACGGGGTACAGCCACGTCTTAATGGCAGGCCGCCAGGGTGAAAAAGATTCTGAACACGGGACTGATTATCATGCCGGATTATCAAATGAGTTATTAGCGCATGTGGACTTAATCTTCATCTGTGTACAGGATTCAAAAATCGCGGATACTGTAAATGAGCTCCGGCCATTTAACCTATCCGGCAAAAAGATTGTCCATACTTCCGGCGCTTATGATTCGCGAATTCTTGATCCTCTGCGCGGAAAAGACGCTAAGACAGGCAGTTTTCATCCCATTCAGACCTTTCCGAAAAAATCACTCCCTTTAAAGATTTGGAACGGGATTGTCTGCACTTATGAAGGTGATAAGGAAAACCGGCAAATCCTGTCAGAAATATGTACACGATTCAACGCGCGGTTGTTGCCGGTCACACCTGAGCAAAAAACAGCGCTGCATCTGGCAGCCGTCGTTTCGGCAAATTATATGGTGGCTCTGTTTTCCTGGGCAGAAAACATAATCAGTGACGCAGGTATAAAAAAACCGCCTGCCAACGAGATTCTTGGCAATATTATAGAACAGGTTGCCAAAAACTATAAAGATAAATCCGCAGAAAATATACTCACGGGTCCTCTTGCCAGGGGAGATTCAGAAACAATTGAAAAACATTTGGACTATTTGAAGAAGAATTATCCGGCAAAGTATTCGCTGTTATATAAAAAAATGGCGGAACTGTTATTGGATGACCGGAGATTCAATATTCCCAATAGGGACAAACTGGAGAAGTTATTATAAAAATGATGAAATGTGATTATCATATTCATACAAAGTTATGTAAACACGCAGAAGGTGAAATGGAGGCTTATGTTGAGCGGGCTATTGAAAAGGGCCTGAAAGAAATTGCCTTTACGGATCACATACCTCTGCCGGATCAATTCGACATTGCTCACCGCATGTCGCTTCAGGAAATAGATTTGTATCTAGAAAGAATTTTTGAATTAAAAAACCAGTACCCGGAAATTATAATTAAGGCGGGAATTGAGGCGGATTATTACGAAGGTTTTGAATCGTTCCTGGAAAAAATATTATCATCCCGCCCGTTCGATATTGTAATTATGTCCGTTCATTTTATCAGGGGCTGGGATAACGGAAACTGGGCGTTTAAGTACGATTTCCCGGGAAAAAGTATGGAGCAAATTTATTCGGAATATCTGAATGCCGTGATGAAAGGAATCAAAACAGGGTTATTTGATATTGTGGGTCATCTTGATCTGATCAAATCAACGGGTCACCCTTTGCTTGAAACCAATCAAAATGAAGTTGAAATGGTTTTAAAACTTGTGAATGAGAAAAATATGGCAGTTGAACTGAACACATCGGGTCTGCGGAAAAAAATCGGTGAAGTCTATCCCGACTTGTCCTTTCTGCCACTTCTGGATGTCAATAATATTGCTGTTACCCTGGGATCGGATGCGCATAAGCCGGAAGATACGGGATTTTATTTTGATGAGATCCTTGCTAAACTTTCAGAATTCCGGAATCTCAGGCCCGTAGTATTTGACAAAAGAAAAATGATCAAGGATATCAAAATATAAGGAATAAGGTATGAGTTCATTATGGACAAAGGTAAACAGGAATATTCCTGAGATACTTAAGCGATACCGCCATATAGCCGTAGTCGGGCTTTCTAATAAAACCCACCGCCCAAGCTACCAGGTTTCAGCGTATATGAAGTCAAATGGTTACACAATTCATCCCGTAAATCCGAACTATGATGAAGTTCTGGGGATAAAATGTGTGGGAAGTTTAAAAGAGATTGGACAAAAAATTGAGATCGTCGATATTTTCCGCCGTTCGGAGGAAGTTTTTCCTGTGGTGGAAGAAGCGATTGCTTTGAATGCCCGTGTAATTTGGATGCAGCTTGGGGTGATCAATGAAGATGCAGCCCGAATGGCCCTGGATGCCGGGCTTGATGTCGTTATGGATCGATGCATTAAGATTGAGTACGGCTCGTTCTATTAGCTTTCCGGCCTTGATGCCCTTTTGTAAAATTAAATCCTGCCCATGAAATCCCCAAGTCCGGATCGGGTATTTCTTTTAGGTTTGAATTATAATTCTAACTGACCCTATCAGGAATATTTTTCCAGTATCCTCATTTATATTATCATATAATCATAACTCAAGAGGGAAAAATTAATGATGCGTTACCTGCCGGTCATCGCCCTGGTTTTTTTTATGCATTTGGAAGGATTTTCGCAAATGACATCTATTCAAAATATGGAAGAAGTAGAAAAACAGGTGTATGATAAAATTTTAGAAGTCAGACAGAAGCATAATATTCACGCGCCCGATTTTCCCAAAGGATTTGACTGGATAAATACCGGAAGAAGCCTTTCGCTTGCTGAATTGAAAGGTAAAATCGTCTTGCTTGATTTCTGGACTTATTGCTGTATTAACTGCATGCATATTATTCCGGAGTTAAAATATCTGGAGGAAAAATACGCGGATGAACCCTTCGTCGTAATCGGCGTGCATTCAGCGAAATTTGATAATGAAAAGGATGATTCCAATATCCGGCAGGCCGTACTGAGATATAATGTGGAACACCCGATCGTTGTAGATCAAAATTTTGAAATCTGGCAGTCGTATGGGGCACGGGGATGGCCGACACTGGTCCTGCTCGACCCGGAAGGATATGTTATCGCTCATACATCCGGAGAAGGTCAGCGTGATATACTTGATGTTTATATCAGGCAGGCGCTTAAAATATATGGCAAAAAAAATGTACTTAACCGCGCCCCGCTTACTTTTCAGAAAGAAACTCAGGATGTAATCGATTCTCCGCTTCTTTACCCCGGGAAAATTATTACTGATCCTTCCGAAGAAAAACTCTATATCACTGACTCAAACCATAACCGGATCATTGTGTCCGATTTAACCGGGCAGATTCTTGATAGAATCGGCGATGGTGAAACGGGATTGACTGACGGGGATTTTGAGCGGGCAAGATTTAATCAGCCTCAGGGACTGGCATTCTTTGATAATAAACTTTTGGTGGCGGATACAGAAAATCATGCCATCCGGTTAGTGGATTTAGATGGCCGTACAGTTAAGACTATTGCCGGAACCGGATTTCAGAACAGAACACGCATCGATAAAGGCCCGGGTCTAAAAACAGCGTTGAATTCTCCATGGGATATCCTGGTTGTGGGTGAATACGCCTATATAGCCATGGCCGGTTCGCATCAGATCTGGCGGCTGAATCTGAATAATAATATGGTTGAACGCTACGCCGGAAACGGCCGGGAGGGACGGGGAGACGGTGAACGGCTGAAAGAAGCATATTTCGCTCAACCGAGCGGGATTAGTTATGACGGGAGATATCTTTATGTGGCAGACTCGGAGATCAGTTCAATCCGCCGTCTTGATTTAAAGAATGACGGCCGCGTCCGGACTGTCGCCGGAGGGGATTTATTTGATTTCGGAGATGTTGACGGAAAGGGTGATCAGGTTCGGTTCCAGCATCCCCTGGGTGTGTTTCATCATGAAGATAAAATATATATCGCCGATACCTATAATCATAAACTCAAGTATTACCACCTAAAAACCGGAAGGGTTGAAAGTTGGGCTGGAAACGGCGTTCAGGGAAATGCAGACGGCATATCCGCGCAATTTTATGAACCATCGGGAATGACCGTTGCAAAGGGTAAAATGTATATTACGGATACGAATAATCACGCGATTCGCGTGGTCGATCTTAGGACAAACGAAACAACCACTCTTAGCCTAAAAACACAAAAGCAAAAAAGAGAAATAACCTCACTTGCGATGAATTCCGCTCCGGAAATTGTATTACCGCTTCAAAAAATAAGGCCATCGGTAAAAGGATCTCTGAATTTTAGTATAGAACTGCCCGAGGCGCATCATTTTAACGAAGGAACCCCTCTGCAGTACCTGATAAAAAGCACGGACGGTATTTTAAGATTTGAAGGGGCCAATCGAATTATTACGGATGACGATCCCAAAAGAAAATTTTCAATTGAATTTACAAGCGAAAATAAAGGCGAAACGAAAATACAAACGGAACTGCTCTATTATTATTGCAGCGATTTTGACGGGATTTGTAAAATTAAATCGGTTAAATACACGATTCCCGTGCTGATCAGCGGGGACGGTGTGAGTACTATCGCTTTGCGTGAAGTGGCCGAATGACAAGGATTGAAGAATACAACTCTTAAACTATGAATTTAAACCGAGACTTGACGCGACACCGCTTAGCGCGCTGATAACAAATTCAACGTGCGCGGTGAACTCTACACCTAATTCTTCCGCTCCGCGTGTAATCTCCTCACGGTTTACTTTGGCGGCGAAGCTTTTATCTTTCAGTTTTTTCTTTACCGATTTAAATTGAACTTCACTTATGGAGCGGCTTGGACGGACCAGTGTGACCGCTGTGATAAATCCGCAAAGTTCATCAACTGCGTATAAGGTTTTAGCCATCAACGTTTCTCTCGGAACTCCGCTGAAATCGGCATGACCTAAGATGGCTGTCCGGATGTCTTCGGGAATATTTTTGTCCCTGAGCAGCTCGGAACCTTTTATCGGATGCTCATCAGGGTATTTTTCGTAATCAAAATCATGCAGCAATCCGACAATACCCCATTTCTCCACATCCTCGTTATATTTTGCAGCGTAGGCGCGCATGGCGGCTTCAACCGCGTAGGCGTGTTTTAATAAGCTGTCTGTTTTAGTGTATTCATTAAGAATATTCAATGCTTCCTGACGATCCATTTTTATTTTCCTGTGATAATCTCTGGTAACTGTTGGATTAACCGCACATCAGATGACCGGCGTTCACGCTCAAAACGGCTCCTGTTATGGCTCGCGCCAGATCCGAGGCCATAAATGCGACGGGTCCCGCGAGATCATCCGGGCTTGGGACAAATCCGAGCGGTATTGTGGAGAGAATATGGTCGTAATTTTCACGGATAGCTTCTGATGACATATCCGTTTCCACCCAGCCGGGCGCGACACAATTCACGCGTATTTTGTCCGGTCCAAGTTCTGACGCCAGTGCTTTGGTAAAACTTATCATCGCTCCTTTCGAAGCGGCGTAATGAGAATGAAAGGCTTCACCACGCTGACCGGCGGCTGATGAAATATTGATAATGCATCCTTTAATTTCATTTTCTTTCATATGTTTAACAATATAGTGAGAAAAATAAAACACACTATCCAGATTGACCTGCATGGTTTTACGCCAGTTCTCGACACTCATTTCTTCAATTTTACCGTATTCCCAAATCCCGGCATTATTGATGAGAATATCTATGTGATTGAATTTATCAATGACCTTATTTATAAAACCCTGAACTTCCTGATAATCACTGATATCACATTCGCTAAAAAAAATTTCACCTTCAAATTTCTGACATTCTTTCGAGACGGATTCGGCGGCTCTGTAATTTTTATTATAGTTAAATGCGACATTCGCACCCAGTGACATAAATAATTTTACAGTGGCGGCCCCTATGCCTCTGCTTCCACCCGTAACGATAACATTCTTCCCTTTAAAGTCGAACATTTAAAGCCTCCTGTCTATAACCGAAATCTATAATCATTAACACATTTCCAATAAGTCTTAATTCCATATAAAAAAGAAGAACCGAATAAGTAAAAACACATGAAGAGTTTATCTGCTGAAAATACCTGAGAAATATACTTATAGTTTGTTTAATATGAAAATTTTCTATAATTTATTTTTTAACAGTCAAATAAAATATACGGAGTGAGATGTGAAAAAATTTTTATCTTTGATTATAATATCATTAATGATATTTTCTATTTTCAGCTGCAGCGGTAAAAATGAAGACGTGAAAGAAGAACAATCATTAAAGTCAGAAATAAAGAAGGAAACAATTATGCCAATTTCAATTCCGGATGACGCAGTAACCACCAGTTCAGGTTTAAAATATGTTGAGATTAAAGAAGGGGACGGCGCGCAGCCTCAGAAGGGCAATACAGTCGTTGTTCACTATACCGGCTGGCTGCTTGACGGTAAAAAGTTTGACAGTTCGGTTGACAGGAACCAGAAGTTTGAGTTTGTTTACGGTGTCGGCCAGGTTATCAGGGGCTGGGACGAAGGTCTTTCAACGATGAAAGTCGGTGGAAAACGCAAACTGTTTATTCCTGCTGATCTCGGCTACGGATCAAGAGGCGCGGGCGGTGTTATTCCACCGAATGCCACACTGGTCTTTGATGTTGAATTGTTTGATATCAAATAAAACTAAGCTCACCGATTCGGTGAGCTTTTTTTTAGCTTAAAAATGTTATTTCTTATCGTCAGATTTGAATAACTGACGGTATCCAGGCTCTGTGAGAGTGAGGACGGGGTAATTTCCGGCGCTTTTGGTCAAAAATCCTTTCTGAAGCGCGGTATAGATTAATTTGATAATCGTTTTTTCATTCTTTTCCATCATAGAGCCGAAAAAAGGACTGCGATCAATTCTTTGTGCCCTAAAACGGTCTTCGTCGATGCCTTTTAGTATATTGCTAAAAGTTGTTACACCGAATTTCCCGTCGAACTCCTCAATACATCCCAATATGAGCGAAAAATCATCATGGTTATGCTGTGATTTATCTGTGTTTTCTGATTCGGGGGATCGCCATCCGAGACAATGATCACATCCGCCGCAATTATCTTTTTCATGGTCTTCACCAAAATAAGCAAGAATATATTTTCTTCGGCAATGAAAACCATGAACATAAGATTCCACATCATCAAGCCGGTTTAGCTGCAGGGATTTCTGTTTCCCATATGCATCAAAATCGATTGGTATTTTGGACCATAAAGTATGGACGGACGTTAACTCTATCCCCCGTCCCCGGAAAGGTGGAGTATAGAATAGTATATTTTTTGATTCCAATTCTCTCATGGTATGGGAAAACTGATCCGCTGTGATTTCCAGCGCGTTCAGAGGATCTTCCAACGGTGTGTAATCCTCGATTCTATTCGAAAGCCACTCAAAAACCAGTTTTTGTAAGGGAGCTCTTTTTATCTTTTGAGACGCGGTTTGATAATCTTCCATTATTTCAAACTTAAAATGAAGAACCTGTTTGGCCATACGCTTTAGTATTCCGTGACGTTCAAATAGAAGAATGGCTGAAGCGACCTGCAGGTCGTTGCATTTGATATCTGACCCAATTTCAGTATAAGTCTGCAAAATCTGTTTTTTGTTCATGCTGAACAGATGGTCATAGATTTTTTTGAGTACATCTTCAGACGGAAAGCTGTTATCAATTAAAAACTCCTGAATTTTTCTGTCCTTATAACTATAAAACAGCAGGCAGTATGAGGTTTTGCCGTCTCTTCCGGCCCGGCCGGCTTCCTGGTAATAAGCTTCCATAGAACCGGGCATATTATAATGGATAACAAACCGTACATCAGCTTTATCAATACCCATTCCAAAGGCGTTGGTGGCAACAATGACCCGTGTCTGTCCGCTCAGCCACTGATTCTGAGCAGAGTCCCGCGATGTTTTTTCCATCCCTCCGTGATATCCTGTAGAGGAAATTCTATTTTCCTTCAACAGGAGGCTAACTTCCCGGACCCCTTTTTTGGTTGATACATACACAATCCCGGATCCTTTTACTGACGTTGCGATCCTGATCAGTTCGCGCTTCTTCTGATCCTCGGAGATATCGATTGCAAAATATTTAAGATTAGGACGGTCAAATCCTGTAATGTAAATATGGGGATTTTTAAGTCCAAGCTGCGTCAAAATATCTTTTTGAACATCTCTGGTCGCTGTCGCCGTCAGGGCAATAACCGGTGGATTCCCTAAAGACCCGATGATTTTCTGGAGTCTGAGATATGATGGTCTGAAATCATGCCCCCATTGAGAAATACAATGCGCTTCATCAACAGCGAAAAGAGAAATCTTGATCTGGCTGATCAGCTTTATAAAAGAAGCAACCTGAAATCTTTCCGGCGCAATATACAGCAGTTTATATTTTCCATCCCGAACATCCCGGATGCGGGACTCAGTCTCATGGTAATTGAGAGTGCTGTTCAGGAATACCGCCGAAATCCCGGATTTTTCCAAACCTTCAACCTGGTCTTTCATAAGGGCGATGAGCGGGGAAATAACCAGTGTAACTCCCGGAAGCATCAGCGCGGGAACCTGGTAACACAAGGATTTACCGCTTCCGGTCGGCATAACCACAAGTGTGTCTTCCCCCGATAAGACGGAATTAATAATTTCTTCTTGTGAAGGGCGGAAATTGGAAAATTTAAAATGTTTTTTCAGAATTTTCCGCGCGTTGCTCAGATTCATTCAATGGGCTCAAAAGTAAAGGTGAAAAAAAAATTAGGCGTTGTCTTTTTCAATAGAATCTATAACCATCTCATAAAACTCGGGAATGGCGGAGTTAATCCGGTTCCAGCTCGGAATAGCCGGGAGTTCCATGGGGCTGGCCAGGAATTGATCACCGGCGATGATAATGCTCCTCAGGAAAACTTCAATCGATTTTTCTTCCGCGTGACGGTCATACAGCAGAGCGTTTATAGCGGCATCGTGTGAATATTTTTCCACAAAGTCCAGAGCAGTTCGCAAATAAGTCGCTTTAATTGTTCGGAATAACTGATCTGAAAAAACGACTCCCATGCTGGCCAGAACCCGATAAAAGGATTTGGCGATATCAATTGTCATTTTTGCCAGGCCGGTGTTGGGGTTATCTTCCGATAATTTTTGATGTTTATGATCATATTGATCTGCAATATCCACCTGACACATCTGGTTTTTCGCGTAATTTCGGTAAATCTCATTTAACGTGCCAATTTCGAGACCCCAATCTGTGGGCAGACGCAGCGTCTGCGCCACATCATTCAATAATGCGACTTCTCCGGACAGAGGATAACGAAATGAATCAATATAATCAAGATAATCTATCGGTCCCAATATCCGTTTAAGTGTTCTGATTAATGGGGTTATGAATAATCTTGCCACACGTCCGTTTAGGTGTTCGGAGACGCGGCTGTAATAGCCTTTGCAGAACCGGAAATTCATTGTTGGCGATGCCATCGGAAAAACAAGCTTCGCGAGAAGAGAGCGTTCATAGGTTATAATATCGCAATCGTGAATAGCGAACACCCGGGCGTCTCCGACAGCCAGAAGATAACCAAAACTCATCCACACATTTCGCCCTTTTCCCTCATCTCCGGCTGGCAAATTCTGATCTTTAAGTAATTTGTAAAGTTCCTGCATCCGTTTTCCCCGGTGCCAGATGATCCGGTGCTTTTGCGGGAGGGCAGAAAAAAATGTACGGGCGTGGTTAAATTCCTTTTCATCGGCGCGATCCAGACCGATTACAATTTCATTCAAATAGGGAACTTTTATCAGCTCATCCACAATTAGCGGAAGAGCGGGACCACGCAGCTCGCTGTAAAGGGACGGAAGAACGAGCGCGATGGGACGCTTTTGGGCAAACTGACAGATCTTATCCTCAATTTCCTGAAGAGGGTGATCTGTCAGATGATGAAGTGTAGTGATGGCTCCATTCTGAAAAAAATCCGACATGTAAATCTCCTTTATTTTAGGGATTAGTCATGCGGAGACAGTTTTATAATCTTAGTGATGGCTTCATTCCATCCTGCCGGCCCGATGTTATTCGTCAGAAGCAGATTTTTATGATGGATACCGGACTGATGAAGGCCTGTTTTCTTTTTAACCAGGACAGCGTAATCGGTCGCGAGCAGCAGTTCCCGATCATTCATGCTGTCGCCGATTCCAATTGTCGAAAAAGTTGTATCACCTGAGCTGAGGCGGTAAAGACTAATCAATTTCTTAACTGCGATTCCCTTATCAGTGTTCCCGATCAGGTGATAAAATCGATTACCGCGCAGCAGCCGGAATCCATTTTTCTCTACAAAGTTTTGCAGAAGATCAAGATTTCCGGGATTTTTCAAAAACACAAAAGGCTCGCTGTACAGACGGGTTTTGGCCAATTCTGAATCACTAACTGATAGACCGGTGTAATGAGCAATTTCCTCCGGTGCCATCTCATGAAACCCTTTTAGGGACAAATCAAATTTACGTTTGATTCTCCCAAAAAATTTAATGATTAAATCATAAGTTTGTCCGAGTACAAGAACGTCGTATTCATTATCATAGGATACGCCCCCGGTTTTAACTTTAAAGTATTCCTTTCGAAAAAAAACAGCGCTGCCGTTTTCAACAATCAGCGGTCCGGAAAGGCCGCATTTTTTACAGATTTCCAGCACTTCGATATGGGTTTTACTCGTACAGGGAATAACCGGTATATCCCTGTTTTTCAGATATCGCAGGGATTCTATAGCGGGATCAAACGAGTACGTATCGACATCCAGAAGGGTGCCGTCTAAATCTGTAAAAATGAGCCAGTTAATTTTTGCCGTCCTTATCGTGTTAAGTAAATTGTTTCCGGTCATCCTGAAGAAATAAATTTTTGAAAAAGCCTTAATGCCATTATATTAAACATACTCCGGTAAATAAAGTATCAAATAATTTAATTTATACCATATGTCTAATTAGTCAATGCCTGAATCGATTTATCAAATAATTGAATTTTGCGCGGAGAACTTTAAATGACCAAAAAAGAAGTTGTTGCCATACTGGAAGAAATAGGGACGATTCTCGATCTAAAAGGTGAGAATCCGTTTAAATCACGGGCATATTTCACCGCGGCGAGAGCTATTGAAACCCAGGTCGATGATATTACCGAAATGGTAAAGAGTGGTGAAATATCGGATGTCAGGGGAATAGGCAAAGCTATATCGGAAAAGCTGACGATCTTAATTGAAACAGGACGGCTTCCATATTATGATGATTTAAAAAACAGTATACCCGCGGGATTACTTGATATGCTCGAGATACCCGGTATGGGCCCGAAGAAAGTAAAAGCGGTGTATGAAAAACTGCATGTTACAAGTATCGGTGAGCTGGAATATGCCTGCGCCGAAAATCGCCTGCGTGACCTGGAAGGATTCGGTCAAAAAAGTCAGGATAAAATTTTTGAGGGCATTCAGCTACGGAAAAAATACAGGGAAAGATTTCATTTTCATATCGCGATGATGGAGGCGGAAACCATCGGGGAATATCTAAAAAAGAATTCAATGATCAATCGAATGGAGTTTGCCGGTAGCCTGCGCCGTAAAAAAGAGACGATAAAAGATATTGATTTTGTTGCTTCATGCCTGGATAAAGACCGTAAATCCATCATGGATTACTTTGTGAATTATCCCGAAAAAGTGACCGTGACGGGTCACGGTGAAACAAAGTCGGCAATGGTGCTTAGCAGTGGGATGGTTTGTGAACTGCGGTTAGTCTCGGATGATCAGTATCCCTTCCTGTTGCATCATTCCACGGGAAGCAAAGAACACAATACCTCTTTGAGACAGCGCGCCAAAAAAATGAATATGACAATGAACGAATACGGTCTCTTTAACATTGGAAGTAATGAAAGTATTGTCTGCGGCGATGAAGAAGCCATCTTCAACAATTTAAAGTTAAATTTTATACCGCCAGAACTCAGAGAAAACAATGGCGAGATTGAATCCGCTGAACAGGGAGAAATCCCGGACCTTGTGAGTCCGGATCAGCTCCGGGGAATATTTCATGTTCATACAACTCACAGCGACGGCGCCGCATCCATCAGTGAAATGGCGGATGCATGTAAAAAGCTGGGAATGGATTATATCGGGATTACCGATCACAGTAAATCCGCCTTTTACGCGAATGGTTTGACGGAAGACAGAGTAAAGAAGCAACACGATGAAATCGATGCCATCAACGACAAGCTGAAAGATTTTACCATTTTTAAAGGAATTGAAGCCGATATTCTTCCTGACGGAAATATGGACTTTGATGACGATGTTCTCGCCTCTTTTGATTTTGTTATCGCCTCGGTACATTCAAGTTTTAATATGAGTGAAGAGGATATGACCGGGCGAATCTGCCGGGCGCTTGAAAATCCATATGTTACAATGCTGGGTCATCCCACCGGAAGACTGCTGCTTGGCCGCGAAGCTTATCCGGTGGATATGAAGAGAGTTATTGAAACGGCGGCAAAATTTGGCAAAATAATTGAAATAAACGCGAATCCGTATCGTCTTGATCTTGACTGGCGCTGGGGGCGTTTCGCGAACGAGCTTGGAGTGAAAACATCCATAAATCCCGACGCGCATGCCGTTGAAGGCTTAAAAGATATCGGGATAGGCGCCGGAATCGCCAGAAAAGGGTGGTTTAAACCCCGGTCAGTATTCAATACGTACCCGGTTGAAAAGATTAAAAGCGAATTGATAGGAATGCGGGGATAACGAGAAGAAATGGTGTTCCTTTAGAAGACCTATAGCATTTAAGAAAAAACTTACTTATGTTTATAGTCTGAGTTTAATCTGCTGGAGGAAGAATGGCATACAGAATAGCTGTGGATGCGATGGGTGGCGATCACGCGCCGGAGGAAATTGTAAAGGGCGTGATTAACGCGATGGAGTCAGATAAGTCTATCGAGGCAATACTGGTTGGTGATGAAGACGCGATTAAAAAAGAATTAGACAAGTATCAGGCGAAAAAAGAAATTGAGATCGTACATACGGATCAATGGGTCGAGATGGATGAATCCCCTAAAAAGGCTCTTGAAAGCAAGCCGCGAGCCAGTATCAATCTGGCCGCGCGACTGGTAAATGATAATCTCGCGGACGCGTTACTGAGCGCCGGCAACACCGGCGCGACCGTCCTGGCGGCCGCGCAGAACCTCCCAATCATACCGGGGATAGAACGCACCGCGCTGGCGGCTATTTATCCGACCGCTAAATTTGTGAAAGGCAGTCACGGATTCGCCCTGATGCTGGATGTTGGGGCTACCATTAAATGCACGCCAAAGCAGTTGGTGCATTTCGCGTTTATGGGAAATTATTATGTCTCTCATATTCTAGGCATTCCGCAGCCGAGAGTGGCATTGCTGAATATCGGCGAAGAGGCGACAAAAGGTGGAGAGGTACTGACAAAAACCTATGAATATCTCCAGGCCGCGGAAGGTATCCATTTTATTGGAAATGTTGAAGGCAAGGATATTCCAAAAGGCGCCGCGGATGTAATCGTAACAGAGGGTTTTGTCGGTAATGTGGTCCTCAAATTACTTGAGGGCGTTGCAGATGTTGTCAAAGAAACCGGGAAATACGCGTTCAACAAAAAACTGACCTGGAAGCTCGGAATGGTGATGCTTTCGCAAGGTGTAAAGAGGCTTAAAGTTAAAACGGACTATTCAGAGTATGGCGGAGCACCTGTTCTTGGATTCAAAAAACTTGTGATAAAATCACACGGACGGTCAAACTCAAAGGCTATTTCAAACGCCATGCAGGTGGCTGTACGTTCGGTAAAAGAAGATGTGTGCGCCCATATAGGAGAATCGATAGCGGAATTTAATTCCAGGCATCGATTGGACTTTATCGAAATATAGTGAGATTGCGGAACGGGTACCTTTCATAAAGTGCCCGTTTTTTTTATCTGATCTGACGCCCGCCGTCCACAGGAATAACCGTCCCCGTAATATAATCCGATCCTTCAATTAAAAATCGTACTGTCCTGGCGATATCCGCAGCTGAACCTTCCCTTTTTAGAAGCGTCTGATCAAGCGCTTTTTTCCGTTCCGCCTGAGACATTTCTTTGGGAATCATCACCGGACCGGGATTAACACAATTAACCTGAATATATGGAGCCAGAGCTTTCGCGAGCCCGATAGTCATGGCAATAATTCCTGCTTTGCTTATGGAGTAGGGAAGGTACGAAGGCCATGGGGAAAGAGCGCCGGCATCGCCAATATTTATAATCTTTCCCGAACGCTGTTTAAGCATCTCGTTGCCGGCGGCCTGAGCAAGGAAAAAGGCGCTTTTAAGATTCAGGCTATGAAAGGTATCCCAGTCTTTCTCTGTGATCTTTCCAAATTGGGTCTTATAAAAAACCGCGGAATTATTGATGAGAATATCAATGCGGCCGAATTTCCTGATTACCTCAGCAATTAATTCATCATGTACGCCGGAAGCGGAAAGATCGCATTTGTGAATATGAATTTTACCACCTGAGGTCAGAATTTCTTCCTGAAGGCTGACAGCGTCTTCACGACTTGAATTGTAATGACAAAATATATTCGCTCCCGCTGATGAGAGTTCTTTTGAAATGGCGCGGCCGATACGGATTGCTCCGCCGGTAATGATGACTGTTTTTTTTGATAAATCCACATTGACTCCGGGATTTAGACTGAAAGTGATAATTTAAAAGAATGGCCCGTGGTGATTTTCAGAGATAATCCTGATTCAGAAAAGGATTATGTTCTTTTTCGTAACCAATGGTTGTGGTCGGCCCGTGTCCCGGATACACAATCGTACTATCCGGCAGCGTGAACAGGCGTTTTTTGATCGAATCAATGAGCTGATTATAATTGCCGCCATAAAGATCCGTACGGCCGATCGAGTCTTTGAATAATACATCCCCCACGAAGGCATGCCCGTCAAAAAGCAGACAAATGCTGCCGGGGCTGTGTCCGGGGGTTTGTAAAATTTTAAACGCACCGGCTCCGACGCTGAATTTATCACCATCCTTGACAAAGCGGATATTTTCGGGGACCGGAGAAACATCAATACCGAACATCATGCTCTGTCTTGGAAGTGATTCCAGCAGCGGCAGATCATCCTCACATAAGTGTATCGGAATATTATATTTGTTCTGGACATCATTTAGCCGGCGGACATGATCTATATGAGAATGTGTATTAAATATATATACGGGGTTTAATTTGTTTTGACTTATAAAATCAAAAATCTGATTTATTTCGTCGCCGGGATCGATCAGAATACAATCCTTGCCGCTATCATCATAGACTACAAAACAATTCATCTCAAAAGGTCCGACGGGAATTCTCTCAATTTTCATTTTTGCCTCTAAAATTAGACAACCAATGAGAAATATATTAAACAGAAAGCTTAAAAAAAATATTTCAAGCGCTTATTGTTATAAGTTTAAGAAATTTTATATACAAAATCACCATTTTTAGGAGAGAAAGCCAGTCTGGTTAAAATATTTTATACCAGACATTCATACTTTCGATGCTTCCCGAGATATCGGTGTTGTTAATTAATGTCCCGGCGAATTGATAACCCATTCTTGAAAAAGTAATATTCATACCCGGTGAAACAGCTCTTGCTATGGTGTAAAAAGTCCGGATTTTTCTTTTAACCATTTCCGCTTCCATTTCTCTCAAAAGCAGTAACGACAAACTCTTTCCTCTGTATTCAGGAAGTGTGGCGAAGTCCGTCATTTCAACATTCCCGGATATCAGATCCATTTCAGCTGATGAGGCGGCAACTAATTTTTCGCCATCAAACGCGCCGAAGTAAACGATGCTCTCATCCATGGTTTTAATTATATACTCACTGTTATGAATCGGAAAAGGGTAAGATTCGAAAACGATATCATATAGATTTATTAAATGCCCCGCGTCATTTTTATCGAGTATTCTCAGTTTATATCCATGATCATGCGCGATGGTGACCGGTTGATTCTGTTTTGATATTGCAAGATGGATGATGTTTTTTATCTGATTTTTCTCGTTTTGTTCTATATTAGCGCGATCAGAATCCAGAAATTTTGAGACAAAATATACGTCTGCCTCATCACCATAGAATTTCGGGATTGACGCCCGTTCCTGATAACCCTGGCGAATAAAAGTTTTGCGGGCCCATTCCGGGATTTTTGCAAATATTTTTGTGTATTTTTTCTCCCTTGCGATGTCATCCAGCTTATTTAATATCTGAGGAAAATCGCTCTCCGCGAGTTTCATCAGGTAAATACGATTATTCTGATTCCCATGCTGAATTAAAGATTGACCGAGGGTTTCGACTTTGTCAAACATCTACTTTCCTTTCGTATATATCTGTTTTTTTGAATACGGTTATGCCGGCGAATACCACCGAGGCAATAAATATACCATAAATGCTGGGATCAAGTCCCAGCGGTAGATCCATCTTACTGAATATCAATATAAGTGTTGATCCCCCGCCAAAAATCATGGATAATAATGCAGCGTCGGGACTTCTCTTCTTAAGAAAATACGCGCCGAGAGTCGGTATGAATAAACCCGCTACCATAAATGAGTAAGCATGGAGTATAATTTCGAGAACTGTTTGAAATGAACTTGCAATAATCAATGTCAGGGCGCCGATTATGAGTGTTGTGATTTGCGATAGCCTCATAATGGTCTTGTCAGCAGCTTCAGGGAAGTAGTATTTTTCGATGATGTCATTGACAAAATTGCCGGAGGAAGCTATAAGGCAACTGTCCGCTGTTGACATAATCGCTGAAAAATAAGCCGCAATGACGATTCCTGTGACACCTATGGGAAGAACATCTCTCAAGAGTAAGGGCAAGCCCATTTCCGCTTCCACATCCGGAAAAAACAACCGCGAGATCATTCCCAAGAATACTCCGAGGAAAGACATGACGGGATATTCAAGCAATCCGGCGATGTAGAATGCTTTTTTTGCTTCCCTTTCGGTTCGTACCGCGTAAATTCTCTGATAAAGGGTCATGGCGATAAACCAGATCGGAACAATCGTAAAAAACCAGTTCGCAAACTGTACAATACTGATATTCCCGAGTGAGAAAAATTCCGGTGGAAGATTTGCCTGCATGGCTTCCCAACCTCCGGCAGAGATATAGGCAAAGGGAACGCCAAAAAACATCAGTCCGCCCAGCAGGACGATCCATTGGATGGTGTCAGTGTAAATGACTGCCTTTAATCCCCCAAGAACCGTATAAAACAGGACAATTCCGGCCATGAGGTACAGTGAGATATTTAGCGGGTCAACCCAGGTGATTCCTGAAAAAACACTTCCTGCCGCCAGTTTAGCGCCGGCTAGAATTTGCGCGCCGGTGAATCCGAGATAACCGATACCGGAAATAACGGCCGCGACCAGCGCTACACGGTCGTTGTATTTATATCTTAAAAAATCAGGAAATGTGAACATACCCATTTTCGAATCGACCGCTTTTATCCTCGGAATAATAAGGATTGCGGCAAGCCACGCCCCTACTAATCCGGTGAATAAGAGCCAGCTTCCTGATAGCCCCATGGCAAATCCGAGACCGCCGAGCCCGATAGAAAAACCTCCGCCGACATCGGTGGCGACAATTGATAAACCCACGTGTCCCGCTGATAACGAACGCCCGCCAACATAATAGTCTTCTTTGTTTTCATTTTTTCTGTAAAAATGGAAGCCTACATAAAGAATTACTGCAAAATAGATTATAAAAATGATATAATCGATAATATGCATTACTCATCACCATCATTTCTTCTGTTTATCCGATCATTATTGTCAGGAATCAATGAAATGGTATCTCCGTAATCGGATAACAATTCAGCAATGCCGGTTGCCTTGTATTCATCGGCGTCTTCAAGATTTAATTGCAGAGAGCAGTTGTCACAGTTCCTGTCACAAAACACCTGTTCGTAAGAATCCGGTTCTTTGTAAGTTGAGATAACCCCTTCGTAGTTCCGCAGAACGACCTTGTTGGTTGACCAGGAGATCAGATAATTAGGCATAACGGGGATTTTCCCACCGCCGCCCGGCGCGTCAATCACGTAAGTCGGAACCGCGAAGCCGCTTGTATGGCCAATCAAACTTTCTATAATTTCGATTCCTTTCCCGACCGGTGTCCTGAAATGGGACAATCCCTCAGAAAGATCGCATTGATAAAGATAGTAAGGCCGGACGCGATTTTGAACCAGCTTATGGACAAGAGATTTCATAATGCGCGGGCAGTCGTTGACTCCCGCAAGCAAAACGGATTGATTTCCTAAAGGAATTCCGGCATCAGCCAGTTTTCGCAGCGCTTCTTTGGCTGAAGATGTGATTTCTCTGGGGTGATTGAAGTGTGTGTTGATCCATAACGGATGGTGTTTTTTAAGCATATTAACAAGATCGTCCGTGATACGGTAAGGAAGAACCACCGGCATTCGTGTTCCGATCCGGATCACTTCCACGTGCGGAATGGCTCGCAATTCCGTCAGCACCCAGTCAAGATAATTATCTGACAGCATTAATGGGTCACCGCCGGAGAGCAGCACGTCGCGAACCTGAGGGGTTTCTTTGATATAATCTATGCCCATCTGGACAATTCTTTTATTCGGGATAGAATCTACATCGCCGACCTTTCGTTTTCTGGTGCAGTGTCTGCAGTACATTGAGCATATATTACTGATATGAAAGAGAACACGGTCGGGGTATCGGTGCGTCAAATTTGGCACCGGACTGTCTTTGTCTTCTGCTAGAGGATCTTTCATATCATGTTCACTGATGACCAGTTCCGAAGAATTAGGGAAAGCCTGTTTATAAACCGGGTCGTTGGCGTAGTCTGTTTCATCGATCAGGGAAATATAGTAAGGAGGAACAGATAATGGGAACTTTTGCATAGTTTTTTCCAATAATTGTCTGTCTTCTTCCTTAAATTGAATTCCCAGGGCTCGCTCAAATGTCTGGATATCTTTGATGGCGTGTTTAAGCTGCCACTTCCAGTCCTTCCAGTTGGAGATAGCGGCATTTTCATCAATTCTGTTGGCAAGATCCTGTTGTCTTTCATTATATATGGACATTTTGATTCCTTTTGATTTATAGATACAAATTTCTCAACTTCGCGGTGAAAACAAGAAAATAGATTAAACTGACAATGTAATGTTGATTGCCGGCCCGTTGGAAAGATGTTCTGAACTTTGAAGTTTCGAAATAAAGAATATTACGAATTGGGGGAAAATCAGTAAAAATAAAAAGTATATATTTTTTTGAATAAATGCAGATGATTTTTTAGATCGAATAATGAAATCATGATTTTATCTGGTTTTGTTTAACATAAACGGTTTGTAAGATAATACATTAAGCATGGCAATGAAAATTTTTTTGTCCATTAAATAGATTTAAATGTTTATTATTCTATTAGAATATCAAATTGGGAGATTTGGCGCTATTTTTCAGTTTAAACAGATAGACAAGTAACTGCAGTTAAAATTTTATGAATAAAAAAATAATGTCTTACTTACTGATTTTTTTTATCGCAGTATTTGCCATAATTGTTATTTTTACGGCATGGCTAATTCTTGATGAAAAATTAAGGGATCCGGTAAAAATACTTCAGCGTGATTTTGAGATCAATGAAATCACGGAAGCCAGTAGATACATGATCCCGATCGGAAACACCGAACGATTTTACAAAGATATGGTGATGACGGCCGGTAACCGGGATACCATCCGGTTCACGATAAGTATGCCACATCTCATGCCCGAAGAACCATTGCCGCTTATTTTTATCATGGGTGGACTGGAAATAGGCAGAAACAGCCTTAAATACATTCCGGAGCATGGAAACAATATTTTAATCGCCTATGAATATCCCTACAGTCCGAAATATTGGTACGACGGTATGGACATAGAACAAATTCCGGTCATCAGAAACGCGGTTATTCAGGCGCCCGCTCAAATGGCTGCTGTGATCTCCTGGGCTGCAAAACAGACATGGGCCGATCGTGAAAAAATAAATCTTTTGGGATATAGTTTTGGCGCCCTGTTTGTTCCTGCAGTCCAGCATTTGTCTCAGAATGATGAAATAATAATCCGATCAACCATTCTCGCCTATGGAGGGGCAGATATTTATCGATTATTAAATAATAATTTAAAAATAAAACCGGAATGGGTAAAATCAATAACAGCATATTTAGCGTCAAAGGCAATCTGGCCTGTGGAGCCGGCGCTGCATCTGCCGAATCTAAAGGGAAAGTTTTTGGTTATCAACGGTGATCAGGATCATCAGATTCCGTCAATATCTTCCGAAAAAATGCGGATGTTGACACCCGAGCCCAGGACAATCATAACGCTAAACGAAGGACATATGCATCCCGATAAGCCCGAATTGACCGCAAAAATTATAGATATCAGCCGGAAATGGCTGTCGGAAATGAAGACGGTAAATCCCTGATAGTTTATAAGTCTATGTATTCATTGTCATAACAGATTCCATTCTGCCGCCATCAAGGTTAGCCCGAATGACAGGGTTAATGAGATCAGCGGAGCGATAATCCAAATGGTAACGAGTTTTTTTACCGATGTCTGAACGATGACTTTTCTCCATCCGAATTTGGATATCCCCAGACCGATAATGGCGGCAATGTTCATTTGAACCAGTGAGGTCGGAATGCCCTTTGTGACGGAAGCCAGCAGGAGCAAAGTGGCCGTAATAAAGGAAACCAGTGAAGCGCCAAGCGGACCGAATTCAACGATCTGTTTTCCGGTGGTCTCAAGCACGCGGTGTCCGAAAAGCGAACTGCCAATGCCGAAGCAGGGGGCAATCACAAGTGTTGCCGCGATCATGATCAGATTAAAGCTGCTGCTTTCCACCGGGATTCCGAGATCGTTTGACATCATCGAAGCAAGAGGACCCGCGGCATTGGCAACATTATTTGAACCTATGGAAAACGCCACATAGAGGGATGTCAGAATAACCACAAATTTTAATCCCTTATGAGAAGAAATCTGATCAAAATTGATCCATCCCCGGCTTTTTACGGGATTGTAGATGTATTTACCGATCACATATGTGATGATGAAAGATATGACAGGAAGAATAAACCAGGTTGGGATGATTTCAAAAAAAAGTTTTTCCGTTTGAAGAATATCAAGATAAACGGCCGGACCGACAAGCGCCGCGATTGTTGACTGACTGGTTGACTGGGGGATTTTAAGCAAATTGGCCAGGAGCAGTGACAAGGAGACCGAAAGCAGAATGATGGTTGTCAGAACCAGTGTCATGCTGTCGGCAGGCAGAATTCCTTTCCCGATGGTCAAAACCACTTTCTTCCCGGCGATCAGCGCGCCGATGAAAACAAAAATACCAAAGAGCCCGGGTATCATGTCTTTACGGATAAGATTGGCGCCATAGGCAGCAGAGAAAGACGGCGCGGTACCGCTTCCACCCATATTTATCGCAAGAAACATAGAAATAATAAATGGTATCAGAAGTATGGAGAGCATGGGAGAGAACATGTCAGAATTCCTTTGATGAGATGGATGAATTGAACAGCAATTCGAAAACAACGATCTAAAACAATTCACAATATTCAAGAAACAATCTGATAAATAAGCACTTACCCGAAAGTAAGATCACCAAACCGGATTCAGCGCAGCCTTATTTTCAAGAACGGCGATCACATTATTGGCGGCCATGCGAGCCATTTCTGTTCGCGTCTCCGGAGTGGCGCTGCCCACATGCGGCAACAATATCACATTATTCAGTTTTAATAAACCGGCGGTGATTTCAGG
>JBFXGD010000016.1:0-39007 GCA_050178385.1 Calditrichaceae bacterium
GTGAGTTTCGTCGTCTTGCCACTCCGGACAGGTCCCGTTAATATGTAAATTTCTTTCATATCCGCTCTAAAATTTTGTCAGCCAGTAAAAGTGCGCCCATCCCATCGAATCAATCCCCCGGAGAAAAGTAATTGCTCCCAGCAGCATCACAATAAAAGCGGCGAGCCGGAACATCCTGTGTTTCAATTTAGCCGAAAACAGATTCGCGGTCAAACCGATCAAAATCAGAGCCGGCATTGTGCCGATTCCAAACACCAGCATCACCAAGGCTCCTTTCCAAATGCTGCCTGTCGCCGCCGCGGCGGCGCCGACCGAATAAACCAATCCGCAGGGGATAAATCCAAGAACGATTCCCAACACAAACACGTTTTTCCGGTCAAGACGATTCAAAAGATGATCAACCAATTTTCTGAAGTAACCGAATCCCGGGAACGATTCCGGTGAAAATCCGCGGAGAATTCCGGCCAGATCAAGCCCCATCAAAAACATCACCACACCGGCGAATATCTGCAGGATTCCCTGAAAATCCCTGATCGCAAGAACCACGCCAATCGTGCTTCCAAGCAAACCGAATATTTCACCGAGAAAGGTATATGTAAGCACCCGGCCGGAATTATACAACAGGTGCGGTGTCAGATTTCTCAAACGATCCCTGAACGAACCCGATGGGTGATTAAGCTGCGGCAATTTTAATGAATACGCCATGATAAATCCGCCACACATACCGATGCAGTGGCTGAAACTACCCAATAATCCTATTAAAAACGCGCCTGACAGATCAATATTCATTTTTTTCTTCGATTTTTTTAAATTAAATATAAACCGCTTACAAATAAATGACAAACGGATTCAATTTCCTCTTGATATTTTGCGCGCCCTTCAATAATATGATGCTGTTAACTCTCCGAATTTGCATTCACTCGTGGACAAATCAGCATATGATTTTTATTGAATTTGAAAAATTAAACGGATAAAACTAATCACATTTCTAAACAATTACAGAGGTCAAAATGATTGAAGCATTGTTATCCGATCATCAAAAGAAACTGCGTGAAGAGACCAGATCATTTGTCAACAGCGTTCCCGGCGGCCTGCTTCTTGATATGGATGAAGAAAAGGTACAATATCCACGGGAATTTTTAATTTCCGCCGCGGGGTCTCAGCTTTTGGGGCTGCGATTTGACAAACAATACGGCGGAAGAGGACTAAAATGGGTTGATGAAATTATAGCGCTGGAAGAAGTCGGCGTCCTTGGCGCTTCTCTGGCCTGCCTTTATTCACTGGTCAGCATTGTGGGTGAAGCGCTTCATATCTTTGGAAATGAATCGCAGAAACAGAAATATCTTGCTCCGCTGTTACGCGGAGAACTGTACTGCGCCGAGGCGCTTACTGAGCCCCGTGGCGGATCCGATTTTTTTGGAGCGACCACAACCGCTGTTAAAAAGGGGAATTCTTATATTCTCAACGGACAAAAAAGATTTGTGGTCGGTGCGGAAGGAGCGGATATTTTTCTTGTCTATGCCAAAACCGCGGATGAACATCCTTCAAAGTCGCTGAGCGCGTTTATTGTTGAACGGGATATGGGGATTGAAGTAAAATATCTCTACGGCCTGATGGGAACAAGAGGCGGCGGCGCCGGAAGAATTATCTTTAAGGATACGGTCGTTCCGGAGGAGAATATTTTGCTCGGTGAAAACAGAGGAAAGGAAATTTTTTATCAGATGATGATTCCGGAACGAATGACTACCGCGGCCGGCGCGATCGGTCTCGCCCGCACAGCCATAGAAATTGCCGCAAGATACAGCGACAAGCGGAAGGCATTCGGTCAAAAGATTCGCGATTTCCAGGGTGTAAATTTTCAGATAGCTGAAAGCATTACACAGCTTGACGCTGCAAACGGACTGATCTATGCCGCGGCATCCGCGGCGGATACTACGGGAAACACGGGATACACACGCCGGTTGGTATCAGAATCAAAAAAGTTTGCCACCGAGACATCATGGAATGTCATAAACCACGCCATGCAGATTCTCGGTGGCATCGGTTACACCAATATTTTTCCGGTGGAAAGAATGCTGCGTGATTCACGACTGATGATGATATGGACCGGCACCAATGAAATTATGAATCTCATTATTCAGCATGAATATTACAGGGAGTTGCTTGGCACAAAATCCAGCGCCCGGGATATGGAAGGTGTCGCTCCGGAATCAAACGCGGCAGATGAAAAAATTTATGAATAAAAAAAAAGACTGGCCGAATCAACCCGGTCAGTCTCTTTTATAACTTATATGAGCCAGGCTAAAAACTCAGTTTTATTCCCGTACTCAGGACATGAAGCGTTTCATTATCTTTTAGATCCTGACGGATATAATTCACCACAAACCCGACATGTTCCATCAGGGAGATACCGGTGCCTGCGTACAGACGGTGCCGGTTTATGAACTGCTGGGTATCCTCTTTGGTGTCACCGAAAGGCTCGGTCGCGATGAACGGTGTTAGATTTAAATTGCCGAATTTAAGCTTATATGAAAACTTGAACATCAAACGGTACATCATATGATCTTCCACCTGCGGCTGCTCATAGTTTCTGAATTCAAAACGTAAACGGGTATCAAGATTCAGATTTCCCACAAGATTTGTCTTTCTGCCGGAATCCACGATGATTCGGTTATCATAACTTGTGAACGTTGATTTTTCCTGATGTTCTCTTTTGTATGCAAGCCCGAAATACAGGTTATGAGGCAATTTGTAGATAAAACCCGCCTGTACATTGCTTAGAAAAGATGATCCGAGATAGGTCAGTTCCTGATAACGGCTTTCCTGACTTAAAGCCAAAGTCAGTTTGTCATTTGCTTTTAATGAAAGACTTTTAGTGTTCCATCCCTGATCAGACGCGAATGAAGAGGTGATTCCGAATCCGATAAAAAGTAAGATTATTGTTTTGAGTGTAAGATGATAACTGTGTTTCATAATCCCTTTTCCTTTGATATTAATTCCATTTATTTAACTTTTCTACTGTCATGCCAAGGCCTGTTGAGCAGGCCATCTTAAAAAGTGTCAAACTTACAAAAAAAAACCAAAATTGCAAACGCCCACAGCATTCTATTTTGATTTTTTTCCGTTTTTTCAAATATTAGTTATGTTTAAAAGAGATTTATGACAATAAACTGTTTTTTCCGGTCATATATCGGCAATGTACGATTAAAATAATTTACTAAACGATAGTTTATAATTCATAAACAGCCATTTATCATATATAAACGCTCAGTTTTCATTCCGAAACGGAAATATATCGCTTCTTCCCGGGTCCTGTTGACTTATTTATAGCGTTTGATAGATCAATTACATAATTCTTGTCTTTTGCAATCGAAATGTAGAGAGAACAAAACTAAATGATTTGTTCATGTCACGGCGGGGAGTTAAAATGGACGTACAAGTCCTGGTATGTTCATTAAAAAACGGATCAGATCAGAGAAAGAACAAAATCACACGCCGGTACAGTTCAACCGGCGCGTGAAATTGTATCCTTAGGAGATCTAATTTTCAGAAAGAAATTCCAGAATGGCTTTATTGGCCGCTTCAGATTTTTCGTATTGTACAAAATGGCCGCATTTCGGAATCATTATTAATTTACTGTTTGGAATCTCACGGTCACCGATATTCGCCACATCGATGGTTTTACCGCCATGTAGGTAAGGATTTGGAATTAGCCCGTCATTTTCACCGAACATAATCAGCGTTGGCTGCATGACTTTATCCAGCCTGTCCCATACGATCCCGTCGAGCATCGCGCCGACATTCTTTGAAACCGCGTAACAGTAATCATCAAAATCGGAAGCGCCCCTTATCTGAATCCTGTCCGTAATCATAAAATCCACATCTTCCGGCACCTCATAAAAGTTAGATTTCAGATTGACATCAATGCTTCTTGTGTTGGTATTTTTTACAAATTCCGCGGAGACCGCTTTTCGCATCCAGTCGCCTTCACCCTCGGTAAACCGCTCGAATCCCGCGGGGGATATCAAAACCAGTTTCTCAACCTTGTCCGGATAATTCAGCGCGGCGGTCATGGCGATCTGTCCGCCCATTGAATGACCGATCAATGTTGCTTTCTCCACTTCAAGATTGGTAAGCAGCTCGGTCAATACCTGCGCGTAAAAATCCATTGAATACTGATAATAGCCTTTTTCCGATTTTCCGTAGCCCGGCAAATCCACCGCAATAACCCGGTAAGATTTTGCCAGAACGGGAATATTTTTTATCCAGCCCTTGGCATTTGTGCCCAGTCCATGAATCAGCATCACTGTCTTTTCGCCGCTGCCCTGATCAATAACAGCCACATTAATATTGCGGACCTGTACTTTTTTGACAGGGAATCCATAATCGATGTCATCAAATTCAGCGGCAGGCAGCTTATAATACCGCGATGTCGCGCACCCGGAAAATGCCATGGCAATGATCACCGTGATAAGTAATTTTGTAAGTTTTTTCATTCCACACCCCTTAAAACATTATCCACTTAAGTGTGGCAAATACCGTCCAGGGATCCTTGGGACGACTGGTCCGGTTACCGTTTAGTTCGGGTGAATCAAAGAAGTCACCCAATGCCAGATATGCCGCGTGCAGCTCCATATCCATATATACTTTCGGACGATACAGTAAGTTGAAGTTGATTTCGGAACCGATATAATTACCACCCTGTGCCGGTGAGACCGCGGAATAGCCCGTACCCAGTCCGACCTTCGCCTTGAATTTATTTGGAACAATATCATACGAACCGGCAAGGGATGCCGCCGCGAGACCGTACCCGACATTCTGTATATCAATAACGGCCGCGTTAAACCGATTCACCACATTACCATGCGGAAGCAGCAGATAGAGACCGTGACTGAAGAATACCGCGCCCGGAGCCGTCCAGTTATTACCTGTGAGAACACCTGTATATTTTCCGTCGGAAATATTTTTTTCATCTCCCGATGTGAATATCCCGTCCAGCGCCAGATGATCATTCGCGTTTTTTCCGTATTTATAGGCCAGGCGAAGGTTACCCGCGAAACCGGCGATATCTACAGAATGTGACTCGGACTCTGCTTTTCCAAGATTTGTGACCGCGAAACCGCTGTAACCGAATCGCCCCTGGTTCAGCAGGGGATTCCCGTGAAAATGGGTTCCAAGCCAGATGATATCCGCCGTATAGTCTTCATTTCCGAAGTTGAAATTATAAACGCCGTTATAATTACTTAGCCCGGAATTTAATCCCTGACCAAGGATGGATACTCCGCCTTCTCCGTTGCCCCTGTCCTTTAAATACCAGGCGGAAACACCGATAGAGTTGATAATATCCAGATCATATTCATAATCTGTTTCGAACAGAACAACATCATCGTTTTGTTCAACATTGTTTTCATAAAGCTGATAAACACCGGCTTTCATGCGTTGATTGTTCTTCAAATAATGTGTGGTGATACCCGAAGCATCAGAACCCCAGAAGGCCAGACGATAACCTGTATTCACAAGATAACTGGTAGGCGTATAGGCCGGAACGCTGACATTGTCAAACAGACGGGTTAGACCCGCGTTGACAAACAAATTTTTCTGAGGACGGAATTCAATATATAGATTCTGTGTCTGCATGTTTACAAAGTCAGCTCCGAAAGCGCCGCCAAAATTCCCGCCGGCGCCATAATTGGCATCCCCCCAGGTCCAGTCAAATTCGAAACTCATACGCATGGTTGCCCAGCCGTCAAACAGACGTGGTGTATAGGCAATGATGGGGATAAATCGCTGTTCGGTAAACGATGAAACACGGTCTGATGTTTTGGTTGTATTGCCTCCAAACAGGCGCCCGACGACCTGACCTTTCAAGAATTCATTTGTCGGAGCCACGTTGGACTGCTCGGTGCGCATAAAATAGTACCCGATAAAGGTGAATTCACTTTTCTGATCTTTTTCTTTTTTTTCTGTGAATGCTTCATCCACCTGAGCAAATATATTTGAAGAAAGCAGGAACACCGATATTATGAAAAGACTGATTCGTTTCATAATGTCACTCGTATTTTAGTTTTCAAAAGGAAGAAATCTCCCTCACGTGAAGGGAGATTCTGTAATTAGCGTCTACTCTTTTACATAGTACTGAATATTGCTGGTACCTAAAGCCGGATCGGAACCAAAGCCTGTTGCCACAGTTCTCGGGGTAGCGCCGATATCTGGAAGAGTCTGCACGGCTTCAAGCTTCAGAGTGTCAGGGGTCGCGTCAATTACCTGAAAAATACCTTCCTGTTCAAACGCGGCATAAACAAACTTCACAGTGTGAACATCACCGGAAGCTGATTCCGTTACCGCAAAGGTGCCTTCGACTGTGTTCCATGCTCCGTCTTTTACATGAGAGCTCGTTTTTACGGTGTTCAGTTCGGTCAGTTCAACTCGGACACTGTCATAATTAAAAAGATATACCAGAATAGGCGCAACATCCGGACCGGCGCTAAGCCATGTGCCAACTCATGCATCTACTTCCACGGTACTGTTTGTTCCGCTGTCATCACTGCCGCAGGAAGCCATAAACAGCATTCCCATAACGACTAACGATAAAATAATGATACGCTTCATTTTCTTTTCCTCCAATTAAGGGTTAATTGATAGCGTTATTATAGTTTTCTTAAGGCTTTTCTGTCAATTTTTCCTGCCTCGTTTTTTGGCAGGGCATCAATTCGTTTTACATACCTGGGTATTTTATATTTCGCCAGCTTTCCTTTACAGGTGTCCAGAATTTGCTGTTCTGTCAGTTTTGTATTTGATTCGAACACAACATACGCCTTCCCGACTTCTCCCCATTTTTCGTCATGAACACCGATAACGGCGACTTCTTTTATCCCCGAAATCGTATAAAGATATTTTTCCACTTCAGCGGGATATACATTTTCTCCGCCGCTGATAAACATGTTTTTCTTTCTGTCCACCACGTAAAAATATCCTTCATCATCCTTCATGACGATATCGCCTGTGTGAAACCATCCATCGGTGATCGCCTCGCTCGTCTCTTTATCTTTTCGCCAGTAACCTGGTGTCACCACGGGAGATTTCAGCCACAATTCGCCCGGTTCATTTATCCCGCGCTCATTTCCATTCTCATCCATAATTTTAGCGTTTATGTAAAAATTGGGAAATCCTATGGAACCCTTTTTGCGGATAGCGTCATCCTGATGAAGTGAAAAACAATTTGGACCGACCTCCGTTAAACCGTACCCCTGCCGGATATAAATACCTTTCGCGTGCCAGCGGTTAATCAGCGGAATAGGCATCGGGGCGCCACCGACAATCGCGTATCTGACACCGGAAAGATCCACTTTATCAAACAGCGGTGAATCGGACATCATTTGAAGCATGGTGGGCACGCCAAACAGTATGGTCGATTTTTCTTTTTCCATTAAGGTCAGAATTTCATCCGCCTCAAATCCGGAAAGCAAGGTGTGTGACGCGCCATGATGAATAAACGGTGTCAGCAGCACATTCCAGCCGCCAGTATGAAAAAACGGGGCGAAACTTTGCGTGTGATCCATTGAATTCAGATCCAGTCTCAGGGATGTGTTGATGGAATTCCAGAACAGCATCCGATGATTGATCATCGCGCCTTTTGGCAATCCTGTTGTACCGGCCGTATATAAGATCATAACCAGATCATCTTCGGTAACGGATTGTTCCTGGTTAACACAATCCAAAGCTTTATTTTCCGTTAGAAACGGTGTAATTGAATTCATCTCTGACTTTATTTTTATCGGCAGCAGCGATTTTAATAACGAAACCTGGTCTTTAAATTCACTCTCATAGATAAAGACTTTTGGTTCGGCATCTGAAATCAAAACATCCAGTTCAACGGGTGTTAATCTGAAATTAAGAGGCACAAGAATCGCGCCTGTCTTTATACAGGCATAGAAAAGAAAGACATACTCAGCGCGGTTTTTTGAATAAACGGCAATTCTGTCGCCTTTATTTATCTTCAAATCATCAATAAGATATTGCGCAAGAGCGTTTACGCGTCCGTTAAATTCAAAATATGTCCATTGCAGATCACGGTCATGCTCACGCAGCGCCATTCTCTCAGGTGTGTAAAGCGCCCATTTTTTTAACCAGTCAAATCCATCGTTAAACATGAACTTTTCTCCTCAACGCGATATAAACCAGATAACCGGCAATCACCGAACTAATAATCGCCACCGCGGCAGCGACTCCCGGATTCTCTCCGCTTGATTTGCTAAAAGGTACCGCAATTTTTCCGTAATACATCGTAAAATGAACAATGATCGCGGTAACCGAGGCTGTGATGGGCGCCGCCTTGGGAACATCCTTTAAAAACATGCCAAACAGAATCGGTACGAAGGCCGCCGCGAAATAGGCATAGACACCGTTCTGGGCAAAAATGGCCACACTTAACTTGGGATTGATCAACTGATCATATGAAATATATATGGAGATAATACCGAGAATTACGATTGCAACCCGGTTAATGGAAACTTCAAGAAATGATTTTTTTGATTCATTTTCAGGATAGTATTTTCCAAACAGCGGTTTGATGATGTCAGATGTGATCGTCGTGCCGAGCGCCTGAATCAACCCTTCCAGGGTGGAAATTCCCGCGGAAATTAATCCCAAAACCACAATCAGACCTACATATACAGGGAATTCGCTAACCACGTAGGCGGACATGATTCCATCCATTTTTAGCGGAGCGCCGTTTACGCTTAAATCAGGGAATGTGATACGCGCGTAAAGACCGGTGATGACAACTAAAAAGAAGATTATTTCGGTGATGATTCCGACAACGAGATAGCGATTTACATCTTTGTCCGTTTTTAGCAACAGGGATTTTGTAATGATATGCGGCTGGCAGACAATGGCGACACCGACAACGATCTGCGCGAAGAAAATTTCAAAATAATCTCTGAATAGAAAACTGCTGTCATTTGTTGTCTGTACCATTTTCGGATCTATCGAGCTTAATTTATCAAGAAATCCGCGAACCCCGTTGCTAAAATGTTCATACCCCGATCCAAGCAGTATGAACGCTACGATCAGCATCAGGATGGCCTGAACGGTGTTTGTGTAAACCATTGAATTGGCGCCGCCGAACATCATATAACCAAATATGAAGACAACAATGCCGATCAGAATGTATAATTCGGTGACATCCAGAGTTTTGGACAGGACCTTTGTCAGCCCCACAACGATAAGGACAATAAACGTGATAAGCAGCAGAGACAGAAAGCCAAAAAACAATCCGTAGCCGGAACTTTTGTAGCGGCTACCGATCCATTGAGCCAGACTAAGCGCTTTGACCGTGCTGCCGTGTTTACGGAATCCTTTTGTCAAAATAACCAGAGAAATCATTGCTGCGGCAGGAAGAACAAACGCGTAGGATATTACGGCGCTGATGCCATATAAGGCTATAAAACCGGGATTGATGATAAAGGTCGCCGCGCTGGTCATGGATGCCGCGAGGGCAAGACCGACAGCTACCGGGGAAAAGGCGATATTACCAACCGCGTAATCCGAGATTGTTTTAATTTTCCGAGCGCCACGGATGACGAAGAAAAGAATAACACCCATATAACACAGAATGAATATCCATCCCGCAAAAATTAAATCTTTTGAAGCGATACCTGTCATTTTTTCACCCTTTTTCAAGAATTAAACGGTATCTTTCGAATAGGATTCCCGATCGGGATTTTAATCTTTCATCACCAGCGAAACACCGCTGTTGCAAATGAAAGCCCTCCCCCGGACCCCATGAAAACGATCAAATCATTCTCTTTTAATTTGCCCAGCTTATTTGCTTCCGCCAGCGCCATAGGAATACATGCCGAGCCCGTGTACGCGTATCGATCCATCACCGTATGCGTCTGATTCATGTTCAAACCCAACAGATCCAGTGTTTCCCGAATGCTGTTGATATTAATCTGAGTCAGAAAAACCATGCTGATATCGGTCAGAGAGTTTCCGGAATTTTCAACAGCTTCTCTAATCATCCGGCTCCAGGTTGTGGGATTGATCTCCTTTGGAAATTTTCGGACGAATTTCAGCAGATGATCATTTGAATTTAACACATCCTGATTCACAGGCTTAAAGGTACCCCCCGCGTAAATCCCCATCCAGTCATGATACTGACCTTCTGTATGCAGAAGGGATTGTAAAAATCCGCGGTCTTCTTTCGTTGCCTGAAGTACAACCGCCCCCGCTCCGTCGGCGAATAATGTGACCGTTTTTTTATCTGTCATATCTAAATATTTTGACATGGCATAAGCGCCGATCACAAGAATATTGTTATACTTTTCATCCGCTTTTATATATTTGGAACCAATATCCAAACCGGTAACAAATCCCGCGCATGCCGTGTTTATATCAAAAGTTCCGGCATTCACCGCCCCGAGACGGTACTGGACAACTGACGACGTGCTCGGTGATATATATTCCGGCGTATCCGTTGACAATATAATAAGATCGATATCTTTTGCTGTTAATCCGGCCCCGGATATGGCCTGCTCACCCGCGCGGCAAGCGAGATCGGCGGTGCTTTCATCATCCGCGCACCAGCGGCGTTCACGAATAGTCAGATTCTCACTCAGCCAGGTATCCACATCCTCGCCAAGGAGATCATTAAAATATTGATTTGGCAGCACCTTTTCCGGGGCATAGAATGCTGTAGAGACAATTTTCGCGTTTCGCATTATTTAGTATCCTGCTATCAAATTCATAGATGTCTGCGGCAGACGGACAATTTACTTAAAGAATCAGACCGCCGTCTACACATAACACATTACCATTGATAAAAGACGCCTCATCGGATGACAAGAAAAGATAAGCATTCGCGATATCTTCCGGTTCACCAAGTCTTGCAAGCGGTGTTTTATCTTTTACCGCGTTAATAACCTTTTCCGGCACTGTCTTAACCATTTCTGTGGCAATAAATCCGGGAGCTACCGCGTTTACACGGACGCCTTTGCGACCGAGCTCTCTCGCCCAGGTTTTCGTCATGCCTATAATACCCGATTTTGCCGCCACATAGTTCGTCTGGCCGTAATTACCATAAAGAGCGACAACGGAACTTGTGTTAATAATGACCCCCGAACCCTGTTCGGCCATAATTCTTCCGACTGCCTGTGCGCAGACAAAGACACCTTTAAGATTCACTGAAATCACCTGATCCCACTGTTTCTCTTCCATCTTTAATAAGGAGGCATCACGTGTAATTCCCGCATTATTGATCAAAATATCGATATGACCGTATTTCTCTTTAATTTTCGCCACCTGAACAGCCACATCCTCTACTTTCGAGACATCGACCATCCGGAATTCAACCTTATTCCCTTTTTGGGTTAGCTCGGCGGATAGTTTTTCCCCTTTTTCCCGATCAACATCCCAAATGGAAACGGTCGCCCCTTCTCTGGCAAAAACCCGCACTGTGGTTTCTCCGATTCCAGCCGCGCCGCCGGTTACAACAGCTACTTTTCCATCAAGTCGCTTCATGTCGCCTCCGCTGTATTATTGAAACGTTTGAAATTTTCAAAACGTTGTGTTTATAAAAAATTCTTTCCTCTAATAGAAGCCGTCTATTTTTGAGCGGTCCATTCTTTCAAAAAATCATTGAAATGTTTTACCATCAATGTATAAAACCGGGTCATTTCTTCCATGTTCTGTTTAAAGAACTGAACTTCTTCCGTGGGATCATTCTTGACCACGCTATGGTATTTTTGCGCCAGTCTCAGATTTTCCTTCATAAGAGAAATTTGGTTGCGAAACGCGTTGCCAAATATATCCGGCGCCGCCTGATAATAGTCTTTTCTGTCCCCGGGAACCCAGATACGCTGAATGAGGTTGTGATCCCTAAGCCGGCGTGTGATCTGACTAACCGGCCCTTTACTTACATTCAGCTCAGTCGTTATGTCATCCAGGCTGATTGGACGGCCTAGAAAAACCAGCAAACCGACGATCCTTCCCATTAATTTGGGCAGCCCAAAAGTCTGATAGGCTTCACCGTAGTCCTGAATAAATTCTTGTTTTAAAGATGGTAAATGATTCATGTTGTAATCTTTTGAAATAATTCAAACTTTTAAAAGATAGTTTTTCTTTTTTGAAATTGCAAGAACAAAATAAATATTTTTTTACTGCTCATTCCGAAATATTTAGCGCATTATTAATTATTCCTGTGTCACCCGCAGAGACCTTATGTGTTGTTTCACTATTTGCATATTTTAGGATACTACAGTAAATTTCTGCTCGATTTATTCAATTTATGAATTAAAATTATTTTATAGATTTCGGAGTTTCAATTGTCTGAAAAAATTCTAGTAACCAGCGCTCTGCCCTATGCAAACGGGCCCATACATCTGGGGCATCTGGCCGGCGCCTATCTGCCCGCCGATATTTTTGTCCGCTACCACCGGCTAAAAGGTTCAGATATTGTATATATCTGCGGCTCCGATGAACATGGTGTGCCGATCATGCTGCGCGCCCGAAAAGAAAAAGTTTCCCCCCAGGAAATTGTTGATCGTTACCATTTTTTAAACAAAAAAAGTTTTGAAGCATTCGGGATTAGTTTTGACTATTACGGACGGACATCATCGAAGACTCATCATGAAACCAGCCGTGAATTCTTTAAAAATCTCGCTAAAAAAAATGAATTTATCTTAAAATCAGAAGAACAGCTCTTTGATCCTGAAGCAAAAATTTTTCTGGCAGACCGCTTTGTGCGGGGTACCTGCCCGGTTTGTGGTTATGATGACGCCTATGGTGATCAGTGCGAAAAATGCGGCAGTTCTCTCAGTCCAAAGGATCTTAAAAATCCACGCAGCGCCATTACCAACGCGGCGCCTGTCCTAAAAGAAACAACGCACTGGTATCTGCCGCTCGCCAAATATCAGGATAGGCTCGAAAAATGGATCGACACGCATCCCGAGTGGAAAACAAATGTCGTAAACCAGGTAAAAAGCTGGTTCAATGACGGCCTAAAAGACCGCGCCGTAACACGTGATCTCCCCTGGGGAGTAGCTGTACCCGAAGACATCGCAAAAGAACGAGGTGTGGATGCTTCCGGGAAAGTATTATATGTCTGGTTTGACGCGCCCATCGGATACATATCTGCAACAAAGGAATGGGCGGAGGCCAGAGGTAATTCAGAGTTATGGAAAGAATACTGGCAGAATACAGAGACAAAACTTGTTCATTTTATTGGTAAAGATAACATCGTGTTCCACTGCCTTATCTTTCCGGCAATGCTGATGGTTCACGGTGATTATGTTCTTCCGGAAAACGTACCGGCCATGGAATTTCTCAATCTTGAGGGGAACAAGCTCTCCACAAGCCGGAACTATGCCGTATGGCTCGATGAATATCTTGAAAAATTTGATCCTGATCCATTGCGTTATGTGCTGGCGAGCAATCTTCCTGAAGCCCGCGATACGGATTTTTCATGGAAGGATTTTCAAGCCCGGTATAACAATGAACTGGCCGATATACTCGGTAATTTTGTAAATCGTACCCTTACGTTTGCGCAAAAATATTTTGACGGAAAAGTCCCGTCGCTGAACGATACTGATGAAACTGATCGTGAACTCATCAACCTGATAGAGACTACGCCGGCGAAACTCGGCTCCAGCCTCGAGCAATATCAGTTTAAAAATTATGTTCGTGAACTGATGGATTTTGCCCGGTCCGCGAACAAGTATTTCAATGACAAGGAGCCTTGGAATACCCGCAAAACAGATCCGGATACCTGCGCCACGACCATCAATTTGTGTCTAAAGATGGTTTACAGTTTATCGATTTTATCAGAACCGCTGCTTCCGTTTACAGCAGCTAAAATCAGACATATGCTGGCCGTTGAACCTGATAGCATAACCTGGAAAGATGCCGGAAATCCGAATTTGAAAGCCGGACATGCGATCAATCAACCGGAGATCCTTTTTAGTAAAATTGAGGATGGACCAATCGAATCAGAAGTTGAGCGTTTAAAAAATGCCATTAATTCCGGAAACAAGCCGGAAACGGATGAGATACAAGATAATCAATCAATCGATATAGAAACCTTTCAAAAAATTGATCTGCGTGTAGGAGAAATCATTCAGGCGGAAAAAATTAAAAAAGCGGACCGCTTATTAAAACTGCAGGTCAAAATCGGGGATGAGCAGAGACAGATAGTTGCCGGTATTGCCAAATCGTATGACCCGGAAAAGCTGATCGGCAGAAAAGTTGTAGTTATCGCGAATCTTAAACCGGTTACTCTGCGGGGAATTGAATCTCAGGGAATGCTCCTTGCCGCGAGCGGTGAATCCGGTTTGAGCCTGTTAACCATCATGGATGATGTGGAATCAGGCAGCAAAATAAGTTAAGTGTGAGAAAAAATTAAAGGATTAATATGTTCATTGACACACATGCGCATCTTGATTTTGATTCCTTTGACAACGACAGAGAAGTTGTCATTCAGCGCGCCATTCAAAACCAGGTTCTTGCAATCATCACCATCGGCACTGATTTAAAATCATCAAAAAACGCCGTCCTTCTTGCCGAAAAATACGCGTCCATCTACGCCGCTGTTGGTATTCATCCATCGGATTGCGCGGAGGCGGAAGAGAATGATTTTGAAGAAATCCGGGAATTAGCCAAACATGAGAAAGTGATTGCCATAGGTGAAGTCGGACTCGATTATTACCGGATGCATGCTGAAAAAGACAAACAAAAGGACACATTCGGCCGACAGATTGAACTGGCCAGAGAGCTGAATCTCCCGTTAATTATTCATAACCGTGAAGCGCACAAAGATGTTTACGATATGATTGTAAGCGAAAAGGCCACTGAAGTCGGCGGAGTTTTGCATTCATTTACCGGTGATGAAAGCTATCTCGAAAACATTCTCCTGACAAACTTCCATATATCATTTACCGGAGCCATTACTTATAAAAATAATGATTCTGAAGCATTGATTGCTAACGTCCCATTGGAAAGACTGCTTCTTGAAACGGACAGCCCTTTTCTTACCCCCATGCCGTTGCGCGGTAAAAGAAATGAGCCATCTCTGATTGTTCACACCGCAAAAAGAATCGCGGAAATCCGGGGAATTACAGTTGATCAACTCGCCGAAGTTACATCTGAAAACGCGGGGGCTTTATTTCGAATAAAATTCTAATCGAACCGGGTGGGAATTTTTATATTAGCTTTAATCCGAGGCTTGCCTGAATGGACAGTAATCAGCGCCCATTGAAACGATTTGGTCAGAACTTTCTGAATAATCCATATATACGTCAGGAAATTGTAAAAGCCGGTATTATTTTATCCGACGATGTTGTCCTGGAGATCGGACCCGGCAAAGGCGCGCTTACAGAGCTGATAATAAAGGCGTCCCCGGCTGATTTTATCGCTGTCGAAATCGACACCAGAATGTCTGATTACATCAAGGAGCATTTTCCTGAAGGTGTCCGGATGCTTAACCAGGACTTTATGACTTTGGATTTGCCGCAGCTTTCTAAACAGTTCGGCAGAAAATTGAAAGTTTTTGGGAACATACCATACAATATCACCAGTCCAATCCTATTCAGTTTGATTGATAATCACAAGTCCATTGATTCAGCGGTTCTTATGACGCAGAAAGAGGTAGCAAAACGCATCGTCTCAAAACCCGGCTCAAAGGATTACGGCATATTATCGGTGATATGTCAGACTTACAGCCGGACAGAGTACTTGTTTGATGTTAAACGCGGGAATTTTTTTCCGGTCCCAAATGTTGATTCCGCAGTCTTTAAAATGGAGTTCATCGACGCGATTCCAAATGTTGACAATTTAACCCTTTTCAGGACCGTGGTGAGAGGTACATTTAACTACCGGCGAAAAATGTTAAGAAATTCTTTGTGTAGAAAATTTGACAAAAGTATTGTATATTCCTTAGAGGCTGTGGATCTTAACAGCCGGCCGGAAGATCTGACTATTGATGAGTTTAAAAAACTTTCTAACGAAATAAATCATAAACTGAATCAAAATTATGGATGAAATTAACTTCGAAAGCATTATAACGGATATTGAAAAGCTCATCGAGAGCAAACAAGCAGGACCACTGCTCAATATTCTTATTGATTTACATCCGGCCGATATCGAAGACATCCTGAATCGTTTAAAAAAGGAAGACCGGAAATATCTTTTCCATCTCCTTCCTACAGAACTCGCCAGTGAAGTTCTTTCGGAACTTGACACCCCCCTTGTCGAACAGGTACTTGAAGATTCCAGCGAGAAAAAGATCTCTCTGCTTGTGGATCAGATGGAATCTGATGACGCGGCGGACCTTCTTGCCGAACTGCCTGAAGAAATTGCCATTAAAGTTCTTGACCACATGGCTGTTGAGGGGCAGCAGGATGTCAAAGAACTGCTTCACTACAAAGACGACACCGCCGGCGGAATTATGGCACTGGAGTTTCTCTCCATGCCGGAAACAGCTACGGTCAATGAAACCATAGAAAAAATACGTGAAGTCCGTGATGACTTTGATGATCTTTATAATATCTGGGTAGTCGATGAAAACAATTCACTGATAGGCAGTGTATCTCTGACTGATCTGGTCCTGGCCAAAGGCTATACAACGCTTAGGGAAATCATGGATGTGGATATTCAGTATGTCACTGTGGATATGGACCAGGAAAATGTGGCGAATTTCTTCAAGAAATATGACCTGATCAGCGTACCCGTTATCAACGAAGCCGGAAAATTGGTCGGCCGAATCACCATTGACGATATCGTCGATGTATTGGAGGAAGAGGGTTCTGAAGACATCTCCAGATTATCCGGTGCGCCTGACGAAGAAATTTTGGAGGAATCACCTTTTGTTCTATCCAGAGCGCGGCTCCCCTGGCTTGCAGTTGCTTTTTTTGGCGAAATTGCCGCTGCAATGATTCTTGATTCATTTTCAGCTACCCTGTCTCAAAAAGTGATGGCGGCATTTTTTATACCCATCATCATGGCTATGGGCGGATCAACCGGCCAGCAGGCCAGTGTTATTGTTGTGCGTGGTCTTTCGACGGGAGATATCAGTATCAGCGATACAAAGAGCCGGCTGTTCAAAGAATTCAGGATCTCACTAATCAACAGTCTGGTCTTTTCTTCTATGATTTTTTTAATTGTCTATGTTTGGGACGGCCCTGTATTCGCGTCAATCCTGGCGATTTCCATGTTTATAGTCATTAATAATGCGGCGGTTATAGGCGCCCTGGTTCCTTTGATGTTTAAACGATTTAAGATCGACCCTGCATTGGCGTCGGCTCCCTTTGTATCCACATTCAATGATATTTTTGGGCTGCTCATTTATCTGACAATCACTACTATTTCTTTAAATCTTGCCCTTTAAGGCTGCCCTAACACCGCTGACTGCTCGGAATCTTCAATTTTCACATACTCTTTTTCGGATGAGCTTCGGGATAATTTTCTGGTTTCACCATGTTTTAAAATCCAAAATTCATCATTTGCAAAGTTCTTTTCTCTCAGAGCTTTTTCCAACGCTTTCGGCGGTTCATCAAGAGGTTCATCCGCCAGTTCGAATGTCCCCCAGTGAATCGCGACAAACTTTTTTGCTTTAAGATCCAAGAAAGCATCGACTGCTTCATCAGGGCTTAAGTGAACAGGCCTCATAAACCAGCGGGGCAGATAAGCGCCAATGGGCAATGCCACCAGGTCAAACGGTCCGTATCTTTTTCCGATTTCCTTCAAACCGGGGAAATATCCCGTATCGCCGGCAAAATAAAAATTCTGGTTTTTTCCCTGCACTACCCATCCGCTCCAAAGGGTTTTGTTGCGGCTAAAAAGTGATCTCCCGGAAAAATGTTGCGCCGGCACGCAAGCAATTTCAACCCCATTAAATTTCATGGAATCCCACCAGTCCAATTCTAAAAAATGCGTTATCCCCCATTCCCGCAGAATTGCCCCAATCCCCAATGGCACAATATACAAAGGTTTATTCCCCAGCAATTTAATTGTAGCCTTGTCAAGATGATCATAGTGATCATGCGAAATCAGAACCACATCAATTTCCGGCAGATCATCAAATGCCAGACCGGGCGGCACATACCTTTTCGGACCGGCAAAATTAACTGGTGAACATCGTTCGCTCCAAATCGGATCAGTAAGTATATTGATGCCGTCAATTTGAATGACCAATGTTGAATGCCCGATCCAGGTTACCGTAAATGCATCCGTATTTTCGCGGAGAATATGACCGTCGTTGGGTATCATTTGAAAATTATAATGATCCGGTTTATCGGGCTTTTTACCGGCAAGGCGATCAACAACCGACCATTTTAGGAAGTCCGTGAATCCCCTCTCCGTAAATCCCGGATCCGGATTGACAAATCCATCTGAAGTATGGTGCATTAACCGCTTGCCTCCTGATTGAGAGATGAGAACTATTGGAAGGAACAGTATAATAATTAGTATTTTATTCATATTGAATACTCCGGGAACAAACATCTTTGCACTTATTAACGCTAAGACATACTTTAATATTCTTTGATCTTAGAAAATTGGGCGGGCATCCGGATAATCAGATTTTCATCGCATCCTGAAATGAACCGACTATACTATCCTGCAAATTACTCCATCGCGTTTGATTTCCATAGACGTGTTTTTGATTCACTTCAAGCTCGATACCGATATAACAATCTTCCGGTAATCTTTTCCTGAAATATGCTGTTAATCCTTCAGGTTTCCCGGAATAGGGATAATTGAAGCGTATTTTTAACCCGGAATCCATTCGCATAAGAGAACTTTTCCACAAGCAGCAGAATTCTTTCTCTCTTTTTCTTGAATTGTCATACAAGAACGCGGTATCAGCTTTTCTTTCAACATCCTTCAGAACAGGCGTAAAACTATGAACAGATATGTGGATAACTTCATCATCGCAGTTAACATGATAGACAATTTCATTCTCCAGCCGCTTACGGTATGAGTAATAATATTTATCTAAAATTTTTTCTTTCTCATTACGGCTCAGCCCTCTTGTGACCTCGGAAAAAATTGATCTCCTTTTTAAAGATCTGTTCAAATCAACAAGAAGCCGGGAGAAGGTTGATGAATAGCAGGAAACCGTAAGCGTACCCGCGAATTTTTGGCTTAATTCGAGCGCTCCGGGATCGTACGCTTTATGCGTGGTCAGTAAATTCTCATAACCCGAAAAAAGCGAAATATACTCATCCGGAATCCGGTTCCCGCCATGCTCACAGGTGATGATAATTTTCTTCATTTGCAATCATATTGATTAGATATCTGCGCATTACAATTTTTCATTATTCTCTTTATTAAAACCGCTATTCAAATTATTCAGATGATGAAATAAATGCAAGGAATGAAAAATTTTGCGTTTGGCGTCGTCATTAAATCAAAGTCTGTGCCTCTCCTTATACAACTGCCCGATTTCGGCTCCTATAATAAAAATTATGGATGAATAATATATCCAGAATGCGACAACCGCGAAAAGGAGATAGGTGCCATATATCTTGTTTAGAGAAGCAAAATTTGAGAGATAGTACTCAAATAACTGTTGAGCGCTCACCCAGAATACCACAGCCCAAAACGCGCTGATGCTGACAACCTTTTTTTTCATTTTTCTGTAAGGAATTACCTTATAAAAAAGAAAAAACACCGCGAATAACGATATTGTAGAAAAAATGAACAGTGCAAAGGAACTGACATTAAGCGAACCAAGCCACTGAGTATATTGAAAACTTCGCGCGACGGTCTTCGCCGCGTGAAAAAATGGAAGAAGCATTGCAGAACTGAGGAAAAGAACCATCAGCAATATGACCATGCCAAAATCCCTCAGCTTAGCAATCAGAAAATGCGGGGTTTCCTTAATATTATAGACACTGTTTAGAATCGTTCTCAGGCTTGAGAAAAAACCGCTTGATGCGAGTATCAGTCCGATAACACCAAAATATCCGGCAATCTTTTTATATTTTATAAATTCTTCAACCCGTGAATTTATAATATTTTTTACAAATGCCGAATAATTCGAGTATGGGATAAAGGTTTCAATGATTACATCTAATTGCTCCCGGATCGAAGAAATTTCCAGCAAATTCCCCACAAGATAAAAAATCACCAGTAAAAACGGCATAATACAGGCGAACATAGAAAAGGCAAGACCGCCGCCCAGGATAAAAATATGATGATTCCCGGCACGGGTCTTCAATCCGCTTAAATAATATAAAAGCGCTGTCTGTCCTGTTTGCTCGCTTTTTTGTTTCCGGGATACTCTTATTCTCCGGAAAAACCTGAAATTTGAACGCGTGTTTTGTTTTTGCAAAATTCCTCTTTATGGCATATTTAATGTTACTTGAATGTAAAATTGCTTTCCTAATATATCAATAACTATGGAATTATTTTATCGGCAGACCATAGTAATATTCTGACATTGATGTAGACCCATTTCTTTGTTAAAATATTTATATTCAAGATTAGACATAATTAACCAAAAAAATCAATACTTTTTGCTATTCGGCGGAGCATTATCAGCTTGAAAATTGATTCCCGCATGACCTCCATCTTTGTGGTGGCCTTCCTGAATCTCATTGGATTTGGAATTATCATTCCTCTGCTGCCGTATTACGCGGAAACATTCGGAGCGCATCCTACCCAGGTGGGCTTTCTGGTTGCTTCCTACGCGGGCGCTCAACTAATCGGCGCGCCGCTCATCGGAAGGTTTTCTGATAAATACGGCAGACGGCCGGCGTTAATGTACAGCATTGCCGGTTCCATTTTCGGATATATGCTGTTCGCGTCCGCCTCATCGTTGTCACTTCTCTTTTTCAGCCGCATTGTGTCCGGTTTTATGAGCGGAAATATTTCCGTGGCCCAGGCGTATATCGCCGATATCACCGATGAGAAGGATCGCGCCAAAGGGCTGGGTCTTATTGCCGCCGCTTTCGGGCTCGGTTTTATAACAGGTCCGGCTCTGGGAGGCGCATTGAGTATATGGGGCTATGACGCGCCTGCTTACGCTGCGGGAATCCTGAACCTTCTCAGTCTTTTGGCGGTATTTCATTGGCTTCCTGAAACGCTATCGGTGGAAGACCGGGAAAACCATTTAGTTAATCAGAATCCGCCCATGAGTTTTTCAGCGCTATCAGATGCACTAACCCGGCCTTTGGTTGGAACTTTGCTGCAAATGCGCTTTTTTTTCAGCCTGGCGTTCGCGATGTTTACGACGGTTTTTGCATTGTTTGCTCAATACCGCCTTGAGCTTGACGCCCAGTCAACCGGATATATACTTGCCTATGTAGGCCTGTTGATTGTGATTGTTCAGGCATTTGCAATTGGCGTATTAACAGCCAGGATTAGTGAAGGACGTTTGCTCTTTAGTTCCATGGTGTTAATGGGATTTTCTCTCTTAATTTGGGCCTTTACCTACACGGTCCCTGTACTTCTGATTGTTCTCGTACCTTTGGCATTATCCAGCGGTGTTTTCAATACCGTAATCAACAGCTCGCTGAGTATAGCGGTTTCAAAGAAAGAAATTGGAGGCATTCTTGGAATTTCGGCGTCTCTCGACAGCTTTACCCGAGTCATCGCACCGTCCGCCGGCGGTTATGTCCTGGAACAATACGGCGCGTCCGCTCCGGGGATTGTCAGCGCGCTGCTACTGATTTTGCTCATCCCGCTCGCGTGGAAACGATTTATATCCAGCCCTCATCCCGCCTTGAACAGTAATCAAAAAACACCGGATAATCAGGAGAGATGAACCGGGAAGGCATCCTTTATTTCACCAATCTTTTCCTCAAAGAAATCCTCAATTTCAAGAACTTCTGCCGCGCTGAAAGTCCGCTGATATAAACGATCCGGTTTTATAAAATACAAACTGATGCCATATTGCCCCTGGTCCGGGAAAAGCCGGCTTAAAAGCAGGGCATAGGATTTAATCTGCCATTCGTATTTGCGGCCTTCACTTTCAATTTGGGCTTCGGTGATCCGGTTTGTTTTATAATCAACGACCTGCCATTCTCCGCTTTCAATTCTGTAAATCCGGTCAAGAGTCCCGGTAAAGTAATCATCTCCGATTTTCATTGTAACGGATATTTCATTTTTGGCGTCAACCGCCCGGATTATTTCTCTGCCTACCGGTGACTGAAGGATATCCCTGCTCAGATTTTCCAATTCCAATCTGAATTCTTCCCTTAAAGTGGTCTCAAAAATATCAAATTCAAATAATATCTGATCAATGATTTTTTCTTCCGGGGTTGTATCTTCATTCATCAGTTCCAGATACCTATGCACCATTTTACCCTTCAACAACGCATGATCTGTCTTTCTGACATCATCCGCAAAGGTCTCATAATCACCTTCAAAAAAGCCGAGATGATATCTGCGGAAATATTCATCCTTATCCTTTAGATAAGTCATGATCTGAGTCGCGGAGAATGTCCTGCCGCGGACTTCACCTTCCAATGCCACTAAATATTCCGGTGTTATCTCAGTATGTTTTTCATCCCCGATGGCAATTTGCGTGAGACGGCCCAGACCTTTATAAAAACTTTCATAATCACTTTCCGGTGTTCCGGTATCGTCAAAGCCGGTTACAATCGGGACAATGAATTCTTCTGTTTCAATTTTTTCAATTTCGTTTATTGACGGCAAATCTAACCCGAAACGGCTGAAAATCCAGCTCAATGGTGAATCCGCCTCAATTTTCTCCTTCTTAACAGCTGAAGAGAGAAACAGATAATTGCTTGATCTTGTCACGGCAACATAGAAAAGACGTTTTAGTTCGGCGGTCTGCTTGCGGTGTTCACGAATCTTAATCAGTCGATGAAGAAGATGATCCTGCGAGTCCTTTCCATCGCCGCTTGACCTCAATTTGGCGCTAAACCCTAAATTTGTATCGATGAGCATTGAAGATCTTCTGTTTTTCTGCTCCTGATTGAGATAGGGCGCGAAAACAACAGGAAACTGCAGCCCCTTGGAAGCATGGATGGTCATAATCTTTACAGTCCCTCTGTCCTCAAGGGTCACCTGAGCTTCGGCTTCTTTTATTTCTCTGTCGATTAAATCTTCCACACTGCTCATAAAATCCTGAAATCCGCCCAATCCCCCACTGTCAAAGGCATTTGCAAGATTGATGACTTTCTCCAGATTAGCGGAAAGCTGTTCGCCGTCCAGCTCGGCGCTCAATACCGCCTTCAATCTCACATCATCAATAATCATATTTAGTAAATCGAACAGGCTCATGCGATCCCGGCATTCTATCCATTTCAGAGCCAGGGCTGCGGCATCACGAAGTTGTTCAATATCAACTTCAGAATATCCGGTCTGATTAAATTCCGCGGAAAGTTTTTCAAGATATGTATTGCCCTCTTCACGGGCGAGGAGATACAAGGCGCTGTCCGGGATTAAAAACAATCTTGACCGCAGAAGCGCTATCAGGGCAAAGTCATCCATGGGATTGCTGATAAATCTGAGTAAATGGTAAAAATCAAAAATTTCCTGACGCTGCCAGAAGCCAATCCCACCGATGGTTTTAAATGGTATTCCTTTTCGCCTGAGCGCTTCTTCTACTTTAAGCAGGCGATTTCTGTTTTTTAACAGGATTGCGATGTCACCATACTCAAGCGGCAGCTCTTTTTCTTCTTTATCCCATTTATAACAGGGCATCGAACCGTCTATCAAATTTCTTATCTTCCAGGCGATGTATTCCGCCTCACCGGGTGACCCGGGATCAGTGGAGTCAAGAATCGCCAGCTCTGCCCAGCCTTTTCCGGGCAAATCGCGTTTTGATGTCAGCGGATTATAGTCCACCTCGAACGGATTTTCAGGGTCTTCCCTAAGTATATCTCTAAACAGGTGATTGATAAACGCGTTCAATCGCGGCAGAAACCGGAAACTCTCGGTAAAAATCACATTACCGTCGTATTCGGCTTCGCTTTTATATCCCGCCTTCTCAGCAAACACATTTTTCACGTGTCTGAATACGCGAATGTCCGCATTGCGAAAACCATATATAGACTGCTTCGGATCGCCTACGACGAACACTTTTTCCAGCCCGGATCCCTTATTTCCCAATGCCGTGACTATCTGCCACTGAAGCTCATTTGTATCCTGAAACTCATCAACCATGATATATTCAAACCTGCTTTGAAATTCCGTTAACACCGTTTTATTTTCTGTCAGAAGTTTTAATGACAGTGATTGCAGGTCCTCAAAATCAACGCACCCCTGGTCCTCTTTCATTTCGACATATTGCATCCGGACCAGCTCAAACAGATCAATAAATATTTTTAGCAGCCTGAACCATTTGCGGTCAGTTTCATTTGGCGGTTCACCCGGATCAACTGTTTGAATATTCTGAGCATGAATTTCAGACATATCACTCAATTGTTTTACTAAGGGACGCGCTGGTGGCGACCACCCGTTATTCGTTCCTAAATAGGCTAAATTTTTGTACGCTATTCCTTTTCCGGTTGTTGATTGTCTGATCAGGCGAAGAAATGCTGCCCTGGTTTGTAAATCATCCGTATTGCGTCTGTAATTTCCCCGCAGAGAGTTCATCGTGTCCAGTATATCATTACCGGCTTTATTCTTATCCGCAACGCTGTCCAGCGCGACAATCTGATCGCTTATTTGGACAAATTCGTCAATATTCGGATTCCCCAAACTTTGACTGAAGAGTTCAAGCCAGGAATTCTCTAAAAATTTTATATGCTCTTCTTCATTCCGGTCCCGGTAATTTTCAATTATCCGATTCATTTCCCAGGGTTTTCCCAGAGCTTCCCGCAGCATATCAACAATTGATTTCCCGGGCAGTTCGATAAAGAGCTTTGCCCATTTTTCAATTTCTGATTTCTCTTTACTGCTGTCGATTTTTTCAAAAATTTGTTTTATCGCATCATTTATCAATACCGATTGCTTTATTTCATCCATTACAGAGAAATCGGGCACAAGACCCGCTTCCAGCGGAAATTCACGCAGAAGCCGTGAGCAGAATCCGTGTATTGTTGAGATAAAAGCCGAATTCAGCTGATCACGAATCATAAGCAGCTTTTTTCGTTCATCCGGATTTTTAGTATCAGCCAGTTTCCGGTTGACTTCATCCGCAATACGTTCCTGCATTTCACCCGCGGCTTTATCAGTAAATGTAATTGCAAGGACTTTTCTGACTTTGCGCGGATCAAGCATTACAATTTTCAGGTAACGGTCAACGAGAATTTTTGTCTTCCCCGACCCGGCGCCCGCGGTAACAGAAACATTTTTATCCAGTACCAGCGCTTTTTGCTGAGCAATGGTCAATTCCGGCATGATTTTCCTTCTTGTTGTCGGACTTCCTCTTATAGCTGCCCGTATTATTGATTTTGTTAAAAAATTTCTGAGCGAATTTTACTTAACTCTCTGCTTTACTTCCAGTATTCAGGGGGATGCTAAATTTCATCCAAATGACAGACGGGTATTACTCATCCTCATTATTCTCATCTCTCCCGGCCATCTTATTTAGTTTCGCCGCGTTTTTCTGACACATACGGCGGTATTCGCAAAGACTCTTGCAAAAATATTCCCCCGGATGCATGGTATGCCGGAACATTCCGTTTTTTAACTCTTCGACTTTGTCCACCGCTGTGGCAAGGGAATGTTCAAGCAATTCATTAAAAGTCATTTCGTTTCCGGCATCATCGGTGACTTTTTTATTCGGCAGCGAAGCATTGCTTCTTCCTAAATCAAAATTAATTTCGTTTTTGTCAGCCATAACCGGAATTCGTTTACAGTTATCCGCATCCTTCACCTGAAAATATCCGGCATAGACCGGATCCAATTCCGGTTTGAGTTTTTGAAGGGCTAAGATATAAAAGGGCAGCTGAAAGCTGATTCCGTTAAGAATCTGTTTTGCCTTAATTTTTTCAGCCTTTGTGCCGGTTTTGTAATCAAATATCAATATCTGGTCTTTTGAATTGATATCCGCGCGATCGAGCTTACCGCTTAATCGTATGCTTCCCTTGTCATTTTCAAGGCGTACGGTTGTTTTAACTGATGACTTGTCCTCGGCCGAATCCCCCGTGTATCCGAATGAATATTCCAGTAATGCGGGCGCGAATCCAGTTTGCTCTATCTGATCCTGATCATGCTCAAGAAAAACATCCAGCAGGCCTTTTGAGTCAGGCAGACCGAAATATCTTTTTTTCTCAAGATCCCAGAAGAAGCCATGAAACGGCAGCGCGGCAAAAACTTCTTCGGCAATCTGAAAAAGCCGTTCTCTGTGCCTTGATGGATGCATCTGTTCTCCTTTTTCGACCAGTTCAGAATAGAACCTGTACAGAATTTCATGAACGGTGTTACCCCGTTCAAGGCTGGTCATTTCCTCTTCAAATTCGGGTGTTTCTTCAATTTTCAGTTTTCGTTTTAAATAATAAAACATTGGACAGAATGCGTAATCTTCCAGTGAACTGATGGACCATCCAAAATCTTTATAAATTTCAGACAGCTCTTCAGTAACCGAAGATATGGATTCCAGATTGCCTTCAAAAACTGAAAAACCGTTGGCTGTAATTCGCTTCCTGGATTGTCCCATACGACTCAGAACGCTTTTAAGATCATGACGCGTCCAGCCTCCGGTTTCATCAGACATGGAGACCAATTTTTTAGCGGCTTCTTCCGCCCCGGTGATTTTATTCTGCTGAAGTTTTAGGCCGATCTGTTCCCAGAGACTATTGGGACTGTATAAATAAGTTTCATCAGGTATATCGGCGAATTTTATATTTGCGATATCAGCGAGTTCCGAAACAAATGTAGAAGTCACGAGTGCCCGTTCGCCCTCGTACTTCGGATAGGTTAGAATAATAGAGTCGGCTCCTGAATCGAGCAAATTATAAAACATAAAGCGATCCTGATCCAGCAGTTCCTCCGCCGCGACCAATCCCATCCTGGCTCTCACCGGATCGCTGAAAAAGATATCTTTTGATGAACTTCTGGGGAAATCACCATCCACCAGCCCTCCGATCATCAAGACATCAAAGTCCAATGCCTGAATTTCCAGACGAGGCATGATCTGGACACCGAATCCCGGCCATTCGGTCAGATTAAAAGAAGCACGTTCTACCGCTGTTTGCAGATGCCTGATAAAAACATCGAGAGTGATGGGTTTTCCCCGGCTGAGAAACTCCATCGTCCAGATGAACTTATCAAACAGTTTCATAAACCGGTTAAAAGCCCGGAATTCCTTTTCCTTTTGCCTTTCGGTCAAATATTTATTTTCGGCGGTATACCAGGTTAAAAGTCCGTACGTCTTTAGCAGTTTTATAAAATGCGACCGGAATTCAGCAATATTCGCTTTTTGGGGAATTAAAAGAAATGACGATATAAAGCCGTTTAGTTTATCAATTTCAGAAAATATATCCTTCCCCGATTTATAATTCTGTTTTTTTGAGATTTTATCCTGCCACCCGGGGCGTAAATATTTAATCCGGTTTTCCACAATCAATTTATAAAGCGCGATGGTATCTATCGGGTCTTTTTTATAAATCAGGTTGGAATTAAGAAGATCAAATACTTTCTGATATTCAAAACCCGATTCCACCAGACGTAACGTGTTTAGAAAAGCCAGTATAAGAGGGGATTGGTTCAGACTATAACCTGTTGACAGATTAAATGGAATACCGTGTTCACTAAAAACCTGCCGGATCAGCGGTACATATCTCTCCATATCGCTGAATGTCACCGCAATCTTCTCAAGTGGAATATTTTTATTCCGATGAAGATCACGGGCTTTGGCGGCCATAAAGGCAACTTCATCACGCCGGTTTGTGAGCGGCTGAACCTCCACACGGTTATTCAGGTCACTTTTTATCTCTTCGTTGTGGCCGCGGTTAAAAAGTCTCAGCGCAAGCGGTCCCGGAGACAAATCGTCTTCCACTTGTGCTCCCATCACTTCAAGACGGGAAATAACAGTTGATGTATGTCTGAATAAATCCTGATTATGATCAACGTATTCGATTTTTATGTGAACCGGACACCACCCCCTGATTTTCCCTATAAATTCATACATTGCGGGAGTGAACAACCCATAACCACTAATATAAACACATCGGGTTTGCGGAAATATCCGCTTAAACGATTTCTCATCAAGTAATTTCGCGGCCGTATGCATAGCAAAGGCTTCATCGATCAGATTATCTCCAAGCAATTCCTCAAGTTTGGACAGCAGCAGTTTAAAATCATTGAGTTTCAGCTGATTCTCACTTAAATCGGCCAGATCAACGTCATCAAAATTGGATGAAGAATAACCAAATCTGCGCAGTTCATTGATCATATCACTCGTTTTTTTGACCAATCCCCCGGGAATTTTATCTTTTGCCGGCAGGTATTTCAGCTCCCTGAAATTCGACCTTAACAGCTCTTCGACCATAAACAGCTGCATATCGCTGTTAATAATCCGCTTTCGGGATGGAAGATTTTCATAAAGTTTCAAAAGAACCTGATCAAAGGTAAAAATCGGCGGATCAATTAACGCGTTACCCCGCGCCGAATCCAGCAGGCTTTTTTTAAAGAGCCGTACCGCCCTGTTGACCGGTAATATGGCCAGATAATCTGATATTCCTTCATCAACCCGTTTTTTAATTTGGTCATCAAAATAATAATACTTTTTCAGCGCCCCTTTGTAGATATAAAGCTGGCTCATAGATTCTGCTATTTCCTTTTTGTGATTCATCCCGGAACGGGATCACTATTGTTTTATTGGCTGCCTGCGGATTTGAGTCGTTTTATCTTTTCTTGGAAAATCGAGTATGAATTTTGTGCCTTTCCCTTCTGCGCTTTCAAACGTGAGACGCCCATCATGCGCTTCCATGATGTTTTTACTCACGGCTAAACCGATTCCGCCGCCGTCATTTTTTGTCGTAAAATACAGTTCAAACAACCGCTGCTGCACCTCCGCCGACATCCCCTGACCATCATCCTGAATTTCAGCGAAGATCCGGTCGTTTGAGCTCCTTGTTTTAATTAACACCATTCCGTTTTGATTGATAGCCTGAAAAGCATTCAATACGATATTGAGTATCACCTGCTTGAGCTGATCGGGATCGCCGTAAATAAAATCGATCGTATCATCCAGTTGTGATTCAATACGGATATTGCGCTCGATTGCCTGCTGCTGAACTAAAAACAGGACATCTTTAAAAATGGAGTTCAGATTAATCAGATTTAAATCCGTTTTTTTGATCCTGGCGAGATTAAAGAACTGACTGATAATCCGGTTCAGCCTTTTCACTTCATTCTGAAGCACATCAAGAGAGCGGGTTATGGTTGCGTCTTCCGTGATCTGCATCTTTTTAATTCTGACATTCAGGACTTCGGCATGAATAGCGAGCGAAGAAAGCGGATTTTTTATTTCGTGGCTGATGGATGAGGCCAGATTGGCAATGACTCCGAATTTCATTGATCTTTGCAGATTGTGCTGCAATTCATTCAGCAGCTGAAGATTTTTAAAGGAAAGTAATATACCATTTATTCTGGATTCCTCCCTCAGCACCTGAGTGGAAACACGGGTCAGCAAACTCCTGCCGTCCGGAAGCCATACAGCCATTTCCCGGTTGGCCTCCAGCGCCCCACCCCGGAACGCGTTTGCGATTACCGTTTGCAGCTCCTTGTTCTGTGATTTGATATGACTAAAATAGTCCGCAAATTCCTCGTTATTATCACACCGGAAAAGTTTTACGGCAGCATCATTATAGCTGCTGATCTGTCCCTCCTGATCCAGTAATATGATGCTCTCATCCGCAAATTTTAGTAATGCCGAAATTCTTTTTTCCGCTTTTTTATAACTTTCACTAAGAATATTTACCTTTTCGATAGACTTGTTCAGGCTCATAAATGTGTCCGTAAACTCATCATTCCCGGTGTATTTAATCCTATAGGAAAAATCACCATCGTTTAGTTTGCTGGCCATTTTTTTAATCGACTCAAGCGGTTTTGTGTATGTCCTTGAAACAAAATAAAAAGTAAATATGATCAATATGGTAAACACAACGGTGATTGGTACAAAGATAAGAGATAAATCCTTATAAAGCAGATATAGTTCTTTATAAGAGAGAACCAGCCGCAGATATCCAAAAACTTTTCCCTCTTTATTTTTGAGAGGCACTATGACATCAACAACCCTGAAATTTCCTTCCCATTCCTTACTCAGGACGCGGGGCTGATCTCCGGTCAGGTTCGCCAGCTCTTTTGTCGATGTATATTTTTTCCCTTCCACCGCTTTATCGCTGCTCAGCAGAATTTTCATTTTATCATTGATCAGAAGAATGTGCAAAATACTGCCCGTCTCCGTCGTAAGCGAACTCATCAGTTTTCGTACACTGTTCTTTTCTCTTGTAGTAAGCGATTCCAGATTCTGATCCGCCGCGTTTATGAGTGTTTCTTCAACCGACCGGGCCAGCAATAGAGATGTCCGCCTGATCAATTGTTCACTAAGGTTGGAATATGTCTGGTATATCAGAAATACGCTGATTCCCAGGGCAAGGATGAAAACCCCGATAATGATGATAATACGTTTGTAAAAAGATTTCATCAAGAGTGCTCTTATTAAGTGTCAGAGTTTCAAACAGACATTAATTATTGACTATTCCCACGGGCGGATACGGGAATTTCTGTGATTGGTTTATCATGACTTATAAGATAATATTTTTCATACAGATTGGCAACGGCGCAGGCATGGTTCGGTATGATGATCACCGGACTGCCGATCTTAACCGGTTGCGGACTGCGAAGCCTGATAACTCCATGTTCTTCGGATAACCTGACAATTTCACCGTCAATATTGATCAATGTTCCGTATCCCGAAACAAGTGAAGAAGAATGCGCGCCACGATCCAGATTAAGCGCCTTACTGCCGGCATCAATGACGATTTGATTTTCTGATGGCTGAGAAATAACCGTTGACATCACAAACAGACTGCATTTCTCAGGCCCGCAGACCCCGAGAGCGACCTGGATACCGTCATAAAAAACATAATTTCCGGGTCTAATTTCATTAACGGATGGATTCGCTGCCGACCAGCGTACCGTAGGTGTTGATCCGGTACTGACCGTCTTCAATTTAATACCATTTTGGCTTAGCATCCTTGCCGCTTTTTCCATGATGGCGCCTTCATGAATACCGATTTCCATGATTTCTTCTGTCGATCCGGCTGCGTATGACTGCCCGGCATGCGTAAAAATTCCTTCAGTCTCAAGCCAGTCTGTTTTTTGGACCTTTTCAGCCAGCGTGACAAGGGTCTCATCCACCGCCATCCCGCAGCGGTGCAATCCGCTGTCAATTTCAATCCGGACTTCTAAGGGCTTATCGGTATTGTGAAAAGTTTTTTCCAGAACGGAAATCTGATCAGGATGATCCAATCCAATGATCAATCGTATTTTTCGATGAAGTTCCTTTAACCTGCTCATTTTTATATGCTGAGTGATCTGATTGGCGATGAATATATCATTGATGCCTGCTTCCGCCATTATTTCCGCTTCGGAAAGCTTCGCTACCGTGATTCCGGAAGCGCCCGCCGTAATTTGCCGCAATGCCAGGTCAACCGATTTATGTGTTTTTATATGCGGGCGTAATTTGCAAGAGTGAGTTTCCGCGAGTGTTTGCATATCACTAATATTTTTTACAAGTCTGTTTTCGAGAATCAGCAGCGCCGGGGTCGGAATTTTAGTATGCAGCGGGAATATACGATCAGACGGAAAAATTTGCGCATTCAAAGTTGACATGATTGTCTGTTATCTCAATTTTATATTTGATTAAGACACCGTTAATCACAGAGCCCTCACCTCGGCATGTCAGAGTTGTGAAAATTTCTTCTTGATCCTTGTCCAGAGCCCTTCGCCCAGAAAATAATTTGCAGTTGTGGCGATATTTTGAATGGATGCCAGAACATCCCCTTCACCGGCCCAGTGTTCATAGATAATATCCGGTTCATTATTATTAAGATAATCATTCAGAATATAGGCTGCCACAGCCAGATCATCCATATAGCCGATCGGTCCGAGAATCGCCTCGGGAAGGAGATCGATGGGCATGATAAAATAAGCCACCCCGGCCGCGAACTTCACTTTTTTGTCGTTCGGAACACGACTGTCCAGACTCAGTTTTACCAGTAAGTGGAAAAAATCAGGAGCCAGCATCAATAATTCCGCGTGCTTAAAGTTCTTTTTTTTCAGATAGTCGTGAATCTGCTTTCTCATTTTCTGATAAAAATCTTTTTGATCCCGATTCATCTCATCTTTAATGATTTCATCATTCATTTTCAGAATCCCCGTTCTTTTCTCAGCGCGTTATAAGCGTTGTTAATTTCAGCCATCTTTTCGTTGGCTATTTTGATAAAATCTTCCGGAATGCCTTTTGCCATTAACTTATCAGGGTGATATTCCACAACCAATTTTCTGTATGATTTTTTAATTTCATCGTCAGTCGCCTGAGGAGTCACACCAAGTATGCGATACGCTCCGTCGTTATTTTTGACATATATAGCCATTATCTGTTCGTATTCCATTTGCGAAATGCCCAACACCGATGAGACCTGCCCGATAAACTGCTCTTCCGCCGGGTGAAAATGTCCGTCGGCCATGGAAATTCTGAACAGCAACTGGATCATCATTTGCGCGACATCCGGCTGATAACCAATCAGGTTTTTAAACTGTCTGGCAAAACTTAAGCCGTCTTCCGGTGATTTTTTCGCCTCGTTAAAAAGCCGGGCAACAATCTTTCGTTCCTCATCTTTTAATCCCAAATCTACTCTGACAAAATGATCAAATGCTTTCACTTCGTCATCTGTAACAACACCATCCGCCTTTGCCATTTTTGCCGCCAGCGATGCCAGACTCACATAAAATACAAACTGACGATCATAGTCATTCCCACCATTGGAAAATCCAATTTGTTTTCCGCAATAGGGGCAGCTCCAGTTACCCGGGTGATCGATAATTACTCTGTTGCCGCAGTGCGGGCACTGTATCTGCTGCTTGTTTCCGTTGCCTTTTTCGGCATCAAAAGAATGGCCAATCGCGCCTCCGATGATCGCCCCTAACGGCCCTCCAACCATAAATCCCATACCGACACCTATTGCTTTGCCCCAAAATCCCATTCAGATCTCCATTATTATAAATAAAATTTCTTCCTTGTCTCAGCGTGTAAAATACAGATCAAAAAGGCAGCAAATATATAAAAAATTGGCTGTTCTTAATGATCATTTGCGAACCCACTGAGATTCTGTTTAATCTTAATTTAAAAAATACATACTATAAATAAAACCCGAAATACATAGTAATTCTCATACCGGCCATTTAATCGTGAAAAAACAATCAATTTTCATTAAATTAAAAACATTATTTTATCATTAAGAGAATTAATTATGCAATTTCGTACCGAGATTAATCCGGACAAAAGTCCGGTTTCGATGGAACACGATCACAGAATTTTATCAATGGGATCCTGTTTTGCCAGCAATATCGCGCAATATCTGAAACGGTACCGGTTTAGGATTTTCGACAATCCGTTCGGCGTACTTTATAATCCGGTGTCCATCCATTCCGCGGTAAAACTTTTAAACGAAAACAAACAGTTTAAGCAATCCGATCTGATATTTCATGATGATGAATGGCATAGTTTTTTTCATCACAGTGATTTTTCCCATCACGTCGCCGAGACCTGTATTGAAAAGCTAAACAGGGAATTAAGTTCCGCGGCGGAATTTCTAAAAACAACAGACTGGCTTATTTTAACTTACGGCACATCCTATGTTTACCGGCATAAACAAACCGGAATAATTGTTTCAAATTGCCATAAAATTCCATCGTCGGAATTCGATCATTTCCGTTTATCCGCGGATCAGGTTTATGACTATCTTCAACAGACTCTTCGGATGCTCAATCGAATTAATCCCGGGATCAAGGTAATCATTACCGTCAGTCCCGTACGTCACCTTAAGGACGGTCCGGTTGAGAATCAGCTTAGTAAATCTACTCTGCTTCTTGCCGAGGATAAAATCGTAAACGCGAACGCAAATTGTTTCTATTTCCCATCTTATGAAATCATGATGGATGATCTCAGGGATTACCGGTTTTATGATTCTGATCTGATCCATCCGAATAGCGCCGCCACAGACTATATCTGGGATAAATTTTGTGAAGTATGGCTGAGCCCCAAGACCAAAACTGCAGTGACAAAACTTGAAAAATTAGCATCGGCGCGCGCGCACCGGGTAAGAAACCCGGAATCCCCGGTACATCAAAAATTTTTAGATAAACAGATCCAATTTATCGGTGCATTAAAAAATGAATATACGTACCTTGACCTGGATGAGGATCTTCAATATTTCAGAAATCAAAAAAATACCTGATACGGCTTATATGAACTTTTAATTTTAAAATGCATTTTATTTATTAAATCAATTTCCGAACGACTGGTTAAAGAATAAATTTTACGGGGAAAGAATCCATGCTCAGATTGTTATTGTCTGCTTTAATATTTTTAATCTTATCGATTCATACAGATTTATATGCTCAGCAAACAGAAATTGAACGGTATATCGAAAAAACTGATAAACAAATAATTCCTGTCTGGATATATTTTAAAGATAAGGGTGCTCATTCTGATATAAGCTTAAAAAAACAAACCGAATATTTAACCGAACGCGCAGTCACCAGACGGCTTAAGGTCAGGAGTTCCGGTCAGCTGTATGATTATGACGATATTCCCGTTTATCAAACGTATATCGATAAAATTCAGCATCTTGCGTTAAAAATAAGGATTCGCTCGAAATGGCTGAACGCGGTAAGCATCGATATCAACAGGGATGATCTCGATCAATTAAACCAGTATGAATTTATTGACCGGGTCACACCCGTAATGGGTTATCAGAGAAATGAACCTGAATCCGGTGAAATATATGAGGGGGATCGCTACCGTTTACAAAAAGAAACAGGGGCGATTGACTACGGCAGCTCAATCACACAGCTTGCACAAATTCAGGTTCCTGTATTACACGCAGATGGATTGGACGGCGAAGGTGTTCTGATCTGTATGCTTGATGACGGTTTCGCGAAATACGATCAACACATTGCATTTGATTCTTTAAAAGTCATCGGCACATGGGATTTCATTAACAATGACGCGACGGTCGATGACAACGACGGATCGGGTACACATGGTACCAAGACCCTTTCCACCATTGCGGGTTACGCGCCCGGGGAACTTATCGGACCTGCATACAAGGCGACTTATTTGCTGGGTAAAACAGAATACACACCTACCGAGACTCCCATTGAAGAAGATTACTGGGTGTCCGGTTTGGAATGGGCCGAGAGTCAGGGCGCCGATATTGTGAGCAGCTCTCTGGGGTATATTGACTGGTACACTCCCGATGATATGGACGGGGCAACGGCTGTAACGACCATCGCCGCCGACAAAGCGGTTAATCGCGGCCTGATTGTGGTAAATTCGGCAGGCAATGAAGGATTCAATTCTTCGCAAAACACATTAATCGCACCCGCTGACGGAAAGAATGTCATCGCTGTGGGGGGCGTGCTTGCTGACGGGACCCGCTGGGGAGGCTCTTCGGTCGGTCCTACTGCCGACGGAAGAATCAAACCCGATGTGGCCGCCATGTCATCCGGTGTAAAAGTGGCATCGGATTTCACAACCACTTCATTTACAACCGCACCCGGGACATCATTTTCATGCCCGCTGGTCGCCGGCTCAATCGCGCTTCTTCTTCAGGCTTTTCCGGATCTGACACCCGCTCAGGTGGTCAACTCATTAAAATCAACCGCCAGCCAGTCTCATAATCCCGACAAATTACTGGGATGGGGAATTGTGAACATCATGGAGGCTTATAATTACGCTTCGTGGAATTACGCGGGTGGTGTAGAAGAAACCCCGTCGTTTTTACTTGCTCAAAACTACCCGAATCCGTTCAATTATTTTACGGTCATCCGGTTTTCAGTTGTGAGAGAAAGTCGCGTTACTATTGATTTGTATGATATTTTAGGAAGAAAAGTCAGAAATATATATGACGAGGTTGTAAGTAATCGGGGGAGTAAGACCATCTATGGGAATGATCTTGCCTCGGGGATATATTTTTACAGGATGGTCGCGAAAGATTTGGTGTCCGGGAAGGAGAGCGGTCTGACGCGAAAGATGATTTATGTAAAATAAAGATGATGGCTTGTAAATTAAACAATCATATAGATTATTGGCAAATAAGAGTCAGATCATCCTAATTTGATCCAAATTTGTTCACGGGGAATAGGCTGATTTTTAAATTCCCCTCATTCTTTTTTCTTTTATCTTTTTTCTTAATTCTTAACAATGTTTTGGTCAATTTTTTTGTTTTTGCAGAAAGGCAGGTAATAATCGGAAAGTGTATTGAGTGTTTTTTGCAGATGATCGTCATTGACTTCTGATGGGCAGAAAAAAACGGCAAGAATATGTGTTGATTCATTTGTGATGGATGTTCTCAGGGAGTCGGCGGTTGGATTGCCAAAAATACCCGTCTCATCTCTTAGAATCATTTTTCCTTCCGCGTGAATCAACGGCTTACTGATCCCCTGATAGCTTTCACCCGCCTTGCCGACATCCACGATAATATCACCGGTAATTTTATCAACATCATACAATCCGAGCGGCAGATGATATTTCGCCGACACAAGATTACCGTAATCCACAATATTATTGATGCGGTATAATCCCTTGCCCTGAAGGATACGCCGTATGAGCGCTTCTGATGACGGCCTGTATTTTGTCGGTTCCCATCCAATGCGGCGATACATTCTTCGTACATGACTGACGATTTCATTTTCGGAAGGGCGTGTGTCTGCAAATTTGCGACGAGTTTCTTCCTCGAATTCTTCAAATATCTTATCAAATTTATCATCATTATCACTAACTTTTACATTTTCAGCATCAATAAGCCCAAATTTCAGCTCTTCAATTTTGCTTATAATTTGCATATCTCATCCCCCGGCTGATTCCTAAAAAACTAATGAGAGAGCCCACTAATTTCCACGAATTATAAATTACTTTTATTCTCTTTTTAGTGGTAATTCGTGTAATCCGTGGACAATTCTCTTCTCTTCCGGTTTTTTAAGATCGTCCACTAATTTCACTGATTTTCACGGATTTAAAATAATTTTTATTTATCTTTTTCTGTGTTATTCGTGTAATCCGTGGACGACTCTTCTTCTCTTCCGGCTTTTTAAGAAGGTCCACTAATTTCACTAATTTCCACGAATTTATAATTACTTTTTTTCTCTTTTAGTGTTAATTCGTGTAATCCGTGGACAATTCTTCTTCTCTTCCGGCTTTTTAAGAAGGTCCACTAATTTCACTAATTTCCACGGATTTAAGAACAAAGAATATTTTAATCTTTACTTAGTGTTTATCCGTGTAATTCGTGGACTACTCCTCTTCCATCATGAAACAAGTCGTTTAACTTTTAGAGATGATTCTCCGAAATTTATTATTAAGCCTAACTTATAGCCGGTTACTTTTAAATAATTCAAAACCTGTGCTTCATGTTCTGAACCTATTTTTGATAGTGCTTTTATCTCTAAAACGATTTTATCATAACAAATAAAATCTGCGAAATATGTTTTATCAAGAATTCGATCTTTGTATGATATTCTCAATTCCTTTTCTTCTTGGAATGGTATGTTTTGACTAAATAATTCTATGGCGAGCGCTTCCTGATAAACAGCTTCAAGAAACCCCGCACCCAATTCCCGATGGACTTCCTGAGCAGCACCTATGATTTTAAAACTTTCCTCTGAATAAATTAATGCCATTTTCTTAAATTGGTCCACTAATTTCACTGATTTTCACGGATTTAATAACAATGAATTAAATTTTATCTTTATCTGTGTAATTCGGGGACATTTCTTCTCTTCTTGTCAGCTTATTAAGATAGTCCACTAATTTCACTGATTTCCACGGATTTAAATACAATTTTATAAATTTTTATCTGTGTAATTCGTGTAATCCGTGGATGACTCTTCTTCTCTTCCGGCTTTTTGAGAAGGTCCACTAATTTCACTGATTTTCACGGATTTAAATACAATTTTATAAATTTTTATCTGTGTAATTCGTGTAATCCGTGGACAATTCTTCTTCTCTTCCGGCTTTTTAAGATGGCCCACTAATTTCCACTAATTTCCACGGATTTAAGAACAAAGAATATTTTAATCTTTACTTAGTGTTAATTCGTGTAATTCGTGGGCTCTTCTTTTTCTGTGCAATTCGTGTAATTCGTGGGTTCTTATTTTCTGTGTAATTCGTGGACTATTTTTCTTCTTTTTTGACCAGGATATCCTGATTCAAACTCTGACCATCCAGGTTCGGGGCATACTCCGGTATGATCGACATTAGTTTATCATAAATGCCTTTTTTATTGTATGTCTGGGAATATCCTTTTAAAACTTCAATGTGTTTACTCATGATATCCCAGTGATTAAAATGATTACCCAGCGCCATCATTATTTTTGGATGATCCGTTTTCATGGGGACTTCCCCGGTGTTCCAGAGCTCTTCTTCCAGTTTTTCACCCGGTCTTGTCCCGATGATTTCAATCGCGATGTCCTTGTCAGGCTCATAACCCGAAAGACTGATCAATCTCCTTGCGATGTTTAACAGTTTTACCGGTTCACCCATATCCAGAACAAAGATCTCATTTCCCTGTCCCATTCGCGCCGACTCCAGAATGAGTTTCACCGCTTCCGGAATGGTCATGAAAAACCGTTTCATATCCGGATGGGTTATGGTTACCGGACCGCCGTTTGAAATTTGTTTTTGAAACAATGGAATCACACTTCCGTAGCTTCCGAGCACATTCCCGAATCGGACGGTGATCAGTTTCATATCGGTTTTTGATGAGTACGATTGCAGTATCAGTTCAGCCGTTCTCTTTGTCGCGCCCATGATGGAACTTGGATTCACCGCCTTATCGGTTGAAATGAGCACAAATTTTTCCAC
>JBFXGD010000017.1:0-38963 GCA_050178385.1 Calditrichaceae bacterium
AGAACCAGACCCATTTTTGAAAAATCCGTGCGAAGGGCTTCGTTTACTCTATTTGAGAATTCATTCCGCTTCGTAAAAATATCCTCAACCGTGAAAGTGCCGATCACTTCACGCACCATGCTATCAAGAACGGTTGTGGAGACTTCCAGAATACCCTCGGTTCCGCGGCTTAAAAAGTTGGTTATGGCGAGATATAATGAATAATCACCGGTATCAATTTTTACCTGTGCTGTAAATTCCGCCGTGATAGGAATACCGTTCCGGGACAGTACTTCGGGAATTTTGGCGCCGACTGGTATTACCTCAATAGGCAGCCTTTCTACTCTCTGGGTAAAGGGATTCACAAGAGCGCCCCCGCCGATTCTGTATTTGAATCCGATCTCATGTTGAATTCCGTCGGGTGAAGTGACAAAATTTTTTCGTCCCCCTGAAATTATTAAGATTTCATTAGGCCCTACTTTCTGGTATTGCCGAAACATAAAAAAGCCCAGAATAAGTACCAGAATGACGACGCCAATCAAGAAAAATACTGAATCCATCAATGCCTCCTACTCATCTAAAGCATGTTAAAATGGCGTTTATTGGAATTTTTTATTATCATTCTATCCCAAGACAGATAAAAATTAAAACACGGTTCAATACACAAAATATACAAATCTGAAAGCAATTAATTCCATTATAATTTAAATTTTTTTTCACATACTTTTTACTTTGATAATTCATACAGTCATAAAAAATGGGAATAATAATTTCCGGACAATACATTTTATAAATTGTAGAAATTATTCAATATCGTTAGTTATTGTTTCTATATGATTTGAGATGCGGACAAAACATCAATTTTAAAATTACACCGTGTCTGAACCGGAATTACAAAAATGAATAAATCATTGAGATTATGAATTTTTAATCATGGGATTTTTTTTATCATTTTTCCGAAATCACTACCGCGGCGCAAAACCCTGGTATTTTAGATTAAAACAGGAGGTATTATTCTTTGTCTGGCGGTATGAGATCAGTCAGAGCCGATTTTAACTCCGTCTCTTCTGCACTGCTCACAGTTCTCAGATCTATCAGCACTGCGTCATCTTCAAGTCGCACAAATACAGGCACCGCGCGGGTTCTGAGTTTTTTTGCCAGTTTCTCAGGGCGAAGAAGCTTAGATTTAATTTGCATTACATATGATGGAAGTGGCATTAAGGGGTAGGCTCCGCTTCCCACTTTCCCTGACGACGGAATGATTTGTATGATTTTCTTTACTGCTTCGGGTAATTCTGCTGTGAATCTATCGCAGCGTATTTTTAAATCTTCTGCCTCTGACGTAAGAGATTGAAGCGCATCCAACTTATTAAGGACGGAATCCCCCTCCAAATATTGAATCAATGTTTTCTGCAGGAGACTGATCATGATTTTATCCAGCCTTAAAGCTCTCAGCAAATGATTTTTGGCGCATTTCTGAATCCAGTATCTCTTCCCGACAATTATACCTGCCTGCGGGCCTCCGAGCAGTTTATCACCGGAAAAAGAGACAATATCGATATCCGTGGCAATGATCTCAGAAACAACCGGTTCTGAATCCGATCCGAATTTTATCGTATCCACCAGCGATCCGCTTCCAAGATCATAGATCACCGGGATATTATGTTTTTTTCCCAAATCAACAATTTCTTTAAGTTCCGGTTTTTGTGAAAATCCCTTTACTTCATAATTACTCGGATGGCAGATTAATATGGCGGCAGTCCGTTCATTAATTGCTTCTTTGTAGTCATCAAGATGTGTTTTATTTGTGGTCCCGACTTCATGAAGTTTACAACCGCTCATTTTTATTACTTCAGGCATGCGGAAAGCGCCGCCAATCTCAATCATCTCGCCGCGAGAGAGTATAACTTCCTTACGATTTCCAACGGTATTGAGCATAAGCATCACGGCAGCAGCATTATTATTAACGGCAAAACCATCTTCAGCCCCTGTTAAGATGCTGAGCAATCGAGACAAATGATCGTTACGCTGTCCCCTTCTGCCGTTTTCCAACTGTATTTCCAGGTTGGTATAACGGCCGATTTGATGTAAATTTTTCAGCAATTCAGGATTAAGAGGCGCCCTGCCCAGTCCTGTATGAAGGACAACTCCCGTCGCGTTTATTACCGGTGCTAAGGAACCCCGTAATAACGCCTTAATTTCTGAAGTCATTGCAATGATGATCTCATCCCGGAGATTTTCACGGCTTTTTTGGGATATCTTGTATTGTTTCGGGCGGGACCTGATCTCATCCAGATGCGCTTGGATGATTCTCTTGAGATAAAGATGATCAACACCGGGAAACGATTCGGAAAGTTTTTCAAGAAACCAGCTTACAGAAGGTATTTTCTGTAGTTCAATTTTTCCGGTGTTACTCATCAGTTATTTATCCTAAAATCCGGATTTTTATTCGGAGTTAAAATATCAGTAAGTGATGCGCAGTCATGTTTTATTTATTTGCTTGGGCTGCTCTTCTTTTTTAATGATTTTTACCAGTTCTATCCTTCTCCGGTAGACTTTTTCAACAGTAAATTCATAACCGTTCCAGCTTGTTTTCTCTTTAACCTTAGGAACAGATCCAAACTGGCTGAGTAAAAATCCCGCAAGAGTCTCGAAGTCTTCTTCGGTTGGAAGATCAAGGTCGAGAGCATCATTAATTTCTTCCAGCTGCATGCTTCCATTAACAACGAAGGTCTTATCATTGATCACAGTGTAAAGCGGTTTTTCGCGGTCGTATTCGTCCTGTATTTCTCCGACGATCTCCTCGATGACATCTTCAAGTGTTACAAGACCCGATGTTCCGCCGTACTCATCAACCACAAGAGCCATGTGTATTTTTTCGGCCTGAAATTCTCTGAGCAGCTCATTGATTTTTTTCTGTTCCGGGACATAATACGGAGGATGAGCCAGCTTCGCGAGATCAAAATCGTCGATGACTTTTCTCTTAATCATCGGCAACAGATCTTTAACGAACAAAATCCCCACGATATTATCCACGGTATCGGAATATATTGGAATTCTGCTGTGTAATTTATCCTTAACCACCTTAAGAACCTGGTAAAGGCTCGCCCCTTTTTCAAGACAGATCATATCCATTCTGGGTACCATGATTTCACGGACGATGGTATCACCCATCTCAAAAATACTATGAATCATTTCTTTTTCATCTTTTTGAAGAGCGCCTTTTTCAGCGCCGACATCTACTAAAGTTCTGAGTTCATCTTCTGTCAGGCTGAATTTGTCTTTATCTATTGATAATATTTTTGACAACCCATGTGTCAGGAAGTCAAATAATACTGTAATCGGAAAAAACAAATAGTAGAAGAAAGTTAAAGGATAAGCGAATCTGATCGCAATTTTTCTGCTATTCTTTATCGCGGTCACTTTTGGAAGTATTTCACTAAAAAATAAAATAACAATCGTTACCAATACGACATTGATCATCAAGATCAGTATTTTATTCAGATTATACTTTGTTATTAACCCGGTCGCCAGAATTGCCGCGAGAGAAGCGGTGGCGACATTCACAACTGTATTTCCTATAATAATGGCGATTAACAGTTTTTTGGGCTCTTTTAATAGTTGCGCAACCTGCCTTGACATGGCATGTTTGCTATGGGATAGTTTTGCTATTGTGGATTTTGTAAGTGAAAAATAGGCAGTTTCTGAGCCTGAAAAGAACGCTGACATCACTAATAACAATAAAAAAACAAGTATATAAAACGACGATGACGGGTCCAAAACCAGTTATTTCCTCCTGTGTAGGTCCAACTTTGTAAATTAAAATAGAATTTTTTTTCTTCCGGCCGCATGCCGAAGTTCTTAAAAATTTATTACAAAATTTATATGTATTTATTCAAAAACACAAAAAAATATGTTTTACTATAAAATTCCGGGCAATACCTGTGATTTTACGATTCCCACTAAATGGTTTTCTACCGTTTTCATCTCAGATTGATCATCTTCACTCCGGTCATCATAACCTTTTAGATGGAGAAGCCCATGAATCATGAGACGGACAATTTCTTCCTCCGGGCTGACCGAATAAAAATCAGCGTGTTCGATTGCCCTTTCGAAGCTGATATAGACTTCCCCTTCAATCTCATCATCACCAAGATCGAAGGTAATCACATCTGTCGGCTCCGGATCATTTAAAAAAGTATCGTGCATTTTTGACAAAGTCGAGTCATCAACAAAAATAAAATTACAGCTCCCGCCCGAAAATTCCAATTCTGAGCAAACAACATCGCAGACATTCAATAATTGTTCTTCGGTAACTTTTATTTCAGGATTAAGCTGGTGTATCTGAATTTCCATTTTTAGCGACTTTTTCTTTCTCTTCTTTTTGATTATTTGATTTTCCCAAACTTTTTGTTTTATCTGAATCAGGATAATCGACTCTGTGTTGAAAAACCCCTGAAAGTATCGGCATAAATGCGTCGATTATCATTTTCAGTTCTTTGAATGTCAAATTACTCTCATCTAATTCACCATCCTGAAAACGCTGATTGACAAGTGATTCAACAAACGCACGAATTTTTGTAGGAGTCGGATTGCGTATAGTCCTTGTGGCCGCTTCTACCGCATCAGCCATCATTACAATTGCCGTCTCTTTTGACTGAGGCTTTGGTCCGGGATATCTGAAATCGGAAGCATATATTTCATCTTTGTCGCTTGCGGCATCTAGAGCCTTCTTGTAAAAGTAGGTCATAATATTGGTGCCATGATGCTCAGGGATAAAATCCCTTATAAGCTTCGGAATATTATATTTTTTTGCTAAATCGATGCCGTTTTTAACGTGCGAGGCAAGAATAAGGGCGCTCATATTAGGAGATAATTTTGAGTGTCTGTTTTCCGCATCCATCTGATTTTCGACAAAATACTCAGGTTTTTCCATCTTGCCTATATCGTGATAATAACTGCCGACCCTTGCGAGTAAGGAATTTGCCCCGATGGCTTTGGCCGCCGATTCAGCCAGGTTTCCGACAACCATACTATGATGGAAAGTACCCGGCGCCTGCATCGAAAGTTTCTTTAAAAGAGGATGATTCAAATCCGACAATTCCAATAATGTGACATCGGTGGTTATATCAAACAATCGTTCGAAAATCCCCAGAATCATGAATGCTATGAACGGTGAAAGTATGGCATTGGGTAATAAATTGTATCCAAAGATTTTTGCGATTTCGGGATATGAATCGAACCGGAGCGCGCTCAAAGCAACGAGAACCCAGAAATAAGCAAAAGTTATAAACATTATAGCCTTGAAAATCTGATTCCGGTTCCGGATATGATGAACAGAATAGATACCTATCATGCCGCTGACGATTGTAATAAGGGCAATATCGTATCCTCCGCCCTGTATCCCTCCGAGAATAAGCGCCACAGCGACAGTTCCCACGAAACCGATCCCTGAATCGATCAGAATAGCGAGCAACATTGACGAAATGGTCGTTGGAATCAAATAAGCCGGCCAGTTTAGCGGCCCTGAAATAACCGCGGCGAGAATCATCTGAATTAAAATGATCATACTGATCATAAGTAATTTTTTATTATCCGCGAAAATTTTCTTGCGATACGAGAACAGATAAAGCCCGACAATAAATAGCACGGCTCCCAGCAGCATCATTTTTCCCAAAAAGGCAAACAGTATCTGCCAGTTACCTTCCTGATTGCTGCGCTCTACCTCGGACACTTCAAGAGAATATAGTTTTTGATAAATCTCCGCGTTAATTCGTTCATTTGCATCGACAATGCGTTCGTTTTCATACACCATATCTTTTGTGAGAGAAACGCTGTTAAACGCATCGTTTTCCGCTCTTTTTGTGAGCGCGTCATCATATATAAGGTTAGGTTGAATGACTTGATTTAACAGGTAGTTTATGACGGTTGCCTGATTCGGGTCAAAGTTTTTTTGTGCTATTAGCTCTAACTCCTGCTTAAAAGACAACATGTCATTGCGGGAAATCTCAGGCAGCGACTCTTCGACTCCATTTTTTAGCACTACAATGTTAGGTCTGGTGACATCTTTTAAGTTAATATTTATTATGCCTGATTTAATATCATCCGCGGCGTTTTTTAAAATTCTCTGGAATTCATACTTACCGGTTGTATTATTCAGGATATCATATAAAACCATCAAATTTGTTGTGGTGATATTAAGATTAAATTGTTTTTTTACTCCTGCCTGAATTTGAATCAACGGATTCTTGCTATCCTGCAGGTTTACCAGGTTTTCAATGTTTCCGTTTGGCTTTTTTCTGAGCAGATAGGGTATCAAATTAGCCGTCGCGGACTGTACTTTGTTTGTGATGGAATCATCGTAAACAAAATAGTACGGGACTACTTCTATCGCTGCCTTACGCTCTTCCTTCAATTCTTCTTTTGTCTTAAGCACAAAAAAATTATAAGGTGCGACTACTTTTTTTGTGGCAATGCTTCCAGCCTTCATATCTGTGTATTTAAAGGATTTTTCAGTTGAAAAAAGCAAAGGTATCACGAAAAGCAAAACTAAAAAATAAGTCAGCTTAATTAATATATCCCTTGCAGGCGATCCGCCAACCTTATATTTATCAAGATTCTGAATAAACAGATCCCAGTTTTTTTTGATATCCATTATAACCTGTCTATATTATTTAACAACTCTCTGTAAATAACTAAACGTTGCACTTCAGAAGTGCCTTCGCCTATTTCAAGTAGTTTCGCGTCACGCCAGTACCGTTCAACTTCATATTCTTTCATATATCCGTATCCGCCGTGAATTTGAATGGCGTCTTTTGTGACATCCATCGCCATTTCTGACGCGAAAAGCTTGGCCATGGCAGCTTCTTTCTTATATGGTTTTCCTTCCTGCTTCAGTTGAGCGGCGTGATAAACCATCAATTCGGCTGCTTCGATATTTGTCGCCATGTTGGACAGCATGAATTGTATTGCCTGAAATTTACCGATTTTCTGACCAAATTGTTCTCTTTCCTGCGCATATTTTATTGAACGCGAAAAAGCCGCCTTGGCTATTCCCACTGCCTGCGCCGCGATCCCTACGCGGCCTCCGTCAAGCGTTATTAAGAACTGTTTATATCCTTCGTTTATAGTTCCCAATAGATTTTCTGCCGGGACGCGGCAATCACTAAAATGAAGCATACATGTGGGAGAAGCCCGCATTCCAAGTTTTTTCTCTTTCTTACCCACTTCAAATCCAGGCATTCCCCGTTCGATAATAAAACTTGAAATACCCCTTGTGCCGCGAGATTTCTCAGTTACTGCCGTCACCACAAAAATATCCGCGTATTCCGCGTTAGTAATGTAAATTTTTGAACCGTTTATAATGTAACTGTCGCCATCTTTAACAGCCGTTGTTTTTGTCCCGCCGGCATCACTGCCCGCTGATGGTTCTGTTAAGCCGAAAGAGCCTATTTTCTCTCCCCTGGCGAGCGGAACCAGATATTTTCGTTTTTGTTCTTCCGTACCGAATTGTTCAATGGGGACGGAAGCCAGTGAAATGTGCGCAGAATATGACAATGCTGTCGAAGCGCATGCTCCCGCCATTTCTTCCAAAGCAATCATATAAGATACAGCATCCAGACCGGCTCCGCCGTATGTCTCCGAGATCGGTAATCCCAAAAGATTCAATTCCGCCATCTTTTTAAAATTTTCTATCGGAAAACGTTCCGTTTCATCAACTTCAATGGCAATCGGTGCAATTTCATTCTGGGCGAAATTACGCACCATTTTACGAATCATCTGCTGCTCTTCGGTAAACTGTAACATGGCTACTCCTTTAGAGTTTACAAAAATTCCCAGTAATTTTATATTTTACCAAACTTTTCTATGTGGTTTTTAATTCCAAATACCAAAAGGACGTCGTATAGTTCCATTTTTGTTTCACCGCCTGGTTGAATATAAACCGTTTTTGATTCTCCGGCTGTATTTTTTTTCCTTTTGATCAATAAAACTTCAAGATTATATGTTTTTCTAAAATTAATTTCTACAAATGACTTGCCTACCAATGTCGCGGGTACATCCAATTCACTGAGGTGATATTGTTCGACGACATGAACGGTTCTTTCACCCGTAAGGTTCTTTATGCTCTGGCCAATCTCTCCTGACATATCCCTAAGAAATATTTCGTGGTTATAAGCTTCTATAACATCCATCTGCCATATAGTTCCAACTATTTTTTCGTCTCCGTTAGACGAAATAACTGCAATCTCATCCAATTCGTTCCGCCCGAACTGTTTCATCACAAAATCAAGATTGTCCGTTTCTTTAACGGTTATAACATTTGGATTTGACACATCCCGTGCGATGAGAAGATTTTTTAACGTGTCATAATCCATCAGTGTTTGTCGTATTTCATGTATTGAAATATATCCGGTGATGGAATTTTGTTTATTCCTGACATAAATATTGTTATGTGATGATTTTACTATTTTTTCAAGCACAATGCTAAACGGATCGCTCTCATAGACCAGCTCTATACTTTGTTTGACCAGATTAGCTACTTTCAGCGATCTTAAAACGTTAACTTCACGGCCGCCAAAGATATTAATTCCTCGTCTGACCAGCTTCAGGGTATAGATTGAATCCTTATGTAATCTTGTTGCAATTAAAGTAGCGATTATAGTTGTAATCATCAATGGGAGAATAATTTTATAATCATTTGTCATTTCAAATATAATGAGAATGGCTGTAATCGGCCCGTGTGTAGCAGCCCCGACAACGCCTCCCATCGCCACAAGCGCATACGCGCCGGGTTCCGCAGTCCAATCCGGAAAAATCTGATGAACCAGACCGCCAAAAAAAGCCCCCATCATTGCTCCCAGGAACAATGACGGCGCAAATACACCGCCCGATCCGCCTGACCCGAGACTAATGGACGTCGCAATAATCTTCACGACGATGAGGATAACAGCAATTTTCCAAAGCAGATCGCCGGCCAGAGCCGCGTCAATCGTATCATAACCGACTCCGTAAATTTCAGGGAATACCAAACCAATCATACCGATCATCAGACCGCCGAGAGCTCCCTTGACATAATCAGGCAGATTTATTTTATCAAAATAATCCTCTGCCCCATACAACACTTTTATAAAAGCAAGCGCTGTTAATCCTGCGAGAAATCCAAGAATAATATAATTGAAAATTTCAAACGGTGATGCCAGATTATATTTTGGCACCTGAAATGCGGGAAAATCACCCAGATAATGACGTGAAACTATTGTCGCTGAAACAGAAGATATAACGATCGGACTGAATTGCGGAACTGCAAAATCCCCAAGGATTATTTCCACAGCGAATAAAGCGCCTGCAACCGGAGCGTTAAAAGCTGCTGCAATCCCCGACGCGGCGCCGCAGGCCACAAATGTCCGCATCCTTTTCGGGTTCACTTTAAAAAACTGCCCTATGGACGAACCGACGGCAGAACCGATCTGAATAACAGGTCCTTCTCTTCCCACAGAACCGCCGGATGCGATATAAAGCGCGGAAGAAAATAGTTTTGCAAGAACAACCCTCGGCCGGATAAGTCCATTTCTCAAAGCAATGGCTTCCATAACTTCCGGGACACCATGTCCCTTAGCTTCTTTCGCGACAAATCTGATGACTAATCCAACAACAAATCCGCCGAAAGATGGAATCAGTATTTTCCAATACCAGGGCACCAGAAGAATGGTATCGAGATTAAAATCACCACGCCAGAAAAGTCTCTGAAATTCTTTGATGGTGAATTGGATAAATACAGCGCCGTATCCTCCAAGAAGTCCTATCAGAACCGCAATGACCAGTACAAACGAATGCTCTGTCATTTTTGCGCGATCAATGAAATTCAGAACTTTTTTAGCTGTATTCCTGATTATTTTATGAAAAATTGCGGCAGGTTCATATTGATCCATGAGGAACAGGTTCACTATGTATAGATTTGATCTTATTTCCCTTTTCCAGCAAAACCGCTTTGGGTTTATGCCTAGTTATTTCTTCCGGTGAGAGATTAACATAAGTTATGATGATCACCAGATCGCCAATCTGCCCAAGACGGGCAGCCGCGCCGTTAAGACATATTTCACCGCTCCCGCGTTTTCCCACAATCGCGTACGTTGTAAAACGCGCGCCATTATTTATATTTACTACATCGACCTTTTCATAAGGAAGGATATCCGCCGCGTCCATAAGATCCTGATCAATCGTAAGGCTGCCCTCATAATTGAGATTGGCGTCCGTAATCGTCGCGCGGTGCAGTTTCGATTTTAATAGTGTACGTTCCATTAACCCATGTACCTGCTTATTTTTTATAAAAACAGATCAATTTAAACAAAATTAACACGTTTTTCAACCGGCAATGCTTAACTCAAGGTTGTTTTATCAGCCCTTAGATCTGTGATAGCTTTTTTTACGCGTTCTTTCATGCCGGTTTCCGCTTTCTTTAAATATGACCGCGGGTCATAGACTTTTTTATTGCCGACTTCTTCTTCAATTTTAAGAACACCGTCATAATTTTTCATTATATGATCCACAATTGGCCTGGTAAAAGCATACTGAGTATCGGTATCCACGTTCATTTTGATTACACCATAATCCAAAGTCTCTCTTATTTCATCAAGGGATGAGCCGCTGCCACCGTGAAACACAAGAAAAAACGCCGCTTCATCACCATATTTTGAAATTACTGCGGCTTGTCCTTCTTTCAGAATTTTTGGCTGTAATTTTACGTTTCCCGGCTTGTAAACACCATGTACATTGCCGAATGTAGCCGCGAATAAATAAATTCCGCCCTTAACTTCAGAGAGCCGGCGGTACACTTCAAGCATATCTTCCGGCGTCGTGTACAATTTTGAAGCGGGAAGGCCTTCATTATTAACGCCGTCTTCTTCTCCCCCCACAACTCCGGCTTCAACTTCAAGAATGATTCCAAGCTCCGCGCATTCCTTTAATAACCCGGTAGCTATATCCATATTTTCCTTCAGCGGCAGAGAACTGCCGTCAAACATGTGAGAATTGAATAAAGGTTTCAGGCCGGCATTAACTCTTTTCCTGGATTCAGCTATCAGTGGTTTTAAGAATGAATCAACTTTGTCCGGCGGACAATGATCCGTATGAAGCGCGACATTGATATCATATTTTTCTGCTACCAAATGTACATGCTGCGCGAGCGAGATTGCTCCGATCACCGCGTCTTTTAAACCCTGTCCGGAAGCGAATTCCGCGCCGCCGGTTGAAACCTGAATGATGCCGTCGCTTTTCATCTCTGCAAAGGCAGAAAGACACGCGTTGGCGGAAGCTTCAGAAGTCACATTTATTGCGGGATAAGCAAATTTATTTTTTTTGGCATTTTTGAGCATTTCCAAATATTTATCATAATCAATTACCGGCATTTTTTTCTCCTCACAAATAATATTCAAACTACCTGTTACCTTAAACGGAAATAAGGCGAAGTATAACGAATTTATCAAAAACAAACAAGCCATTCGATTGAAATGGATGAAATATCATGCTTTTAAATTCATGAAGAAAGAGAAAACCGGCTTTGTTGATCTGTGGAGGAGCAAAGCCGGTTATTTGTGACAACCCCGTGAGAGAATGAAAAGGTATATTATTTGAATAATGATATTATGATGCCAGACATTTTTATACAATATGCAAATATGATACCATCTATAAATGTTAAGGATTGTCGTCCACGACACCGGATTTTGTGTAAAATAACTACACAATAAGACGCTTATTATTCGTCTGTCATTTAAAAACTACCGGTACTATTTTCATCGGCTTTTATAAAACGGGAAACCAAATTAATCAGTTCACTCAGCTGAAACGGTTTATTAATAAAACCGTCTGCCTGTTTTAAAATCTTATTAATTTCCTCATCAATTTCATACCCGGTCATAAATACAAAATATGCCGGATAATTAATTTCCCGTATCTTTTTAAATAAATCTATACCATGCATTCCCGGCATATCCACGTCAGAGAGAATCAACTGATACTGGTTACTGCCAATGTATTCCAACGCGGACAATCCGTCCTCAGCACCGTCACAAATAAATCCGGCCATATTGAGACTTTCCACCAGTGTCTCAAGAACCTCCTTTTGATCATCTATCAGCAAAATCCTTTTCTTCATGTTTTCTATAATTTTTCTATTCGAAGATGCTTTGATGTCTATAATTTTAGTGTCGAGATAATCCTGTTTCTTAATTGTTGTGATACTCTTTAAATTATCGACCAGTTCTATGATACGCTGGATCATTTTCTGCGCTTTGGGGAAATATGGTGAACTGCCTGCTGATTGTTCCATCAAAGACATGCTGATAGTCAGAGCCTGCAGCGGCTGTGAAAACTCATGCGCTACTCCACCGGCGAGTTCCTGCACACTTTTAAGGGATTCTGCCTTGCGAAGAGCATCCTCTGCCCTTTTTCGCTCCATGTCATCGACCCGTAAGGAAATAAAATGCGTGATTTCCTTTTTGGCGTCAGTTACCGGAATTATGGTTTGTTTCTCCCAGTATATCTGGCCGTCTTTTTTTCTGTTACAAATTTCCTTGCTCCAAATATTTCCGGACAAAATAGTACTCCATAATTCTTCATAAAATTCCGTTTTATGTGTACCGGAATTTAGTATTCTGGGGTTTTTACCGAGTATTTCGCTTTCCCTGTATCCGGTTACTTCCGTGAATTGCGGATTTATATAGATGATTATCCCTTTTTTATCGGTGATTAATACAGGGATCGGACTATGTTCGCTGGCAAGCCTGAATGCTGAAAGTTGCTGCTGTGATTCCTTTTGTTCACTTATGTCACGTAAGATTAAAATGTGGCATTCCTCATCATCCCAAACGAGATTTCCGACACGCATCTCCACAGTACCCCTGTCACCCCCAAACACGCTCACATCGACTTCTCTTACCGTATCTATAAATAATTCAGATGATAAGGTCTGCCCAAGTATGAATTCCGGATGAATTCCAAATTTGTTCATACAGGCCGGATTTATAAAATGTACAAATCCTTTTTTATTGACGATTATGATGCCGTCATCATATCCGCGAATGGAATTTAAAAACACGATATCACTTTGATGAAGGTTTCGCTTCAAATATTGTGAGTCAAGATTCAGTCGGTGTAATCCGATTATTCTCTTAACGGAAGCATCAAAGCTCAACCGGGTCAATTGTTCAATGTACAGCGTTTCTACATTCTTGTGTTGTAAAAATTGATCTGAAATTCCGGTACTATAATTATTAAAAAGTACTGAAACAGGTAAACCAGATATTTTCTCGGTTAAATCGATGAACTCATCAACACCCGTTTGATTTTCTTCAGTAACATAATAAAATATCAAATCAAATTTTGATTGATTCAAAGAGTCCTGAGATGCATCGCTATAATGGATATAGTCAACATTTATTGAATCAGGTTTTATTTTAATGATAGATTCTTTAATGATCTCAAGATCATTTGCGTGAGAGAATATAATGCCAACAGAATATTGTTCTTCGGCCATAATCGGATTTCTATTGTTAATAGTTTACCCTGAATTTCAGGTCAGGTAAAGTTTCCCCCATTTTAGAAACAGGGGAATCTTAAAGCAATTCTCACCTTATAGTAAAAGCTACCTTGCCGGAGGCAAGAATTCATAATTATTGTCTGTTCTGATAATAGATCAAACGATCTATATGCCAATTCTATTTTATTTTAAGAATGGCAATTGTGTTGTGATGAATTACACAAATTCACTTATGATTAAATCTTGCGAGATTAGATTTTGTTGTTTTAATTTTTCCAGACTTTTTGCGAACGACTGCATACCGATCTCGGAGCCTGTCTGGATAGCCGAATCTATCTGATGATTTTTCTTTTCTCTGATTAGATTTTTAACCGCATCGGTCGATATCAGAATCTCAAGCATGGCGATTCGTTCATTTACACCTGCTTTTGGCACCAGTCTCTGGGCAATCACTGCTATCAGAGTACTGGCAAGTACCACGCGAATCTGCGGCTGCTGTTCACCGGGAAATACATTGATAATACGATCAATGGATTCCGCCGCTGAATTTGTATGAAGTGTTGAGAGAACGAGATGGCCTGTTTCCGCAGCATGGAGCGCGTTTGCGATGGTTTCATGGTCACGCATCTCACCGACGAGGATTACATCGGGATCTTCGCGCATCGCCGCTCTCAATGCAGAAGCAAAATCTATTGTGTGTACACCCACCTCTCTTTGATGAATTAAACTGCTCATGGGCTTATGAACATACTCGATCGGATCTTCTATCGTTATTATATGCATTCTTTTGGTCATGTTTATTTCGTGCAGCATCGCCGTCAGGGTTGTTGATTTTCCGCTACCCGCGGGGCCTGTCATCAAAATCAATCCTTTTTGACGCTGTAAAATATGTTTCAAAACAGGAGGCATCTGAAGATCATCAAGTGTTCGGATATCAGGATAAATCACACGAAACGCGGCACTAATACCATGAATATGTTTATAAATATTTACACGGAAGCGCGCAATATCCTTAATGTCGATCGCGAAATCGACTTCCTTCCCAGTTTTTAATAGTGATTTCTGGGTTTCATCCAACAGAACTGTCAATTCATTGGTCAGATGTTCTTTAGTCAGTGGTGCCATATCCACTTTCTTTAGTTGTCCCATTATTCTTAAAACTGGGGGCATCCCACTGCTGAAATGAATATCAGAAGCCTTTTTTTCTACCGCAAATCTGAGTGTTTCCTGAAGAATTAGTTTTTCCATATTCCTACATCAATTTGGTGGTTATAAAGATCAGAAGATCTTTTTTTTCTTTTATCGTCGATGTGTGTTTAAAGAAATATCCGAGTAAAGGAATATCACCTAATAACCATACTTTAGAAACTATTTTGCTTTCACTCTCTTTTACCAAACCGCCAATCACCACCGTTTCGCCGTCTTTAACCATCACTGTAGTCTTAACCTCTCTCTTTGATGTTATCGGCTGCGGTGTCTCGGTAGGACCGGTATAACCGATAATTTCTTCCAAAATGGGATGCACGTTTAGTGTGATGTTTCCATCATCACTAATTAAAGGAATGACTTCGACGCTCATGTCCACATCTTTTTCCCTATAGGAAATATAATCACCGCCTACCCCTCTGGATAACTCAGGGATGGGCACCGTCGTTCCTATCTTTATGAGCGCCTTTTTATTGTTCAGCGCGGTGACTTTGGGATTTGAAATCAACCGTGAATTGTTATCATTCGCCAGAAAGTCCAGGGTAGCCTTCAGTTCGTCAAATGTGATTACACCAAGCGTTAAATCATCCGATCCCTTGGGCAGCTGATACCAGGCTGACAACACCGATGTCCCGGATGTACTGGACTCTGATTTAGTAACAGGCGCCGTTGTTTCTGCCCCTGTCATAGTAACACCAATACTTTTTGGCAAATTTAAACCAACTTGTTTTTCATCTGTCATCAATGTCTCAACAAGTCGGACTTCGATCTGCATTTGTCTTCCCTGGACGTCCATTACTTTTCTTACTTCATCGATTCTCTGCAGATTCTCCCAATAATCGGTCACGACTATAAAAGTAGATCTTTGATATTTTTCTTCCTGCTCCGGTTCCGAAAGCAGGGCCTCAATTTTGCCTTTATCCGAAATTAAAGGCTCAATTGCGGTCTTTAGATGATATCCGTCAATAAAATTGAGTTTGAATACTTTTGTCTGAAGCTCACCGTTTATACTCACGTTCAGCGGTTTTACCAATATCACTTCATTGTCAATGACATAATGATATCCGTGCGCTTTTAAGATTGTATTAAGTGCATCCGCTAATGTGACATTAAAAAGTTCTACCGTAATTTTTCCTTGTGGATCACCGCCGACCACGAGATTGAGGGAATATTGTTTGGCAAACAAACGAAGTGCGTTGTCCAATGAAATACCGTAAAATTTGGGAGACACTCTTTGAGAAAGAGTTTCATTCAGACTCGCCGAAGAGCTGTTCACACTCAACACAATTCCGATACAGATTATTAAAATCAACTTGAATCTTTTCATTGAATCTCCTTAGAATTGACCTAAGGTTATCGTCTTTATATCCCCGTCTTTAGTAAGCGTAACCTTTTGTGGCTCTATTTTTAAAACACGATAACCCTCAATATTCTCACCAACTCTTACCGCCATGTTATTTATCATGACCACCGAATTTTCACCACTGTAACTAATGGCCTGTAAGTGTAGTATCGGCTCAACCTTTTTAGATGCTGATCTTTTTTTTATTTTTTTTACAGAAACATCAAAAAACGGATCCTTTCCCCATCCTTTTTTATAATTTAAGACCGGGATATATTTCGGTATCGCTTTCTCTTTTGAATCATCCACCGGATTTACACTGACCGGTGCAGGACCGTCATCGAGATAATAACCAAGGTACTGCTCAGAATTTATAGTAAAATCAATAACCGCGAACAGGACTACAGCAGAGAGCACTATTAAAAGACGCTTTTGTTCTTTGGTTATTTGCATTCGTTTTCCTTAATCAATTATTCCAGGTATATAATTTTACGCTGACTTTTGAGACGATCGTGCCATCCGACTGATTACTTTTTTCCATTTCCAGTTCTCCGGGCACCAGATAAAATGGCAGATTTTCAAAATTTTCTAAAAATTTTCCGGTATCAAGATATCCGCCTTTAATCTCCAACAAGAACGGCATCGGATTTATTTTTGAGTTTCCGGCCTGATCAAAATAATTATTTAGTACCGGTGAAAAATCAGTGATTACAATATTATTTTGGCGGGCAAGGACATTAAGTTTTTCGGTGACTTTTGCGAGTTCCGTTTTTTTAACATATTTTAACTTAATTTTTTCCAGCTGCCCCTGCTCTATTTGCAGAAGATTTTTAATTTTTGACATTTCTGCCTGTGCCGTTTTCGCGCTTTTTAACTTACTCACAAGCGCTGCCAGCTCGGACTCTGTGTTTTTAATCTTTTTATTCAATACCGGATCAAGAATAAAATATCCGATTCCAAATATAAAAATTTGCAGAATTATAAGTATAAAAAACAGCTTTTTAGCCATTACCCACTCATTTAAAAATAAATTATAAATTCAAATCCGGTAAAATTATCTTCCCGGTTTTTATCGACTTTTGAAATTTTAATATCCTTAAAAAATTTCAGCCCTTTCAGATGATTGATAAAATTTACCAGCACAACATCATCCGTCAGATCTGTTTTTTTTAAATAACCGGTCACGTCAATCTGATACTTATAATGAGATAGATCGTCTTTATTGACTTTTTTACTCTTTAGATCAACATACCTGAATTCAATTCTTTGTAATCGTATCTCAGACGGTGTTTCATTACTAAATATTTGCAAAATCTGAACAATCGGAGCAGAATTTTCTACAACTCCGGCAAGTTCTGATTTTTCAATCTTAATTTTTGTTATCTGGTCCTCATAAGTTTTATATTGTGTTTCAAACTCATTATACTTTGAGTAGTTTTTTTCATATGATTCAACCATCTGTCTTTTTTCCAGATTTTTTTTATAATGATCCACGGTGTTAAATACAAACGCGAAGAATGTGACAAAACATGTGGCCGCGAGCAGCCAGTTGTACTTGATAAAGGCCATCCTTCGTTTATAGGCTGCGGGCAGCAGATTGCATTGCTTCCCTGTTTGAAGAGCAGCGCCGATTGTAGATGAAAATTCGCCATATTCGAGAGTTTTCCGGACTTTAGAAACGAACTGCGGAGCAAGAACATACACAGGCATATTTAGCCGGCTACGGAGGTATGGTATTAGACTTTCCTTGCGAATACCATAACCTGTAACAAAAATACGATCAATATACAGCTTGTTTTCCCTGCCCTGTAAAAAAGCCATAAATCTTAATATTTCTGAAAAAAATTCGTGTAAAACAGGATTTTGTTTGTTTTCAAGGTCGTTAATTTTACCGATTAACCGGTTTCGAAGAAGACTGCCTCCCACTTTCTGCGTCTCGCTTGCGGCGGATTCAACCCGGACTGATTTTTCATTAGAAGTTTTTTCAACAGATTCTGCATCTTTGATGGTAGCTTCTAAATTCCTTGCGCCTATCCCCATGTTCCGGACATATTCCAAACGTCCGCTATTTAGATAAAAAATTTGAGTAAAATCGTAAGAGACATCGACCAGAAGATCTCTGGCAGGTTCAGCCAGCATCCGGTTATATGCTTCCTGTAACGCCATTGGCCGCGGAATTAATGTTTTTACTTCAAGACCTGTTTTTTCAAATACGCTCAAATAGTCTGAAATAATGCTTGCCGGAACAACCAGAATCTGAATACGCAGTTTATCTATACCATCCTCTTTAAATTCCTGCAGCACATCGTACGACCATGATGAGTTTTCATCAAAGTTCTGGAGTTCAGTTTTGTTCTTATAAAAGATCGCATTATCAAGGTCGGATTTTTTTTTAAACTTAGGCAGTATAACCTGCCGGATGTTTTGTTCCGGACTAAAAATACTCGCGTGAACATCCATACCGGATTTATAAAAATGGGACTTTATGAATTTGAGAGCTTCCTGCATGGCGCGGAAACGATCGGCATCATCCGATGGAAAGGTTTGCACTCCCCATTTTCTGACATCTATGGAATCACCGGATTTATTGATCACAATAAACCGGATTTTATCCATATCAATATCAAGAGATAAACATTTTTTTGCGGTTAACAACTTAATAAACGGCAAGGACGCATGAAATTGATCATTTACATCATGAGTCATCGGCTCTCTGTCTTTATTTATTCTTATTTTTTGGGATACTTCTGTTTTATTTAAATTAGCTACAGTGTTCTCCACAATTTTCGACACTTTTTGGCCGTCCTTTGACATTCGTAAATCCTTAATTCCTAAATGCGATTATAAGATGCTTTTCCATCTTTTTCCCAATAACACCATCGGTCCTTCGTTCAGAGAATAAGCGAGAAACCCCCGCATGGCGTCCTGATCGCGATAGACCACGAGATCATTATTCTTATAAGAACCGTCAACTGAGCCATTCGTGATTATTCCACCGGTTATATAACAATCTAAATTTTTCTTTCCTTTAGGATTTGAAACACTTATATCGGAATGCTCGTCCGGCAGATAAAATGTAATTGGAGCGCTGGACTCATTATTAAATGCGGGATCAATATCGATATCACCTAATACAACAAAATGAACATCACTCGACCAGTGAGGTACTTTACTAAGCTCCAGGTCATCTTCCACAAAGATTATCGAACCAGATGGCTCAGAGAATGAACCGGCAATTTTCAGATCTTCGGAATAATATGTTCCGTTTGTCTGAGCAATCGACCTTAGTTCATCGAGGTCAAAAACGGGCATAACAGTTGTATTTTGTACGATAAGCCCTTCATTTAATGGAGATGTCTGGCTTTCATAAGTTTCAACATTTTTAACATTCCCGGCCGCATATATAGAATAACGGGAAACATCACTGGAATCAATGTCAAATATCAGCAGTTCCAATTCCCTGATCGTCACCGACCCTCTTCCCCGAGCCATAATTCTCAATGTATCACTATTTATTTTGGTGACATCAATATCACAGCTTGTACCAAGTCCCGTATCAAGATTATATTCACTCCAGCTGCCTGTGCTTGCCGTTTTTAATATATGTTTAACGCTATATTCCAGTCCCGATTGCGCCGCGTATAATGTTCTCTGTCTCTCTGAATCGATGATTTGCATTTTATTTTCCGCGGAGACCAGCATTGAGATAATTCCAGCAAGAACAGTCAAAAACGCGATGATTGCAATCACCGCGGGGAGTATAACTCCATTTTCGGATTTCAGATTAATTTCTGCCATAGGCCATTTCTTCAATGGTGCAAAGTTCATCGTTCTTCAGGACTACAAGAGTGACTTTTATTATTTTTAATTCATCAGATTTATTTACCGAACTTCCATATTCATCCAGATATTCAAACGGATTTTCCTGAACGTCATCGAGGATGAGAGATCCATTTCTGGTAATCTGATTATTTTTGAGTTTATAATCCACCGACACCCCATCAATATCCGTAAATGTTAACTGATTGTCTTTCAATTTAGAGATATTTTCCGGTGAGATTTCCTGAATCTCAATAAGTATCTGATTCATAACTTTGCGCATATCGGAAAGCATTGTTGAACGTTCATAGATTTTCACAAACATTCGAGTTTGCGAATGTAAAATACCACCTGTAATCGAACCGATAATTCCTAAAATGCTCAAAACGATGACCAGTTCTATTAATGTCGTTCCCCGTTGATTTTTGTACTCAACGGCAGCTTTTTTTCTAAAATCTCTAAACATATTTTGTCAGTCGTGTTGTCAATACAGCACCATCGGGAAGGTGCTGGTGGGATACCGTTATCTTAATCTCATATGCATCCAGACCCGCGTTCCCCCAGCCGGAGATGTAGCTTATCTCGGTTTTAACAGTATAATCATCAGCTGTTTGTACCGTTCCGGCGTAGCTGTCTATGATTTTATACCAATCCGGATGCTCATATTTATAGGCCAGAATTTCTTCCGTCCTCATATTAGCCAACTGGTTACAGCGAATTCTGATTTCATAACGAGAATGAAACACGGAACCTGAGCTGTATATCAAAAAAACAGAAGGCAGGATCACACCCATGACGACAATGATAACAATCAATTCCATCAGGGAAGCGCCCTGCTCTTCTTTTAAAAAATCCAGCATCTTTCTATTCCCCTTTATGGGGTGACAGAAATCGTTCCTGTTGCCGCCACATACGTTACAGTATAAGCGCCGCCGGTGATCGGATCAACCGGTGCCTGTCCATTGGAAAACAAAGGGCTAAGATCGGCCGCATACGTCGTCACAACACTCTCGAGTGTAGTGGTTGGATCATTTACCAAATCTTCCGCGAACTTCATCATAATTGCCGCTTCGATGGCGCTAATATTGGCCTCGCGAGCTGCAGTCTGAGCCTGAGAAGACAGATCAAAATATTTTGGAACCGCTACAGCAGCAAGAATTCCAAGAATCACAATGACGATTACCAATTCCATCAATGTAAAACCGCTTTGATTAGATTTTAGATTCATACGAATCCTCCTTTTTCTTGTTTGAAGGTTATTTGAATATAATTAGAAAACATCCATCAGATCCCACATCGGTAAAAATATTGCCAGCGCCAGGATCAGTATCATAATTCCAAGAACCAGCGTTACAATAGGTTCTATTAATGATGTCAGGTTCCCGACTGTTTTTGAAACTTCATTATCATAATATTGTGACGCACTTTGGAGCATTTGATCCAGTGATCCGGATTTTTCTCCAATCGATACCATCTCTATTAAAAGGATATCAAAATACGCGCTTTTCCCCAGGGCACGGGCTATATCTTCACCCCTGACGATACTATCGGTCACTTTTTTTAATACTTTACGGTAAACTTCATTCTCAAGCGTTTCCTGAATCATCTCGAATGACCTTAGTATTGGTATTCCGGTTTTATTCATCGTGAGAAACAGTCTGGCGAATCTCGAATGATAATATTGTCTCAGCAATTTACCGAATATGGGCACCCGTAGGGCAAATTTGCTTGTATTGTACCGGCCTCCCTCTGTCTTCCCGTAGAAATATAACCCGACACCCAATAACACAGTAACAATGAGAGTCATCCAGCCATAGGTGGTAAATAATGTATTGATTCCAATTAATATTCTTGTTGGCAGCGGAAGCTCATGCTGACTTCTCTCAAAAAGGGGAATGAAATTGGGAATTACTGTCGTCATCGTAATAATAAATGCCACAACCAGTCCCGCGAGAACTATTATGGGATATCTAACCGCTTTCTTTATTTCTTCACGGATTCTCCCTTCCTGCTCCAGAAATTTATGCAGATACAAAAGCGTATCTTCCAGGGCGCCGCTAATCTCACCGACTTTGACTGAGTTCACATAAATACGTGAAAAAACACCGCTGAATTTATCCAACGCGGCCGAAAAGCTGCTACCCTCATTTATATCAGTAATGATATCATCCATCATTCCCTGATAATCGGGATCCGGGCTTTGCCTCCGTATCACATTTAAACTGCTGACAATTGGAATTCCGGCTTTCAGCAGGGTATAAAGCTGTTCAGTAAATAACAGGATCGTTGCATTTTTTATCTTAATTTTTTTTGATGTCTTTTTTACAACCGTTTTTTCCACACTAACGGCAACAGGGATCAGGTTCAGTTTCTGAATCTGCCTGATGGCGTCAGTCTCATCAGCAGCCTGGATAATATTCTCAATTTGCCTGCCTTCGTGATTCATTGCTTTATATTTAAAATTCGGCATTTTTCTTCGGGTTCTTTCTAAAGTATTAATCGCAAATAAAGTCCGATAATGGAATTACCAAAAAACACAAATATAATCAGTCCGGCGGCGATAAAGGGCCCAAATGGTATATAATTACCGGCTTTGATTTTATTTGCCAGTTTGAGCATTATGATTGCCAGCAAGGCCAGGATGAAACCAAAATAAATAGAAATCAATACCATCTTCCACCCCAGAAAGAATCCGGCAGCCGCTGAAAATTTCACATCCCCCATTCCCATGCTCTCCTTTTTGAAAAGCAATTTTCCGAGGATAGCAATCAGAAACATAACGCTGCCACCGGCAATAACGCCGAATAATGCAAATTCCCAGGTGATTACGGGGAAAAGCAAATTCAGCAGGATACCTGAAACAAGCATCATCGCAACAACTGAATTATGAATTTTTTGGGTATTATAATCTATTATACCAATCAGTATGGCAAAATAGATAAAATTAAGATAGAAAATAAACTCATGACTAAAACCAAATTTATAAAATGTCAGGATTGTCATTATACCGGTAACTAATTCGATTAAAGGATACCGGAGTGAAATCGATGATCCGCATGACGCGCATTTGCCCCGCAGAAGCAGAAATGAAATGAGCGGTATATTATGATAAATGGCGATACCGGATTTGCATTCCGGACAGAAAGAACCGGGCCGGACTATGGAAATTGTTTGGGGGATGCGGTAAATACAAACGTTTAAAAAACTCCCTAAGGAAATTCCTGTAAAAAACAAAAATATATATATTATTTCCATTCTGTCGATGCCGTATATTTAGTTATGATTTGGTAAGTAACGTAGTTAGTCATCTAGTTTGCGTTTTATCCGCGCTATTAAAACATCAGGATTTATGGGTTTTGTCAGAAAATCATCCGCTCCGAGTTCCAACACTTTTATTTCATTTTCAGGTGTTTTTAAAGCCGTCAGCATGAGCACTGGAATGCCGGCGGTCTTAATATCGGACCTAAGATGCTGTAGAAACTCATATCCGTCCATATTTGGCATCATGATATCAAGTAAAATCAGATCAGGGATATTCTGCTGTATATTTTTAAGCGCGATCGCGCCATCTTCCGCTTCAGAAACAGTCCATTTCGTTTTTTTCTCTATTATCCCTTTTATCATCATCCGGGTAACCCGTGTATCTTCCACCACGAGTATGTTTTTAGAGACATTTTTATTTTTTAAATTTTTCTTATTGTCTTCTTTTTCTGTTTTTTTATCTGTCTCATCCGGCATGATTCCCGTTTCAGGACTGCTTACACTCTGCCCATCAAATTGATCTGAACCCGGATTGACCACTCTTAATATTTCATTATAATCCGTTATCCCATCGGCAATTAAAGACAGAGCGTCCTCGAAGAGATTCCGGAATCCATCATCTCTGGCGGCTTTACGGATATTCTGTATCGGAATATCATTTGCAATCATCTCTTTAATATCGTTATTTAAAATCAGAATTTCATAAATACCGATCCGGCCCTTATATCCATTAAAACCGCACCTGGCACAACCCTTTGCTTCATGAAAATGCGCATCATGTCCAAGCTGGTTAATCAGATATATTAATTTCGGATCAACATGTTCCGGTTGCACTTCCACTTTACAATGATCACATAATTTTCTAACAAGACGCTGCGCGATAATTCCGCCGAGGGATTCCGTGATCTTAAATTTATCGATTCCCATATCTTTTAGGCGGGTGATTGTGGTAAATGTATCATTCGTGTGAAGTGTGCTCAACACTAAATGTCCTGTTAATGCAGCCTGAATAGATGTTTCAGCGGTTTCCTTGTCCCTGATTTCCCCGACGAGAATAACATCGGGATCCTGTCGTAAAAAGGATCTTAACGCGGTTGCAAATGTAATTCCGGCTTTCTCGTTTACCTGTACCTGATTTATCCCTTCCAGCATATATTCAATAGGATCTTCGATGGTCAGAATATTATTGGTGGTTGAACGAAGCCTGTTAATCGCCGCATACAATGTTGTACTTTTACCCGACCCTGTCGGCCCTGTTACGAGTACCATTCCCTGTTTAAATCCGAAACAATCTTCCAGCCGGTCGCGGTTATATCCGTGAATGCCAAGCTTTTCAAACGACATTGCCGTTTTTCTTTTGTCCAGGATCCTGATAACCACCTTTTCACCAAAATTAGTGGGTAGTATTGAAACCCTAAGGTCTATCTCGGCATTATCGATTTTAATTTTTGATTTTCCGTCCTGCGGTTTTCTTGTCTCGGCGATATCCAGATTTGATATAATTTTTATGCGACTAATAAGCTGGGCATGAAGAGAACGCGGGACTTCCAGCAAATTTCTCAATACACCGTCAATACGCAATCTTACAACAACATCTTCTTCCTTTGGTTCAATATGAATATCACTCGCATCCTCCCTTACCGCTTCGGACAATATCTGATTAACCAATTTTATAATCGGTGATTCCGAATTTGAGTCTTTTTCACCGGAAATTTTAACCTTGGATTTTTCTTTGCTCTTATCCATAAATGAGTCAATAAATTTTTCAGGTGAATAAAAGCGGTTTATTTTCTCCAGAATTTGTTCTCTAAAAGCGAAATATGTTTTTACATATTTACCGGTCAAATACTCTATTTCTTTCTCCGCGTCAAGATCGGAAGGATTAAAGGAAGCAATAGCCACGTGTTTTCTATTCATCTGCAGGGGAATTAATAAATGCTTCCTGCAAACTTCTTCAGGAATGAGTTTCATAATATCATGATCTATGTCAACCTGATCAAGATTCAGGGTGTGAATTTTAAGTGCCTTTTCCAGAAATAATGATAATTCTTCAGCGCTCAAAAAGTTATTGCTGATCAATACATCAGATATGTATGATTCTTCAGGATTACGCTGAACCAGCTCATCATAAAATTCGGGCTCAATTATTTGATAATAAAGTAACGCTTCGACAAGCCATTTATCTTTAAAGTTATTTGCCTTTTGAACTTTCATGCCGGATTTTACTCTCGAATTATCGTATTTGTCAATTAATCTATATCGGTAGATATTTCAAATACTTCAGCATCATTCATGAAAAAAATTATTTTTTTCATGAATTTAATTACCTGCATTATCATTATCTCTGAAACACTCTGTTTGTGAATTAATTTGGATCATTCTGAGAATTATCCTGATACCATCAAAGATATAAAAAAGATATATTTTTGATCATATTTTGATAAAAAAATTTGATAGATTTATATAATCCTTAAAGATGAAAGGACTTTGTGAAGAACGATTAAAATACAGGATGCCTAAATAATTGGATCACAAAAAATTCAGACAACCTGCTTAAGATAATATCAGGAGATATCAGGCGACACCATTAGCTTCAATATCATCTTCATGATCAATCATCCCTTTTGCGGATAACTGTAAGGGAGCTTCAATAGTCAGCTCATTTAGCCAGGTTGCTTTCTCGTCATATTTGGCAAAGAACGGCTTATTGATCATTTTCGGATTTCTTGCCTGAATAAACTTTAGTATAAATTTCTTTTCTCCGTTCACGTCAGCGATTCCATCAACCAAAATTTTCCCAGGATGAGCAGACATTGAAGGACCGCGCACTGTTTTGGCAAGACCGGAAACCTGTGAATATGCTTCTGTAAAAATATCATAGGCCCTGTACAGCGGAACCGAGAAATAATTATGCGCGCCGGTATCCCTTTCGATAAACATATAATAAGGAATCATTCCCATGCTCACCTGTTTGCTCCACATCTCCCGCCATATTTCCGGGCTGTCGTTGATATTTCTTATTAACGGCGCCTGAGTTCTTATCGCGACTCCGGCCGATTTTAAACGCCGCGCCGCTTTTGCCACCTTTTCAGTGCTGAGTTCTCTTGGATGACTGAAATGAGCCATTAAAGTAACATTTTTTCCACTTCGTTTTAACATATCAAGTTTTTCGATTAGATCATCACCTTCATCACCCAGAAAACGGGAAGGATGAAAGGCCATCGCTTTGGATCCAAGACGGATATTCCGGATATGCTCAAGTTCAGGCATCATGATAATATCAAGGTAGCTAAACAGAGTTTCATTAGGCATATAAAGAGGATCACCACCGGTGAAGAGAATATCCGTGACACCCTTATTGGCGGAAAGATAATCAAAAAGATCCTTATGTTCTTTTGATTTAAATTTGTGTTCATCGAGATTTACAAACTGCGCCCAGCGGAAACAATAAGTGCAATATGAATGGCAGGTTTGTCCCTGCGCGGGAAAGAATAAAACAGTTTCTTTGTACTTATGCTGAATGCCGCCAAATGTTCTGTCTCCTATCTCGGGGATATTTTCCTTCTGTCCGTCGGGATGCGGATTCAGCTGGCGGCGTATTTTTCTTACAATCTCTTTTTCTTCCGTCAGGTCTCTGATGGATTTGAGTAGTTCCCAGTTCTCCCGGTTCAACATTTCCTTTCTGGGAAACACTAAACGGTAAATCGGATCATTTTTCCAGTTTGACCAGTCTATCAGTTCTTTAAGAACATAATTACTGACTTTAAAAGGAAAAATCTTTGTTAAATACCTCAGGTCATCCAGATCTGATGCAGTCAGATTAGCGGCGTAGGGTGACTTGAGGAATCTTGAAAATGAATAGAACATGGTAGTCTCCCTCGTTTTGTAATTTTTTTCAGAATAGAAGATAGGAAAAAATGATTTTTATTGCAAATTCCATGCCCATTTTTATAAAAAGATATAAATGATTAAAAATAAAGATATTTTGAAAAGTATTGGATTTTATTTTAAAACACCAATGCTGTTTTTCATTTTTATGCTAAATAAAATACTTAAATAATATTTTCTTTCTATAATTCATTTTATTATTTTAATAACAAAAAGCATTGCCCGGTTAAGGAAATTTGGCGGAATTTACTTACATAACATTTTTACCGGCTCAAAACATCATTTGAAATCAAATAAAAACTGGAGGTATCATGGGACAAGCTCTTGATAAAATCGTCGGTCTGCTTGGGAATGAAGCGGACAGTTTACTCAACCATACCTGTAATACAGTGTCAAAAGATCAGCTTCATCTGCCCGGTCCGGATTTTGTTGACCGAATTTTTAGTATCTCCGATCGTCCTACTCCGGTGTTAAAAAATCTTCAATCTTTGTTTAGTCACGGACGTATGGCAAATTCCGGGTATCTGTCAATTTTACCGGTGGATCAGGGTATTGAACACTCGGCCGGAGCATCTTTCGCTCCCAATCCAATCTATTTTGATCCGGAAAACATTGTGAAACTGGCAATTGAAGGCGGCTGCAACGGTGTGGCTTCTACGCTTGGTGTTCTTGGTTCTGTAAGCCGAAAATATGCCCATAAAATTCCATTTATTGTAAAATTAAATCATAATGAACTTCTCACCTATCCGAATAAATTTGATCAGATCATGTTTGCAAGCGTAAAACAAGCGAGGGATATGGGCGCGGTGGCTGTCGGCGCAACTATCTACTTTGGATCTGAAGAATCAAGCCGTCAGATAATTGAGGTAAGTGAAGCATTTGAAATCGCCCATGAAATGGGAATGGGAACTATTTTATGGTGCTATCTGCGAAATCCGGAGTTCAAAAAAGACGGCGTGGATTATCATGTAAGCGCTGATCTGACCGGTCAGGCAAATCACCTGGGTGTCACAATCGAAGCGGATATTATCAAACAAAAACAACCGGAAAATAACGGCGGTTTTAATGCCATCAAGTTTGGGAAAACCAACAAAAAGGTCTATACAGAACTATCATCAGATCACCCGATCGATTTAACCCGTCTGCAAGTTATTAATTCCTATATGGGGCGCGCGGGACTGATCAATTCGGGAGGCGCTTCCGGTGAGAATGATTTGGCGCAGGCAGTCAGGACTGCAGTCATTAATAAACGCGCCGGGGGTATGGGCATGATCAGCGGCCGCAAGGCATTCCAGAAACCAATGACCGATGGTGTGAATCTTCTGAACGCCATTCAGGATGTTTATTTATCAAAAGAGATAACCGTTGCCTGATAGATCCTAAATTGTCAGACTAACCATGAGCGGCTATTCTGAAATAGCCGCTTTTTTTATTGTTGAAACCGGCAAAAAACTCTCTGAATTCACTTTTTCCGCGTCAAGTATAAATTCGATTCTCTCAAATTTTCCATCTATCATAAGATTCGGCAAGATGCCAAGGATTTTACAAATTAAAGGATAAATATCAACATTCATTAACGTACCGGTGCGATAGTTGTTCTTGAAAGCGGGCCCTGTAGCAATAAATATCCCGTGCATATCCAGAACCGTATTATCAAATCCGTGATTTCCTTTTGAATAACTTCCGTTACCATTTTTTGCCTTTGTTGTTTGAAACGTGAATCCCTGCTCGGCGATCGCTATAATATCTCCTATGAATGGATGGCTTTTATAATGCAAATAATCCGGCACACCCTGCTTAAGATAAACCTTGTATCCCTTTTCATTTTTTTTCAGACGTTCAAAAATTACTTTCCGAACTGCTTTATCCCCCGTAAAAACAGACAATAATGTTCCCGAAACATCCCATTTAACCTTATCATAACTTTTTACAAAATCGATCATTATGTTTTTATCCGGGTACACATTCGTCATTCCATGATCAGAAAGGATGATAAGATTGACTTTATCGGACATATTTATATCTTTTAGTTTTTTCCGCAGCAAACCTATTTTGCTGTCAAGCAGAACAACTGCCTTATTCAGTTTTTCCGAATCCGGACCGTAGCGGTGTCCTTCAGTATCCGTATCACTAAAATACAGGAATATCAGATGCGGACGCTCCTTTTCGGGCAATTTCAGCCAGTTTATCACCCCTTCGATTCTCTCATCATGAGAGACGGAACCGTCGTATGACATAAAATAGGTCGGATGTTTATAATCAAGCTCCGTTTCTGACCCGGGCCAGAAAAAACTTGCCGATTTTATTCCCTGCTTTTGTGCGGTTGCCCATATTGTTTCCCCATTATACCATCTGTCATCTTGTACGGCGCTTTTGTCTCCCAGAGCATAAACATCATCCTTAAACGGGTTTGTGAATTTGTTGCTGATGATGCCATGATTCTCAGGATATAATCCTGTTACAATCGTATAGTGGTTCGGAAACGTCTTTGTAGGGAATGACGGCTGGAGGGACAGCGCTTTTATACCGTTTTCTGCTATATTTTTAAGATTTGGCGTAATTCCCCTGTCAGGATAATCCCATCGGAAACCATCAAGCGAGACTACAATCACATAGGGTTTTTCCCGGGTCTCACCCGCGTAAAGAAAATTTATCGTAAATATGGCTAAAGAAAGGATGAGAAGGAAATTCTTCATAACTGTATCCTGTTATTAAAGAAAAATACAAAAATACTATTGTCAATTATTTGAAAACATTTGACTTATCTTCTTAAACCGGTAGCCGCGCTCTTCGAGTTGCCTAATCAATTCCGGTAATATCAGATAGGGAAAATCATCTTTTCTCTCGCTCCCCAGATGCATCAAAATAATTTTTCCGCTCAGGCCGGATTGTTCTTCATATTCAATAAAGTGCTTTAATATTTCACCATTTGTCCGATACAAAGAAGATTCCGAATCGGCGACCCAATCTCTGGAATCACAATTGCCTGACCATCCGATATGCTTAAAACCAATCTCCGCGGCCCACTCGGCAACCTGATCATTAATTTCCCCAAAGGGGGCTCTCCAGAAAGGCGCAATCTGATGATTTGTGACTTTGCGAAATAAACTGTCCACCGAAAGAAGCTGATGTTGAACAAATACCCTGGTTACTCCATTTCTGGTATGATTTGATTGATCAATCTCAAGCATTGTCAGATGCGGGTGTGTCATTGAATGGTTTCCGATTTCATGACCGTCTTCAATCATTGCCCTTACAAGATCTGGATATCTACGGATAAAATTTCCGGTCAGAAAAATTGTACACCGGACATTCGCATTCTTAAGAGCGGTAAGAATTTCCGCGGTGCCTGAATTAATAGAGCCTCCGTCAAATGTCAGTGCGATATTTTTAGCGCTGCCGTGGAAATCATATACAGGCCTTTTAAGAAAATTCAACCGGGGTGAATTGAAAATAACTGTAAACGAATCGATAAGAACACCCTTTCCCTGATCCGTCAAAGCCCAGACGGCGAAACGATTGAAACCGTCGTTTAAGTACTGTTTACCAAACGCGATTGCGGATGTGTCGTTCTGAATTCGGCTTTCGACAAATTTACCGTCCCGCCATAATCCTATCATACTCCCCGCGCCGCCGTTAATTTGGATCTGATATGTATTGTTCATGCCATAACGGAGAGTATCCAGTTTCCAGATGCTCTCGGCAACCGGTGTATATTTTTTCAGATGAGAATCATCCCGAGAGTCAGAAATTTTGGAATTCAGATAAAAAATTGTAAAAAGATTTAAAAAAGCGAGCAGTAAAAACAGTATTAAAGAATCACGCGGAATAGTTAGTTTTGATTTTAATTTTACTAATTTCCATTTATAATAACATTTTCGGCTGCAAAAAAGATGATTTTCAAAATGATTCTGGCATTCCGGACAAATTGCTTCCGCGCAGTAATAACATTTCCTTGCGGTTAATACAGCCGGATGATTTTTACAGGCGGTTTTTTTGACCATAATTGAACCGGGTTAGGTTTAAAATAAAAATACCGGACACCGTTTTAAATTAATGCATCCGGCAAGTGTGGCAACAGATCATCGTTCAGTGTACTGCTTTTCGTAAAACTTCTTATAGTCTTCCTGCTTTTCCTTGATCATTCTCCACCATTTTTCATTATTCACATACCATTCGACGGTCTTCTTTAATCCGTCTCCAAGTTCTGTTTCCGGTTTCCAGCCAAGTGATTTTATTTTACTGATATCCACCGAATATCTCCGGTCATGACCGGGACGGTCCTTGACATATTTTATCAATGATTGCGGTTTACCTAGTCTGTTAAGAATATAATCCGTTATGAATATATTTTCACGCTCGTTCCCGCCGCCGATATTATATATTTCTCCCAGTTCACCCTTATGAAAGACTGTATCAATTCCCGAGCAATTATCGTCCACATAGAGCCAATCCCTGACATTTTTACCATCTCCGTACAGGGGCAACTGCATTCCGTCGATGGCGTTTGTGACAAACAAAGGGATTAATTTTTCAGGATACTGGAAAGGTCCGTAATTATTTGAACTGCGCGTGATTAATACGGGAAGTCCATATGTGACAAAATATGATCTGACAAGAAGATCGCCGCCGGCTTTGCTCGACGAGTATGGGCTGTTCGGCATTAGCGGATCAGTTTCTTTAAAGGAACCGTTATCAATAGATCCGTAAACCTCATCTGTTGAGATATGCAGGAAGCGTTCAATTTTATGCTTTTTTGCGGCTTCTAACAGTACAAAAGTTCCTTTGATATCCGTATCAATAAATTCTCCGGCTTCATGAATCGATCTGTCAACGTGAGTTTCGGCCGCAAAATTTACGACTGAATCCACATTGCTCATCAAATTATCAACTATCTTTTCATCACAGATATTACCATGATAAAAAAAGAATCTTGTATTGCTCTCAACATCAGACAAGTTCTCCCTGTTTCCCGCGTAGGTAAGGGCGTCCAGAACAATGATTCTGTAATCCGGATATTTATTCAGCATATACCTTACAAAATTTGAGCCTATAAAACCCGCGCCGCCTGTTACCAGAATAGACTTCATATTATCCCTTTCGATCGACTTTGAATTGAATATTTTTTTCTGTTATATTGAGTACGTATCATCAATCCTAATATAAAATAAGCAATATTTCCATAAAATGGAAACAACGGACTGTACTTTTAAGTTGTTAATTAAAAGCGCCCGAAGTATTAGGTCAGACAATGAAGATAATTGAAAAATTTAATAAATTCAAAAAAAACGTTCTGATTGGCTTCGTAGTTACATTTTCCATTTTTCTTGACGTTTCTATTGTTTCCGCACAGGGATTTTATTACGGCCGAAACAAGGTTCAATATACCGATTTTAACTGGCAAGTCCTGAAAACCGCTCATTTTGACATCTACTATTATCCCGAGATGGAAGATATAGCCGAAAAAGGGGCCAGATTTGCCGAAGAAAGTTTTGCATTCCTGGAAACAAAATTTAATTACTCAATTACCAGAAGAATTCCACTCATTTTTTACAGCTCTCATCTGCACTTCCAACAAACCAATATCACTCCCGGATTTATCCCCGAAGGAGTCGGAGGATTTTTTGAATTTTTAAAAGGAAGAGTGGTCATCCCCAGCAATGGCGATTTGTATCAGTTCAGAAGAGTCATTCGCCACGAACTGGTTCATGTTTTTATGCACTCCAAAATATTCAATGTGATTTACGGGCACGGAAAAGGTGACGGAGCATATCCCCCTTTATGGTTTACAGAAGGTCTTGCCGAACTTTGGTCCGGTGAGTGGGACGCGCAAGGTGAAATGGTCGTTAAAGATGCCGTCCTGAACAATTACGCGGTTGGACTGGAACAAATGTACCAGATCCAGGGCACATACTCCATGTATAAATTCGGACAGAATATTCTTGGCTATGTCGCCGATAATTTCGGCGAAGATAAAATCCTTCTGATGATGGAAAACGCCTGGAAGTATGATTATTTTGAACTCAGCTTCACAGACGCGACAGGATTGAATTATAAGCAATTTGACAGGGAATATCTTTATCACCTGAAAAAAGAATATTATCCAATGCTCGGTGATGATGATTTCTCGGATCAGGTCACCGAAACCATTGTAAGAGACGGTTATAATTTTAAACCCGCCTATTACCATGACGGGCAAAAAGAGTATGTTGTTTTTGTAGCCAATCGGACGGGCTATTCCAGTATTTACCGTAAATTATTAAAACCCGTTGATCCCGACGACAAAGATGAAGTCGAGCTTTTAGTCAAGGGAGAAACAAGTTCGGACTTTGAGGCCTTTCATATCTTCTACTCAAAAATTGATGTTAACGACAAAGGGTTGTTGACCTTTACATCCAAGAGCGGTGAATCCGACGCATTATATGTATTCGACATAAATAGAAAAGAGATCATCTCCAAACATTACTTTAAGGGTCTTGTGGCGATACTTTCCCCTTCCTGGTCTCCGGACGGCAAGGAAATCGTGTTCAGCGGATTGGATAAGTCCGGATATAAAGATCTTTATTTGTTCAAACTGGATGACACTGAGTTACTAAGACTTACAAACGATTTTTATGATGATACCGATCCATCCTGGTCACCCGACGGCAACTTTGTAGCGTTCTCATCTGACCGGACCAATTTTGGAAAACATGGCGCGAAAAATATATTCGTACTAAACAAAAATTCAGGTGAAATATTTTATATCACCGCCGGTCTTCAAAAAGACCAGTCTCCCGTCTTTTCCCCGGATGGGCAGTATCTTGCATATACATCGGATGTTGCCGGTTCGTACAATATTTATCTGGTCAGAGAGCCTCTTATGAGCCTGTCGCAATCTGAGCCCATACAGTTATTCAAAATGACATCCTTCATTGGAGCGACATTTGACCCTGAATGGACAAACAAAGGCGATTTATTGTTCGGCACATTCGAAAACCGCCGGTTTCAGATCAGACTCGACAGAAATTTCATCAGTCATTTTGCGGACGCGGTAGAATATAACCGGAATCTATCTGTCAATTTCAATGATTTCTGGACCTATCAGAACATCGAACAATCTCAGGTTGAATCCAGAAATCATTATATTAAAAAATTCGATTTAGATATTGCGCAGACTCAGGTCTCGCAGGATCCGATTTTTGGAACAACCGGCGGCGCTCAGCTTGCAATCACAGATGTACTTGGAAATGATCAGTACTATATACTTCTTTATAATAACTCACGTACAAATTCAGAATTTTTTAAGAGTTTTAATGCCGCGGTCAGCAAAGTTTCTCTTGGTCAGCGGGTAAATTATGCCGTTGGAGCATTCAGATTTGCCGGGCCATATTACAATCCTGAAGATTCCTATTTTTATGAGGAACGTATCGGATCATATATTGCCCTCAGTTATCCCCTGTCCCAATTTTCGAGACTGGAATTTAATCAAAGCTTTAGTTATTCGGATAAAGACTGGTATTTTGATAAAAGGCGGCAGGCCTGGCTGAACTCAAATTTCATTAGTTATGTTCATGATAATTCCATATGGGGAGTAACAGGTCCCATTGACGGGAGACGATTTAATCTGACAATCGGAAACACATATGATTTTATTCATTCAAACGTAAACTACCTCACTATACTGGCTGATCTGAGATATTATCACCGGCTTGGTTTACGGAGCGCCTATGCTGTCAGGTTTCTGTCTTTGTTTAACGAAGGAACCGAAACGCGTCAGTTTTACCTTGGCGGCAGCTGGGATTTGAGAGGGTACCGACGCTGGTCCCTGCGCGGTGAACGGGTGCTGCTAATCAGCCAGGAATTACGTATTCCTTTTATCGATTTAATCGGTATCAGAATGCCGTTCTTCTCGCTGGGTTTTAATTCAATCCGGGGAGCTGCATTCTTTGACATGGGAAACGCGTGGAATGACGAGTGGAATGGCCTTCTGGGCAGCTATGGCGTGGGAATACGGCTTCGTTTAGGTAACTTTATCGCGTTCCGGTGGGATTTCGGAAAAACCACAGATTTTCACTCCACGTCAAAAAACATATTCACTCAATTCTTCTTCGGGTGGGATTTTTAATGAAAAAAATTGATCATAAATTGGCAATAGCTACACTTATGACGATTGCCTTTTCGCTTATTTTATCATGTTCAAAACCATTTTATGATAATAAACTGCCGTTGCGTCAGGATATCAACGGCAATTTCTATACGGGATTCATGCAGACGTCTATTGACACTCCGCTGGAGTTTTCCGGAGAGACATCCTTATCGGGGGAAACAACAGAGAAAATTGAACTTTTAGGTGAGAATCTCATATTTACGACGAAGAACGGTTTCGTTTATATCATGAACCCGGATGATTTATCCGAATCGGTTAAATTTCGTGTTTCACACGGAGTTTCAGGCTCGCCGGCGTCTCCTGATCACATATTATATTTAACATCAGAAATCGGTAAATTTGGAATTTTGGCCTATGATCTATACAAAAGATCTGTGATATGGAAAAATAAAAATCATTTTTCCGCTGGTACACCTATCCTTTCCGGAAACAAACTGTATTACGGCACACTAGAAGGACTGATTCTTTGCCTGGATGCCCGCAACGGAAAGAAAATTTGGGAGAAACAAATACCTGACAGAATAAACACAAATTTAGCGTTCTCGAGCCGCGGACTCATAACTGCGGGCAGAGATGGGATTGTCACAAATCTTGATCCTGAACACGGGGTTATTAACTGGTCAATAAACATCGGTGAAGCCATTCAAACCGCCCCCGTCATCAAAAATGATCAGTTAATTGTCTCAACCTACCCGGGAAATCAGTATATCATTAAAATGGATGACGGATCGATTCAGCATAAAAATGAATTTCACATACCGGTGTATGTTTCGCCGTCTGTTGATGATGACAGAATTTATTCCGCTCTTAGCGACGGCCGTTTGGTTGTTCTCGGTCTGCCCGGTGGCAATGTTATTTGGGAGAGTAAACTGGAAGGTCCTCCTTCAGCTTCCCCGCTGATCACACTAGATATGGTTATCGTCGGAACCGCCAGAAATAAACTCTACCTGTTGGATAAATTCTCCGGGGAGATTTTACAGCGTCTGGATCTCAAACATCGCCCGTCATCCGCGCCGATTATTTATAAAAATCAATTGTTCATCGGATTAGAAAAAAGAAAATTAGCTGTATTTAAACCGGTAAAGGATAATATAAATGTCTCCGCACAATAATGGGATTTTGATTATCTTTTATTCAATAATTCTGATATTATTCAACAACCTGTCTCTGACAGCGCAGGAAAATCATGAGTATGGCTGTCTGATTATACAGACTGATGATGTATGGAAAATCAGTATTGATGATTCAATAAATCTGGAAAGCCCTATTACCGGTTATCCAATGCCGGCAGGTACCCACAATCTCCGGGCAAAACGCCTGAATGAAAAGAACTGGACCGGATTAACGGTGCATAAAGAATTCCGCATCATGGCTTTGGATACCTTGATAATCTCACTTGAACCGCAGGCGTACCGGCTGCTGCAGTCGATACCGGGTGACGCGGGGATTTTCGCGATAAATGACAGTTTAATTGGCAAAACGCCGCTTTATATGAATGAAAACATTATTTTTAAAAAAATATACCTGCAAAAAAAGGGGTATTTTAGGAGTGACATAGATCTAGCATCTGTCGATGATTGGCCGGTCGTTGTCCGTCTTACCCCGGAAAAATCCAGTGATCAAAGCCTCGTAACGATAAGTCGGATGAAGAATCCAAACGGTATCAAAAGGCTGATCAAACCGGGACTCGTCATCACCGCCATCACTTCCAACTGGCTTTCATTTTATCTTAAAAGAATGGCTGATGATCATTATGACAGCTACCGGAATACTTCCAATCTTTCTGATATGAGGCGAAACTATAATAAAGCAAAAGATTTTGATAATTATTCTTCTATCGCGCTAGGAGTATCCGCCGCGGCATTGTCCACGTATCTTTATCTTCTGATATTTGATTAATAATCCAATAAAAAAAGTTGCGGTAATTTCTGAAGAGCATCGAATAAATTTGGTGGCAGGTTTGATTCAAAGTGCATGGGTTCATTCGTTGAAGGATGCAAAAAATTCAGTTCTTTCGCGTGTAAAAACTGAGAAGATACCAGTTTCAATAAATGAACGCCTCTTTTTCTCAAATTTGACGGAAGATGTTTTAATTGAGAATCACGTCCGTGATAATCCGGATCACCGACTATCGGATGATGCAAATAATTCATGTGCACCCTTATCTGATGAGTGCGTCCGGTTTCGAGTTTTAGTTCAAGTAAAGAAAAATATTCAAATTCTTTCAGCACCTTATAATGGGTGATAGCTTCGCGTCCTGACGCAGTTACCGTCATTTTTGTCGGATCTTTTTTACTGCGGTCGATGAAAGTTTTAACCGATCCTTCTTTTTCATCGAACTTACCCCAAACCAGCGCCCAATAGATTCTCGAAATGGTTTTATTGTCAAATTGCATCCTCAGCGCGCGATGCGTTTTATCGTTTTTCGCGATGACCAGAAGACCCGATGTGTTTTTATCCAGACGATGCACAATTCCCGGCCGGTCGCTCTTACCGGACAGGGCAAGGTTGGCTGAATGATGAATTAACGCGTTCACAAGAGTATCACCGGCAGTGCCTTTACCAGGATGCACCGTCATTCCGGCAGGTTTATTAATAACAATGATGTCATTGTCTTCAAAGATGATTTCCAGAGGTATATCAGCCGGTGAGAGATCCGTACTTTCTTCGTGAAATTCAATGCTTATATGATCATTTTCCGAAAGTATATAACCGCTTTTAACCGTTTGACCATTTACCTTTACAAATCCGCCCTTGATAAGTTTTGACAGATGAGATCTTGATTCATCAATAAATTTTTCCGTAAGAAAATGATCAAGACGTTTTCCGGAAAAATGAGATTCGATTTTCAGTTCTTTAAATTTAACCATTTGAAGATTCAGAAATAGTTTTCTGATAAACTGTAACGGGATTTGGCAAAAACAGCATATAAACCAGGAGAAGAATCATTCCGCCCGTCACCGCCATATCCGCGACATTAAAAACGGGCCAGCGCTCCATTCCATAACCATGAAACTGAAACTTAAACAAAGAAAATGGAGGAATATTAATATCAAAAAATTCGAAGTCCATAAAATCGATTACTCTGCCGTAAATCACGCGGTCAACAAGATTACCTATGGCACCCGCAGATATAAAAGAAAGTGACAACTGCACGGGCCACCCTTCATTCCTGAAACGGTAAAGATAATAGAAGACGAGACCGGCCGCAAAGAACGAAAGCCCCATAAAAACAACCGGATTGCCTATTCGGACTCCAAACGCGATTCCCGGATTTTCAACATAGGTAAATCGAAAAAAATTACCGATAACCGGTATGGATTCGCCCAAATACATTGATGTCTTTGTAATAAGTTTTGTGACCTGATCGAGTATAACAATACTTGCGATGGTAAGAGCCATGAAAGTCAGTGAAATTTTTTTATACATTTTTTCCAATTAGCTTTCTTATCTTCTTTTCGATTCAGCCACTTTACAGTTAAAACAAATTGTAGTTGTCGGGACAGCCTCAAGTCTTTCATGACCAATCTTTTCACCACAGGAACGGCAAATACCGAATGTCTTGTTGTCGATACGGCTCAGCGCGTCATCGATTTGTTTTAGATACTTCTCGTCTCGTGATGCAAATAAGAAAGCTTTCTCCCGTTCCATGGCATCCGTTCCCTGATCCGCCATATGATATGAATAGGATGAATGGTCTCCGGATGCTTCCTTGGTTGTAGAATCAAGTACAACGTTTCGCAAATAGTCAATGTTTTTTGCGATCTCCACGCGTTTTTTCA
>JBFXGD010000018.1:0-37885 GCA_050178385.1 Calditrichaceae bacterium
CACCTGGTTTCAGATTCAGCTCACTTATGAATGATTTTCTTTCGGTCAGTTCATCAATGCTTAATACTTCGTTCATTTTACCCGGACAGCCTAATGAACAGGCGCCGAAGCAGTTTTTTTCAAGAAACATCTGCAGGCTGTCGCCAATATTAAAAGCCAGCGTGCCGATGTCTTCACTGCCAAGGTATAAACGTGTTACATGCGCCGGATCAGAAAAGAACTCCTTTTCGATCACCGATCCCAGATCGTTGATAAGCAGGAAAATGAAGTAATCCAGATTGTTTAGTTCGTAAACTTCTTTTTCCCAGGAGCTCACAAATTCCCGAGCCGATATATACGTTTTTTGAAATCTTTCAGCCAATTTTAATCCTTAAACTGTTTCTGAAAATTTACACTACGTCTGCCCATCTGTCAAATAAAAAAAGCCGGGTGAAATCAATTGTTTTTACCGGAATCATTTCTTAATTTATCTGACCACCAGAAATGTTCATTAACAAGCAAGGAGAAATAAAATTGAAATTTAAAAATCTCACCGCCCCATCTGCCGGTAAAAGTATTTCAATTGAGAACAAAAAGCTAAACGTTCCTGATAATCCTATAATTCCCTTCATCGAAGGTGACGGCACCGGACCCGATATTTGGCGCGCTTCTCAGTATGTTTTTGACAAGGCGGTCGAAAAAGCATACAAAGGAAAACGTAAAATTGAATGGTTTGAAGTATATGCCGGTGAAAAGGCGTTTAAAAAATTTGGTGACTGGCTCCCGGAAGATACAGTTACAGCATTCAAGGAATATCTCGTCGGAATCAAAGGTCCATTGACGACCCCGATCGGCGGCGGATTCCGTTCTTTAAACGTGGCGCTGCGTCAGATACTTGATCTGTACGTTTGTCTGCGTCCCGTACGTTATTTCAAGGGTGTTCCTTCCCCTGTAAAACATCCCGAAAAAGTGGATATGGTGATTTTCCGTGAAAACACTGAAGATATTTACGCCGGAATCGAATGGGCCGAAGGTACTGCCGATGTTAAAAAAATGATCGATTTCCTGCAGAAAGAAATGGGTGTAAAAAACATCCGTTTTCCCGAAACTTCCGGTATCGGTATTAAACCCGTTTCTAAGGAAGGTTCCGAACGGCTTGTCAAAGCGGCAGTCGAATACGCGCTGGAACATAAACGCAAATCGCTGACCATTGTACACAAAGGCAACATCATGAAATTTACCGAAGGCGCTTTCAAAACCTGGGGTTATGCAGTCGGTGTGAAAGATTACCGTACTCAGGTAGTAACACAGCGCGAAAGCTGGATTATCGGCAACAAAGACGGCAATGCCAAACTTTCGGTTGAAGAAAACGCAAAAATGATTGAACCAGGTTACGACATGATGACCGATAAACAGAAGCTGGATATCCGTACCGAAGTGGAAGTCGCGTTAAAACTGATGCCGACACACGGCAATGGTCAGTACAAAAGCAAACTGATGCTCAAAGATACCATCGCGGATATCACCCTGCAGCAGGTTTTAACCCGCGCTGATGAATTTGATGTGGTTGCCACCATGAATCTGAACGGCGATTATCTGTCCGACGCTCTTGCCGCGCAGGTAGGCGGAATCGGTATCGCTCCGGGCGCCAATATCAATTATATCTCCGGACACGCTATTTTTGAAGCCACCCACGGCACCGCCCCAAAATACGCGAATCTGGATCAGGTGAACCCCGGTTCGGTAATTCTTTCCGGCGTGCTGATGTTTGAATACATGGGCTGGCAGGAAGTGGCCGATCTGATTGTCAGCGGCCTGGAAAAAGCCATAACTAACAAGACGGTTACATACGATTTCCACCGTCAGATGGATGGCGCCACCAAGCTGAAAACATCCGAGTTCGCTAAAGCGATCGTCGACAACATGTAATCCCGATCTTTATTATAAAAAAGGCTGCCGCTAATTATCGTGGCAGCCTTTTTTTTAACTACCATCTCACCGATGCCCACCACTTAAGAAAAAAGATAAAAGAAAAAAGAGGAAGAACAAGCTGTTTCCCCTTCTAAAGGGGGACTAAGGGGGTTGTTTCTGTGATCAATATAGGAAGTAGGAAGTGGGAAATTAAAAAGCGATAAGAGTTAAGTGTGTAATAGTTATCAAATAACGGTAATATACCATTCCTAACTTGGTAAAACTCATTCCCATCCGGTAGAAGCCATTCCCGGGTAAGTAATGTTATATGATTTTAAAGTATCTTCGCGTTTATTACCATTGAAGCTATAACTGACATACGATTTTTAACGGTTAATCCTGTGGCCCGATGACTAACACATTCTTTGAAAACGGTCATCCTGTCTGTTAGTAAGTTTATTTAAAATAAGCCAGGAAATAATTATGATCAGGGATATCATTTTGCCTGAGTCGGTTGCTATTTTTAATTCCGGCGGTCAAAGCTCCGTAGGAGCAGCATATTTGTAGGTATTGATTTTTTAGAAAATACAGGAAGCCCTGTAGGGGCGATAGATTAGTTCATTAATCCATCCCGGGTCATTACGGTGTAAGCGTCTGGCATAATGTTTCGCTCCGATGGAGCTTAATTGGTATTGTTTCATTCTTTTTCTACAAAGATATAGCTCCTACGGAGCTTATTATATAATCAAGAATTTTAAAGATGCTTTGTGTCACGTCGGGGAATGTATGCCGGACAATTTATATTGTGCTTTCGGGCATCATACCCCAACTCTTAACTCATAACACTTAACTCTCAACGCTCTTCAACTTCCTACTTCTTACTTCCTACTTCCTGCTTCGCTTTCTGAACACCCCCCTTAGTCCCCCTTTGGCAGGGGGAAACGGCTTGTTCTAATTCTTTTTTCTTTTATCTTTTTTCTTTTATCTTAACTTCCTACTTCTTACTTCTTACTTCCTACTTTTCTTAAGACTCTCTCAAAATTCCCGCCCAGGATCTTGCGGATGGAATCTTCGCTGTACCCCCTGCGCAGCAGCTCCCGGGTGATAGTCGGCATTTTGGAAACATTTTCCAGTCCCGCCGGGGGAATCGATATGCCGTCAAAATCGGAACCAAGCCCCACATAATCATCGCCCACCAGTTGTACCACATAGTCAATATGATCGGCGATGACGCTTACACCGGGATATAGGGAATCGATACGGCTGTGTATAAACGCCGCGCGGTCAAATGCTTCATCAGATCCAACCGATTTTAGTGAATCTTCTATGGCGTCCGCGTCTTTTCTGGACTGTCTGTAAATCCCGTCAAAACCATCCACCAGGAAACCGGGATAAAAATTGATAAACATGACCCCGCCGTTTTTTGCAAGCGCGCGGATTTGATCATCATTCAGATTCCGGTAATGGGGACAAATGGCGTAAACCGATGAATGGGAAGCGATCACCGGCTTTTTTGATATAGCCAGCACATCATAAAAAGTCTGTTCACCGGAGTGGGAAAGATCGATGATCATACCCAGCTCATTCATACGCAGGATGACTTCTTTGCCAAATGCCGTCAGTCCGCGGTGTCCCTGCCAGGCGGGATTGGTCTCATCCCGAGCGGAGGTTGCCCAATCGGCGCTGTTATTCCAGGTGAGTCCGAGATATCGCGCGCCGCGATTATATAAATCGTTTAGTTTATTCAGGTCATTTTCAATGGCCGTCCCGCCTTCAACGCCGATAAATGCGGCGGTTTTTTTTACATCAAGCGCGCGCTGCAATTGTTCCGGCGAATCGGTAAACATGATTTTATCATCATTACGCCCGAATATCTGATGAAGGGTATCGATCATAGCCATGGTAGTATCAAACATTTGTTCGGGCGACACATGACGCGGATCGGGCCAGACGGCAAAAAACACCGCGTCCACCCCGCCTATGCGCAGCCTGTCAAGATCAACCTGACCTTTCAGCGAATAATGTTCGATATCTTCTCCCCGTAGATGGCGGAGCAGAACATCGGTGTGCATATCTACAACAAGTGCCCGGTCATGAATTTTCTGATAATTTTTCTGCGCGAAAAGATTGATCGTGAGCAGAGTGATAAGAGATAGAGTGATTCGCAACTCGCTGTTCCTTTTCTGATTGAGAGCTTTTATAAGATTGAATATGTGTTCATTCTGTCATTTCCAGCGAGGCTTCAAGCTGCTGTTTCTCAAACAGATCGGCATATAATCCGTTGATCTCCAGCAGTTCATCGTGCGTGCCCTGTTCTATAATGCGGCCATTATCCAAAACGATAATATAATCCGCGTTCATGATTGAGGAAATCCGGTGGGAAACCCACAGGCAGGTTTTATCCTGCATCACGGTTCTGAGATTGGTGAGAATCGCTTCTTCCGTCACCGTATCCACCGCTGAAAGGGCATCATCCAACAGCAGGATGCGCGGATGTTTCAAAATAGCGCGCGCCAGGCTTATACGCTGTTTCTGCCCGCCGGAAATATTGATTCCCCGTTCTCCGAGGATTGTATCATATCCGTTGGGAAATTCGATGATGCTGTCATGCATCTGAGCCATCCGCGCCGCCCACTCAATTTCCTCCTGTGACACGTCATTCACGCCGAAAGCTATATTATTCCGAATAGTATCGGAAAACAGAAACGTATCCTGGGGTATATATCCTGTAAATTCTCTCAATATTGCCACAGGAACACGATGGATATCGTTACCATCAATAAAAACCGTATCTGCGGGCGGATTATAGGTCCGGGTAAGCAGATGGATCAGGGTTGATTTACCCGAACCGGTACGGCCGACCACCGCGATAATCTGTCCTTCTCCGATATTCAGATTGATATCGGATAATACCTGTTCCTCATTCCCGGGATATTTAAAGTCGAGATTCTTCAGTTCAACGCGGCCGTGGATTGTTTTTACCGTCAGCACATCAGGCCTGTCAACAATATCGGGCCGCGCCTGTGTGATATGGTTTAACCGTTTTAAAGCGGCCGTTCCCTGCATGAAGATACCCGCCACCCATCCCAAAGCTATGGACGGCCAGACAAGCATACCAAGATACAGACTGAACGCCACAAATTCCCCAAGAGTAATCACATTTTTAATTATGAGTTGTCCGCCGAAAAACAGAATCACCGCGGTGCTCAGTCCGACGATTAACATCATTGATGGATGGAATCCGGCGTAAGCTCGGGCATAATCCATATTTTTTTTGATATATTCTTTATTCAGACTGTTAAAATCTTTTATTTCGCTCTCTTCAAGCACATACGATTTTACGATCCGCATACCCGCCAAATTTTCCTGCGCCTTGGTGCTGATCATGCCGAAATGATTTTGAACGGCCAGATATCTCTTATGAATCTGCTGACCAAAACGGTTTACCATCACGGCCATAATCGGTACCGGCAGCAAGGCAATCATTGTCAGCGTTGAATTTATTTTGAGCATCATTATAATGACAAAAACAAATGTAGTGAATGTATTGACGGAATACATGATACCCGGACCAAGAACGGAGCGGATGGAGTTCAGGTCATTGGTCAGACGCGACATGATATCGCCCGTTCCTGTAGTTTGAAACCAGGTGCTTGATAGTGTCTGAAGCTTGGTGAGCAGATCATTCCGCAAATCGTTTTCGATAAATCGCGAGACCACAATAACCGTGCGGCGCATCAAAAAACGGAAGATTCCGTTTACAAATGTCACCAGAATAACCAGTCCCGCAAAAGTCAGCAGCTTCGACATGACAATATCTTCTTTAAAATAATCAATTGCCATACGGATAATCTGCGGGTTTATGATTTGCACAAAGTTACCTGAAACAATAAACATAAATCCGAAAAGCAGCCGTTTTTTGTATCGCATCAAATACGGCCACATTTGTCTGATCAGATCTTTGATATTAAAACTCCGTATTTATCGTCGATTTTTTTGGATACGCCTAAGTTAAGCAGGGAGAACCTGACAGTCAAACACGACATCAAGTCATTACAAAGATGTTCGGCGGTAAATTATTCCTGAAAACCACGCACTTTTTATTCCACGTACACCCGGCAATGTTACATTTTTCCGGCCTGCAGCCGCTCACGTGAGATGGTAGCTACGGTCCCGGTCAGTATGATCAGGCCGACCAGATTAGGTATTGCCATCAACGCGTTACCGATATTACCGAGATTCCAGACAATGTTCAGGTAATTGAAGCTTTCACCGGCGATCGGCGTTAAGATGGCGCCGAAAAACAGGAAAGCGATAAATGTATAGCGATACGGCATTATCACTTTATCTCCCCCGAGATATTCGATACACTTTTCACCATAATAGGACCATCCCAGCAATGTGGTATAACCGAACAGAAAGGAGGCCACCGCGATAATCGTCCCGCCAAGCCCGAATGGTATCACCGTGTTGAACGCTTTCTGGGTAACAAGAATGCTTGTGATATTATTTGCCGCGTCCATCCCCTGCCAGGCCTGTGTCTGCATATAAGCGCCGGTGAGAACGATGGTCAGGGTTGTCATCGAATTCACCAGAATGGTATCGATGAACACGCCGGTCATGGCGATAAGTCCGTTTTTTGCCGGTTCTTCCGATGCCGATGCCCCCTGCGCGATTGCCGCTGATCCTAAACCGGCTTCATTGGACAGCAGTCCCCTGCTGACACCGTTTTGAATCGCAAGTCCCACGGTGGCTCCCACCATAGGCTGCAGACCAAAGGCGGATTTGAATATCACCGCGAACGCTTCCGGAACATGGCTAATATTTGCGATAATCACAAACAGAGCCGCTGTTATATAAAATACGATCATCGCGGGAACGAGCTTTTCCGAAACACGCCCAATCTTCTTTATACCTCCGATAATGACCATGCCCACCAAAACCGCGATCAATAAACCAAGAACATAATAATAGACCGCCGGCGCCTGTTCGCCCGCGACACCGCCGTGGAAAATATTGTTAAAACTATTCGCCAGGGATATAACCATTGAATTAGACTGTGCCATATTACCGGTACCGATCAGACAGGCGATCGCCCCGCAGACGGCAAAGGCTCCCCCGAGGATCCGTCCCAGTTTTTTATTTTTCAAACCATTCTTAACATAGTACATCGGACCGCCGGCCATTGTCCCGTTTGGCGCCACTTCCCGGTAATAAACCCCCAGAAAACCTTCGGCGTATTTCGTCGCCATACCAAAAATTCCGGCAATCCACATAAATACCGGAGCGCCCGGTCCGCCGATGGCGATAGCCGTTGCAACGCCTGCAATATTACCGTTGCCCACTGTTGCCGCCAGAGCAGTCATTAACGCGGCGAAGGGTGAAATATCGCCCATGCCCTCTTCCGAACGAGATTCTTTTGAGAAAACAAGCTTTAATGACTTCCAGAATTGAGTGAACTGCAGGCCGCGCGTACGGATGGTCAGGTAGATTCCGGTTCCGAGCAAAAGCGTAATCATCGCCGGGCCCCACATGATCAGATCAAGTTCAGTTGTCCATAAAAGAAATTTATCAAAAAAGCTCATAAAGTCCTTTCTTCTTTAGAGAAATTCTCCACCGGCAGATTCTTACAAAACCCTTAATATTCGGGGATCGTATTTTAAAATGATATTTTCTCAGTTAAAGATGCCGAACAAATTCAACAGGATGACAAAGATGACTACAGGTATAAAATAACGGATCATGAATATCCAGATATTTCTTGTTTTGGCAAAAGACGATCCACCCAGTTGAATTTCATCCGCGGCTTTATCAGCGCCCCAGATCCAGCCGACAAAAATGGAGAGGCAAAAAGCGCCGAATGCCAGGGAAAAATCACCAAAAATAAAACTCATATGACTCAGAAAATCCGGTGAAGTCAATCTCGCGGGCAGCCAGCCGAAATTTGAGAAATATTCACTCGCTCCCTGGGAAAGAGCTGATGGCAGTACAATTATAATAGTAATCGCGGCGACTGCCCAGAAAATTTTTTTCCGGCTGACTTTTTTTTCATCAACCATAAAGGCGACCGGTACTTCCAGCAATGAAATCGTGGAAGTTAACGCGGCGACAGAAAGCAATAAAAAGAAAAAGGCCCCGACAATTAATCCGCCGGGCATTTGGACAAACAGTTTTGGAAAAATGACAAATACCAGTGACGGACCCGCCGCAGGACTTTCGCCCATAGAAAACAAGGCGGGAAAGATTACCAGGCCGGCCATAATCGCAATCATCGTATCAAAAATACCGATGTAGAAACCGGATGAAACGATATTTTCTTTTTTTGATAAATAACTTCCGTAGGTGATCATTAATCCCATTCCCAAACTCAACGAGAAGAATGCCTGCCCCAGCGCGGCCAGCATTATTTTTCCTGTGATTTTTGAGAAATCGGGCTTCAGATAAAATTCCAGCCCCTTCATCGAGCCTTCGAGGGTGTTCGCGTAAATGATTAAACCAATGATCAGAATAAAGAAAACCGGCATCAGTATTTTTGACCACTTTTCAATCCCGCCGGAGACGCCTCCGTAAACTATGATTGATGTGATTCCCAGGAATAAGGCAAACAAAAGACTGACCGCCCACGGGTCTGATATAAACTGACTGAAGTCTCCCACATTTCCCGAAATCATTTTATATATATAGGCGATCGTCCATCCGGCAATTACGCCATAAAAAGACAAGATACCAACACCCGTAAATACACCAAGAAATCCCACCCATTTCCAGGGAGAATTCGGCTTGATCGCCTTGATTGCGCCGACCGGATTCCGCTGAACCGATCGTCCGAGCGCCAGTTCGGCAAACATATACGGCAAACCGATCACAAACACAAAAAGGATATATATCAGGACAAACGCGGCCCCGCCGTTTTCACCGACGATATAGGGAAAACGCCAGATATTGCCCAAACCGATCGCCGATCCCGCCGCCGCGAATATAAATCCAATTTTAGAACTCCACTGCCCTCTTTCGACATCCATGGGTAAACTCCCCTCATTTCGTCGTTATATTAATGTTTTTATTATTAAATGATCTCAGGTTGGCTGGAACTCATAAAGCAAGCCTTGATCCTTAAAGATTTTTATTACACGCTCTGAATCTTCAACGGTAAAACCAATCCGCCACCAGCCCTTTGCGCGGGTTAAAATAAAAATTTTATCTCTCTCCGGTCTTTTAAAATCGCACGGAAACCATGTTTTAAAATCCCCGGATCCAAATATTCTCCATTTTCCGCTTAAGAGCGAAGGCTCCTTTACAACAATGTTTTTAATCTCTGAAAACGAGAGATGTTTAGCGCCGGTGGGAAAATAATACATTTTGAATATGATCTTATTAAAGCGGATTTCTACTAAAGGATCAGAATATACTACTTCCGGCATTTGGGTTCCGTTCAAATTAATGGTCAAACCTTGACAGAATAGTAATAAAGGCATTTAATATAAGTAATTTTGTGAATGAGATGAAAATAAAAATTTAATTCACAACCCACGACACCTGCATCTGATCATTAACTGAAGGATTGATATCAGTCCACGCTCCAATTAAAACCGGGGACCAATATAATCGCGGATTTCACATCCAATATTATCATGAAAATAAATTGATCACTTGACAATAATCGGGCCTTTGCTGATCTTTAAATCCATACAACAAACCCAACCGGAGATTATTATGAAAAAGATATTCGTGCTTTTTGTGTTATTTCTGCTGATCTTTGCCTGCAAAGAAAACAAAACCAGAACGAACCTTACCTCCGCTCAAATTGATTCTTTAAAAAATGAGTTCCAAACCTATGTCGCGGAAAAGGATAATGATTTTCTGACACAGGAATGGTCCCCACTTACTCCGGTTGACAAAGCCGTTTTTGAGGGTCTTCATTATTATCCCTACAACTACGAATTCCGGTTTGAAGGCCCTATTCATACCTATCCTGATCCCGACAGCGCGCAGATTATGGGGACACGACAAGGCGATGTGCGCAAGGCTCTGAAATACGGATATTTTGAATTTAAAAAGGACGGCATCGAAAGCCGCCTGGAGATATATAAAATCCTGGCGTCCAGACCGGGACAATCCGATCATCTGTTTCTTGGCTTCTGGGATGATACTTCTGATGAAGAAACATACGGCGGCGGCCGGTATGTGGATATGAAGGAGTCCGGTGAGAACATGTATCTCGTCGATTTTAACTATGCCTACAGCCCATACTGCGCATACAGTGACCGCTACAGCTGCGCGATTCCTCCCCTTGAGAACCGGCTGACCCTTTCAATCCGCGCCGGTGAGAAGATTTTTAAGGAACATTAAAAATATCTGAAATGAGAAGAGAATGTCTGAACTGTGATCTGCCCGCCTCTGGCGGGTTTTTATGATTAAATGATGACTATGAATAAAAAGTTGGAATCAGGGTAATCATGTTAATCCGGTAAATCATAGTTCAGACCGGCTTTGATCAGAGAAATAAGTTAAATCTGCTGTCATGAAAAAAAATTCTAATTTTTCTCTATCTTCCTTCTAATCAAAATTGCATTATCCGTATTATGAACGTAATTTTGCGCGTGAGAACACCACGATTAATAAGGGTATTTCCGATCAATGAAAAATTATCTCAATATTGCCATTGATGCCGTTAAAGCTGCGTCAAAAGTCTGTAGTCAGATTCAGTTTAATCTTGTCACCGAAGATACATTGATCAAGAAAGATAAAAGTCCGGTGACTGTAGCCGACTTTGCGTCTCAGGCGGTCATTTGCAGTATTTTAAATGAGCATTTTCCTGAAATTCCGGTTGTGGGAGAAGAAAGCGCGGGTGATTTAAGAAACGGCGCAAATCCGGCGCTTCTTGATAAAATCGCCGATTATCTTCCCGGATGGCAGAAAGATGATATTGTTGACGCCATCGATATCGGCAACGGGAGTCCCGGCAAATTATTCTGGACATTAGACCCGATTGACGGGACGAAAGGATTTTTAAGAGGGGAGCAATATGCCGTTGCATTGGCTCTCATTAAAGACGGCAAAATCGTTCTTGGTGTTCTCGGCTGTCCGAATCTTTCTCCAAATGATGACATTTCCGGCGACGGATCGATTGTTTACGGATTTAAGGACGGTGGCGCTTTCATCAGGCCTCTGGAAGGAGGAGAGATCCGTAAGATTCATGTTTCCAAAAATGCGCAGGGAGATGAAATCAGATTTTTAGAAAGCGTGGAGGCCGCTCACGCGAATCATGGGCTGCAGGGCCGGATTATGACCACGTTTGGTGAGCAGGCTAAATCGGTCAGGATTGACAGTCAGGTAAAGTACGCGGTTCTTGCTCAGGGAAAAGCGGATGTATATTTAAGACTACCGAACGCCAATCAGCCCGACTACCGGGAAAAAATATGGGATCATGCCGCGGGCGCCGTCATTGTCACAGAAGCCGGCGGCGAAATCAGCGATATGAACGGCAAACCGCTCCAATTTAATCACGGCAGGAAAATGCATGAAAATCACGGTGTCATTGTCACCAATGGTTTACTGCATGACCCCGTTATCAGTATAATCAAAAAATCACAGACGGAATAAAATGATCAATACAGCAAAAAAGGCCGCACTTGAAGCGGGAAAAATTCTGACACAACATTTTGGAAATCTTGAAAAAAATCATATCCGTGAAAAAACAAAAAACGACTTTCTGAGTTTTGTTGACGAAAACTCAGAAAAAGCAATCCTGTCCGTGATTCAGGACGCATGGCCGGATCATAACATTCTGGCCGAAGAAGGCGGTGAAATCAATCAGGACAGCCCTTATAGGTGGATTATCGATCCGCTCGACGGTACGCGGAATTACATTTGCGGGATTCCTGTATTCTCAGTCTCGATCGGTCTTCAGTTCGAGGGTGAAATGATCCTGGGTATTGTTTATGATCCCATCCGTGAAGAAATGTTCTGGGCAGAAAAGGACAAAGGCGCTTTTCTGAATGACCGGAGAATACGGGTCACCGACAATGAGAATCTCTCGGATTCCATCATTGCCACAGGATTTCCTTTTAAATCCAAACAGTTTTTACCCGACTATTTAAAATCTTTTGAAAAAATATTTAATGACTGCAACGGTATCCGCAGACTTGGTTCAGCGGCAATTGATCTTGCTTATGTCGCGGCGGGACGTTTTGACGGGTACTGGGAACTGGGTTTAAGTCCATGGGATATGGCCGCGGGGGCAATTCTGATAAAAGAAGCCGGCGGCAGAATGACTGATTTCTGGAATCAGCCTTATTTTCTGAACAATACCTATGTGGTGGCTTCCAACGGGAAGATACATTCGCAGCTCGCAGAGCGTGTTCAGAAAGATTTCCCGTTTTTTAAACCTGTTTATTCAGCACAAGGAGTATAAATTGAGCACATCAAGCATCTCAAAAAAGAAAGGCGCGCGCGGCGCTTTGAGCGTGATGTCCTGTGAGTCAGGACGCCAGCTCGCCCAACGGATTATCAACTCGCTGAACGCGATCATGCGTAATCAGGGCGACAACATGCCGCTGCGACTGATCAATACCGAAGAAGTGACCTTTCCAAACGGAGAAATCAAAACAGTTATTAAGGAAAATATTCGCGGAGATGATCATTATATCGTCCAGTGTTTTGACGATCCCCTTTCAAATAAATCAATAAATGATAATCTGATGTCCCTTTTAACAGCGGTTCATGCCGCATTTCAGTCGGACGCGGATTCAATTACCGTCGTAATTCCGCAATATCCCTACTCCAGGCAGGAACGTAAAAAAACCCGTGAAGGGATCACCGCTAAACAGATTGCGAGTTTCCTGGAAGTCTCAGGAGCGAACAGGGTTATAACACTCGATGTTCATTCCGAAGCGATCATGGGATTTTTCAGCAAGGCAAAACTGGAAGATCTACACGCGTCACACACAATTATTCAACACATTATGGATAATTATAACACGGAAGATATTGTGATTACATCAGCCGATGTGGGCGGCGCGGAAAAAGCACGGTTTTACTCAAAAAAACTGCATGGCGGCCTGGCCATTGTTGACAAATCAAGAGATTATTCCAAACCAAGCAGTATCGAAAGCATGAGACTGGTGGGAAATGTAACCGGCAAGAATGTCCTTATTCCCGATGACATGATCAGCACCGGTGGAACGATAATCAATGCCGCAAAATTATTAAAGGAAAACGGCGCGAAAGATATATATGTGGCTTGCAGCCTGCCATTTTTTAACGGCAACGCGACTCAACTTTTAACCGAAGCATATGAAGACGGATTAATCAGCAGGGTAATCGGCACGGATGCTGTGTTTCATGGTGAAGAATTCACAAAAAATAATCTCTGGTATGATGAAGTATCTATCTCACCATTGTTTGCAAATGTGATTTACCATATAAACACCAAGCGTTCCGTATCCGAATTATTAAGATAAATACCGGTAAATTACCGGAATGTTCATTTCGGTAATTTTGTTATAATCTGTATGAAAAAATATAAAGACTCTGAAAAAGCTGCGATATCGCGTGAGTTTTTTGAAAAGGGTTACATTCTGCAAATGAGCGGTCATCTTGACAGAGCTTCCAAATTTTATAAGCGCTCTATTGAATTTTTACCCACTGCCAAAGCGCATACTTTTCTTGGATGGATTTTCAGTATGAAAGGTCTTTATGACCGCGCGATTGATGAATGTAAAAATGCCATTAAGCTGGACCCTTCTTTTGGTAATCCCTACAATGATATCGGCGCTTATCTGATCCAGCAAAAAAAGTATACTGAAGCTGTTGACTGGCTGGAAAAGGCGTTGCATGCCCCAAATTATGAGAATTACTGCTTCCCGAATATAAATCTGGGACGCGTTTATGAACAAAAAGGCGACTGGAACAAAGCATTACGCTATTATCAGAAGGCAATCACAGAAAACCCTGAATATAAGCCGGCTCAAATGGCACTGGAAAAACTGACAGGAAAATATAATTAATAAATGAAACCGCGTATAAAGGTTGTGGCCGCTCTTATTTTTAATGAATCGGGACAGATTCTGATCACACAGCGCCAAAAAGACAGTCATCTCGGAGGTTATTGGGAATTTCCCGGAGGCCGGGTCGAAAAAGATGAAACTTCTGATGAAGCTTTGAGAAGAGAGATCAAAGAAGAAGTTGATTTGGATATACGCGTGGATGAATTATTCTGGAGCAGTACATTTGATTATGATGTAAAAATTGTGGAGATACTCTTTTACAACAGCACTCTGATCGATCCTTTCCAGCAAATTATCCCACTCGAAGTTGATGATTTTAAATGGATTCCCTTATCCGAACTGCACAAATTTCAATTTCCGGAAGCCGACCAGGCATTGATCCGGCAGCTGAATTCCGGTTGTCTGCAAAAATAATGGGTATCATTACAAGCTGACTTTTTTAATCCGCGCGGGAAAGACGTCTCGGTTTTCTCACATTGCTTTGCATTCTTCCAATGTTGTCTGAATATACTGTTTATCAGACCTGAATATGATTTATTCAGCCGATCAGACAGGATTTGGAACATCTACAAATTCCACATCCACACCAAATTTTTCATTTAAATGCTCACCGAGTGCTATGACGCCAAATCGCTCTGTCGCGTGATGTCCGGCAGCGACAAAATGAATGCCTTCTTCCTTGACATAATGCAAAATGTGTTCACTGACTTCCCCGGTTATGTAAAGGTCCAGCCCCTGCAGCACCGCCTGTTTGACCTCCTTCTGCGCGCCACCGCTGATAATCCCAACCGTGCGGATTATATCCGGACCAAACGGAAAAATGACGGCATCCTGATTGATTCTTGATTTTATGAGATCAAAAACATCCATTGCTTCTAAGCCGCTGATTTCCCCTTTATAGCCAATAAAAGTACCGTTGTAGTCGCCAAATGGTTCCAGGGTTTTCAGACCGAGGATTTGTGCCAGCCGAATATTATTCCCTACTTCCACATGAGCATCAAGCGGCAGATGATAAGCAAAAAGATTGATATCATTATCCAGCAGCATCTTTACTCTCTTTTTATAGCCTCCCCTGTAAACCGGCCGTTCAAAATTCCAGATGATTCCATGATGAACCAGAACAGCATCCGCTTTTTTTTCGATGGCTTTTTCGAACAACTCAACACAGGCGCTCACACCGGTTACGATTTTTTTTACATCCCGGCATCCTTCAACCTGACAGCCGTTCGGACCATAATCCTTAAAGCTGTCTATTTGTAAATAATCATTCAAATATCCTGTCAATTCATCCCGCCGCATTATTTTCTCCCATTATTTTTCCATCGACAGATCACGTTTATTTGCTTTTTCGATATTCCAGCACCGCGGCTTCGACGTCATTTAGCAGGGTTTCGTCATATAATCTCCCCACCAGATCCCGTCTTGCCTTCTTGCCTATTTCTTCGAACTTCGATAAAATTTCCGGATCTCCGATTTTTTCCCTTTTGATACCGTATTTCAACATTTCATCGATAGACTTTTGATTATCCCGGCGGCTCAATCGAACCAGTTCAGTAAAATATTTTATTCCTGTTTCACGAACAATCTTTTGCTGTTCAGGACTCAGCTTTTCGAATATTTTTTTTGAGATTAGAACCGCGCCGTTTGAATTCGCCAAAGGAACATCGAGCACATATTTAACTTTTGTAAACCATTGAAATCCTACGCAGGCCAAAGGTGAAATATAGACACCGTCTATCAGACCCGTTTGCAGTGAAGTCATCACGTCGGTAACGGAAAGCGGGATCGCGTTCACATCAAAAGCTTTAAATGTCGCCTCCGCCAGCGGATCCCCTTCCCACATCCACATCTTTACGCCTTTCAAATCCCCCGCGTCATGAACCGGTTTATTCGTATAGATGTAAACAAATCCAACTTCAGCCCATCCAAGAAGAATATAGCCCTTCTCCTCAAACCCTTTGGCAAACCGATCAAAAAATTTTCCGGACACATAATCTACCTCTTCATGATTCCGGAATAAAAACGGGGAATCGAGTATTCGTACTTCCGGTAAGATTTCACCCAGTCCCACACCCGTAAAACCGGCGCTATGGAGCTGATTGATTCTCATTTTCCGGAGTACATCCTTATCGTCCCCCTGCACGCCGCCCGGATATATTTTGAATTTTACCTGCCCGTTGGTCAATTTTTCAATCTCGCTGCTGAAATCTTTCATGATTGTCATCCAGGTCGAGCCGTCCGGCGCCAAAGTCGCGAATTTTATGGTTGCATTCTGACCATAAACGATATTAAATGCAAACAGCAGGAATATCAGAATTCTCATTTTTTTCATTATCAAATCCATCCTTTTGTCAATCTGTTTGACCGGTTAAAAAATTTGCTGTCTTTGTGAGTTAAGGTATTCGATTTTCTTTTTCGCGATCTGCGTCAAGAGCTGCATACCCGGATAAATATCAACCGGCGCTGAGGTGACTTTGTTCAGAAAATTATCAAAAAGTTCTACATCCAGGATCTTAGCGGCATAATATTTCGCGAGATAATAATAACTGAGCATAAACCGGTCATTTGTAATATCCAGATTTTTTTGAAAATAATATCTCGCCTTCTCCGGATCTCCACCCATTATTCTTGGTTTCATTCCATAAACCGACCCCAAGAAGAGATACACGGCGCCGTTAAAATAATCGGGCTGCAGCTGTTCCACTCTTTCCATGATCATTTGAACAGCCGGCAGCTTCAGAAGCGCCGCAGGATCATCCAGTGAAAGATTAATGTAACCCGCCCACCCGAAGCCATACCAGAATAATGCCGGTGCCTTATCATTTTTGTAAGAATTCAGGAGTTTTTTCAGCTCTTCGGGTCCCTTTTTTTCGGCGGACACAAAATTTTTGTCCTGCATTAATATTCTCAGCGCGTAATCCCTGCTCCGCAGATACAATTGTTTTGCTCTTTCGGGCGCCTCATCTTCCGTAAATCCCAGCGCGTATCCCGCATAGCCTTCAGCCGTTAGCAACAGCAGTTCTTTGTTATTGGGATCGCTTTTCAGCAAGCCTTCCAGTAATTTTAAATTGGAGGCTAACGCCTGTTCCGCTATCTTAAGGTCTGTCTCCTCATACAAGGCGTCGGCGCTGTTTTTCAAAACCGGGATCATTTGATTTACAACAATGCGGTTCATACTGCATCCGCTGAGAATCAAAATAGTGATCAATGTCAGAATAATACGTTTGAATTTTTTCTCATTTGTTTTCATAAATCAATCTCTGTTTTTCCGGTAAACAGAAAAACCTGCCTTCGGGCAGGTTTATGATTCTGTTTTCTAATTATTTCCCGGGATGCGCCGGCATTATTTTTTTGATTTGGATTCTTTTTCATATTTTTCAAGGAAAGGTCTGAACAAATCAAGCGGTACAGGGAATATGGTCGTTGAATTTTTTTCTGCGGATATTTCGACCAGTGTCTGCAGGAAACGCAGCTGTAGCGCGGATGGATGCTCATCAATCACTTTTGCAGCTTGAGTTAATTGATGAGATGCCTGGAATTCACCTTCAGCCGCGATGACTTTCGCGCGACGCTCACGTTCCGCTTCCGCCTGTTTCGCCATTGCTCTTTTCATCTCTTCGGGCAGATCGATATGTTTGATTTCAACGAGGGATACTTTTATCCCCCAGGGATCTGAATGTGTGTCAATAATTTCCTGTAATCGTAAATTAATCTTATCCCTTTCCATTAACAGATCATCCAGTTCCACCTGCCCGACGATGCTTCGTAATGTTGTTTGCGACAACTGTGACGTGGCGAAGAGATAATTTTCGACTTCCACAATACTTTTTTCAGGATTAACCACACGAAAATATAGAACAGCATTCACCTGAACGGACACATTGTCCTTTGTAATCACATCCTGCGGGGGAACATCCATTACTACTGTTCTCAGACTTACTTTTACCATTTTATCGATGAATGGAATTAATAGAATAAGACCCGGACCTTTTCCCCCGACAAGGCGTCCCAAACGAAAAATGACAGCACGCTCATATTCCTTCAATATCCGAATGGCGCTGGCAAGAATCAGAAACAAAAATATGATAATACTGGCGGCAAAAGGCATAATTCCTCCCTATAAAACTTTTACTTTTACTTTCAAATCCTTGCCATCGTACTCGATGACTTCTATTTTAGATCCTTTTTTGATTTTCGCATCACTGGCAGCCCTCCAGAATTCACCATGAATCTGAACTGTGCCTTCAGGATTGATTTCTGTAAAAGCCAGCCCTTTTTCTCCGATCATACCCTGAGAACCGGTCGTAGGTTTTTTTCGATGCGTCTTTATCGCTAATGTTATCGCAAAGAAGAAAAACAATACGCTTATTACAACGACCCCCACAATCACTTCCCAAGATACCCTTAGAAACGGCAATGGTGAATCGAACAACATGACTGATCCCATAACTAATGACACCACCCCTCCGATGCTCAACAAACCGTAACTTGGAATTTTTATTTCTAAAAGGAACAGAACAATGGAAAAAAAGATTAACAGCAATCCCGCATAATTTACAGGCAGAGTTTGAAGCGCGTAGAAGCCAAGAATAAGACAAATTCCGCCAACCACCCCCGGTAATATGCTCCCGGGATTATAAAGTTCAAACAGTATCCCATAGAAACCCAGCATCATCAAAAGATAAGCGATATTCGGATCAGTAATGGTATCAAGCAATCTTTGCCGCCAACTCATCTCATAGGTTATAACACGGGCATCCCGCGTATTCAGAATTACATTCGAACCGTTGTCAAGAGCTATCGATTTCCCATGAACAACTGATAGCAGAGAATCCACATCAGGAACAATAAAGTCAATCACATTTAGCTTTAGGGCTTCAGTTTCCGTTATATTCTCGCTCTCACGAATTGCTCTTTCCGCCCAATCCGCATTTCTCTTCCTCTTTTCGGCAACAGCCCGGATCTTGGCAACCGCGTCATTTGTCACTTTCTCAATCATTGTATCTGCTGAATCGGGCTGCGCTCCGCCTCCACCCAATACCGGGTGGGCAGAACCAATATTGGTTGATGGCGCCATAGCGGCGATATGAGCAGCATATGTGATGAACACACCGGCGGACCCGGCCCGCGAGCCGGATGGAGAAACATAAACGGCGACAGGTACTTCAGATGCCTGAATGGCTTTCACAATTTCATGCATTGCTTTCATCAGACCACCGGGCGTATCCATTTCTATTACCAGAAGCTGAGCCTCATCCGCCTCGGCGCGGTCGATGGATTTAGCAATATATTCTGTGGCGACCGGATTAATTACCCCATTGATAATAATCCGATTTACGATCTGAGAATAAATCGGTGAATGAAACAGAAATCCTAAAAGTATAGAAAAAATGATTTTTTTCATTAGACAGACTTTGAAAGTTGCACCTAACTAAAAGAAAAATAGATTAGATGGATTTTAAAGTCAAGCCTTTTATATTATTGCACCAACCGCGCAAAAATACCAAAAAAGGAAATATCCGGTTCTTAACAAATAATTATTGTGTGGATATCGAGCATCATTTATGAAACCATATAAAGGGTTTTAATGAGAAAATACCCTATTGCCGTTCAATAAAAATGATTGTTATCAGATCGGGATTTTCAGATATATTTTAACTGTGTTCCGATATTTAACAACTTCAATTTTATCTTCGCGGGCTAACCATCCAATTGCCGCATTCAGCAGAAACGAATCCGCCGAAAGAGCTTTTTTTAACTGAGAAAGTGTCATTTCTCCGTCCCGTCGCAGAGCCTGCCATACTTTCCCTGACATCTCCCCTATTTTATATTTCATCTATCTCCCTTTCCGAAATACAATAAATTTTTGCGATATAAGGTAAGTTTACACAAGAATTAAATCAAGTTTTAATGATTTAATGTCAGGTAAATTCGTATTGAATTTGAATGAGTAATATATCTTATTTTGCTTGACTTGGATAGGGGTACTATGTAACTTTTTTCACCAGCTTCTATGTAAATTAAGGGATAATTCCACTGAATAAGGAGAGTGTGTCATGTATAAGATTCTTGTGTCCGACTCCCTTCCGGCCGATATTCTGGCAAAATACGATAATCAGGAAGGCATCACCGTTGAAAATAAATCCGGAATTCCCATGGATGATCTCAAAAAGATTATTCCGGAATATGACGGGCTTATAGTACGCAGCCGCACCAAGGTCACAGCCGATATCCTTGAACAGGCCACCAGATTAAAGGTGATAGGACGGGCGGGAGCAGGCGTTGACAATATTGATTCCAAAGAAGCTACCAAACGCGGCATTATTGTAATGAACACTCCGGGTGGCAATACAATCGCGGCAACGGAACATTCAATAGCGTTGATGTTATCGGCTTTGCGTAATATTCCAAAAGCCAACGCTTCCATCCTGCAGGAAAAATGGGACCGCAAATCTTTTATCGGTCATGAGTTGTATGAGAAAACCATCGGGATTATCGGACTTGGAAAAATTGGTCGTGAAGTCGCAAAACGCTTATCCGCCTTTGGAGCAAATCTGATCGGATACGACCCGATTCTGACCACTGAAATAGCGGATCGCCTCGGTGTTAAACTTGTTGACCTCGATCAGCTTCTGGAAAAATCCGATATTATATCTGTACATGCTCCAAAGATGCCTGAAACCATTGATATGATTAATGCTAATAACTTGAAACTCTGCAAAGACGGTGTTGTGATCGTAAACTGCGCCCGCGGCGGGATTGTCAATGAAAAAGATTTGATTGCCGCTTTGGATTCGGGGAAAGTCGGATGTGCCGCAATCGATGTTTTCAGCAGTGAACCTCCCACGGATTTCACTCTGGCTAAACACCCAAACTGTCTGGCCACACCACATCTTGGCGCTTCCACGGAAGAAGCTCAGGTCAAAGTCGCTGACCAGATTCTGCAGCAGATGATAGAATATTTTAACAAAAATGTCGCTAAGAACGCCGTGAATTATGTCTCGGTTGACGAAGAACTACAGCCAATAATCGCTCCATTTTATGAACTGGCTATGCGCCTCGGCACCTTATTTAATCAGATTAAAGCCGGCCGGTTAAAGGAAGTGGCTGTCCGCTATTATGGAACCGTCCTGAATGTTCCCGTTGAGCCTATCACGGCCCATCTTTTGGTAGGCGCGTTAAAATCACAGAGTGACGGTAAAGATGTTGAAATTATTAACGCCGTTAATTCTCTTGCCATAGCGCGAGAAAAAGGGATAAGTATCGAAATCGCGAAGAAAGATCTCGCTCTGACCAGTCATACAAATGTCATCGCATGCGATTTTGTCACCGAATCAGAAACTATTCATGTGGCGGGAACTTATTTCGCTCAGAATATTTTTCATTTGATTGAGTATTGTCAGTTTAATATTGACGCCGATCTTAACGGCCAGATGATTATTATCGGTAATGATGACATTCCCGGAATTATTGGAAAAGCCGGAACCATCTTTGCTGAAAATAAAATCAATATCGGTCACCTGTCTTCAAGCAGAAAAAAGGATACAAAACTGGCCCTGAATATTTTTAATGTGGAAGGTAATCTTAAACCGGAGTTGAAATCAAAATTAGAACAAATCGCCGGTGTAAAACGTGTGTTGATCATCAAACTCAACTAAAACTGATCATTTTAGGATTGAAAAGGCGGGATTTAATTCCGCCTTTTTTTTAACTTTTATCGATTTCAATTCAATGATAGAGATTTTTATTCTCCGGATCGGACAATCCGCCACCGGAAAATTGTCCGGTTTTCCTGCCTAATTCGATTCTCCGCCCGACCGCCCCACGCCAGGTCGATTCCACAATGGTTCCGGAAGAATTTTCCATCCGCTTCTGCATGATATCTTCGCCAAAATCGATTAAAAAAATGGATAGGATATCATCGTCTCTGAATTCGACTGAGATTTTTTCCTGTAAGGGATTTTTCTGCCGTGTCTCAATGATAATTTCAGCGATTAGACTATTTTCTGCTTTTTCCGGACTCACGCCTGACCGGATCACAAAAAATCCGGGAGGAGACTGCAATTTAACCGCTGAATTATGGTCTGATTTTCCGCCCCCAACCGAATTAACAAACAGAGCAGCACCCACAATTAACAATATAACCACACCGGCGGCATATATGATTCTCATCCTTTTCCTTCCCCTATATCTAACTCAAAACAACGAGATTAAATAAATGTTTATTCTCTTAATTTCATCTTATTACGTCCAGACTGGAATTATTATATAATTTTTGCCATTTTGTTTGTAAATTAACCCTAAAGTTTACTTCTTCGTTTTAAATGGACAGCCAGAAAATTGAAACTCAGAGAAATTCCTGAAAATGGCACAATTGGTATTGTTGCTCCTGCATTTCCTCCGGAAAGCAATAAACTGGAGTCCGGAATCGCTTATCTCGAAAATCTGGGCTATAAAATAAAAAGAGGAAAGACGCTTGGAGGCCGCCATGGTTATTTTGCGGGAAATGATCAGCTCCGCGCCGGTGACTTAAACGAAATGTACAGCGATCCAAATGTCGACGCAATTATTTGCGCCCGTGGTGGATGGGGAAGCTTGCGGATACTTGATCTCCTGGATTATGAATTGATCAGGGATAATCCAAAACTTCTGATCGGATATTCGGATATAACCACTCTTCAACTTGCAATATGGAAAAATTGCCGCGTTCCTTCATTGTCCGGTCCAATGGCGGCCGTAGAAATGGGTAAAGGGATTCACCGTTTTACGGAGAAATATTTTCTGGATCAGATATCCGGTAATCACTCCGGGATAATCATTGATTTACCGGGAGTGAACGCTGAGATACGTGGAGAAGAAGATCGAAGCGGAATATTACTGGGCGGATGTCTCTCGCTTGTCACCTCGCTCCTAGGCACAAAGTACGAGCCGGATTTTAATAAGGTAATCCTGGTTCTTGAAGATATCGCTGAAGAACCATATAAAATCGACCGTCATTTGGCTCAACTCAAACAAGCCGGAGTTTTTGAAAAAATCGGTGGTCTTATTTTAGGTGATTTTATTGATTGTGAACCTAAAAAAGATGATCAGCACGCATTCACCGTTAACGAAATTTTCTCCGATTATTTTAGCGGTAAGACATTTCCGGTGATTTCCGGATTTCCCTATGGACACGGAGATAAAAAAATTTCCATGCCTATTGGAATTCCGGTTACGATCAGCGCGTCATCCCGGTTTTTGAAAATCGGAAATTTATTCACCCCTGAATCTGTATAATATTTTTACATTATGCCGATTTCCGGAAATTTATTTGGGTTAAATTACTTATGAACCTTGATTTACGCGTTGACTATTTTTTAATATTTTGTTATATTTTATATTTACAGATGATGTTAAATTTATGAAAAAAATTGCAGTTTTTGCATCCGGAAGAGGCAGTAATTTCCTCAAGATATGTGAAGGAGTAAATTCAGGATTTATTCCCGCAAAGGTCTCCTTGCTGGTAGCGGGTGATTCCGGAATTGGCGCAATAGATATTGCAAAGGAATTTGATATACCTTTTAAAGTAATTTCCAGATCCGAATACAAAAGCCGTGATGAATTTAACAAGACCCTGTTGGATACACTTGTAAGATATAATATTGATTTTATTGCCCTTGCAGGATGGCTAAGTTTAATCGGTCCACAAATATTAGAAAAATTTTCCAACCGGATTGTGAACATACACCCTGCGCTGCTCCCGTTTTTTGGGGGAAAAGGAATGTATGGCCATCGTGTTCACGCTGCCGTCTGGAAAAGCGGAATGCGGATTTCCGGAGCCACTGTGCATTTCGTGAACGAAAATTATGATGAGGGCAAAATTATTCTTCAGGAATCGGTGCAGCTGGAATGGAATGATACTCCGGAACAGATTTCTCAAAAGGTCTTAAAGATTGAGCACCGGTTATACCCAAAGGCATTAAAATTGCTGGTTGAAGACAGAATCCGTATAATTGACAGTAGAGTTTGCCTGAACAGCGGAGATTAGAGTGTTTAAAAAAAGAGCGATATTAAGCGTTTATGATAAAGAAAGTATATGCGAATTAGCCGAATTTCTGATCAGTAACGGTTATGAAATCGTTTCTTCAGGGGGAACTCATAAAACATTGAGTGATGCGGGTATTTCAGTCACCGAGGTGAGCGCTGTGACCGGCTTCCCCGAAATCCTGGGTGGAAGAGTTAAAACCATCCATCCCGCGATTCTGGCCGGGATTCTGGCAAAACATGAACCGAATCATCTTAAACAACTGAACGAGCATAAACTTTCATCAGTCGATATTGTCGTCGTCAATCTCTATCCGTTTGAAAAAACGATAGCCGCGCCAGGGGTGACAATTTACGAAGCTATTGAACAGATCGACATCGGCGGACCGACACTGATCCGTGCGGCAGCAAAGAACCATGAATATGTCACCGTTCTTACAAAACCTGAACAATATCAGGAATTTATGACTGTGTTTTCTGACAACGGCGGTGACATACCAAAGAGTTTTCGCCTGAAGTGCGCAGTCGATGTTTTCAGATTGATGGCAAGATATAATCAGATAATTGCTGATTATTTATCATCAAAAGAAGAAAAAAGCGGATCGGACATGCCTGAACTTTTCGGCTTAAACGGTTCTCTGTTTCAGTCATTACGTTATGGAGAAAATCCGCATCAGCAGGCCGGTTTTTACTCCCTGCCGAATCAGATCCCCCTGGGAGGTATGACCCAGTTACACGGTAAAGAGTTAAGCTATAACAATATACTGGATTTGCAGGCGGCACTGAGCATTATAAGCGAGTTTAAAGAGTCTGCATGTGTAATCATTAAACACAACAATCCCTGCGGTGTTGCGGTATCTGACTCTCTTTTCGATGCTCACACCCGCGCCCGGTCCACAGATGAATCATCGGCTTTCGGGGGAATCATCTCTTTCAACGGAGATGTGAATGCTGAACTCGCGGAATCCCTCGCATCGTATTTTGTGGAATGTATCATCGCTCCCGGGTTCAGCGATGAAGCACTTGGACGTCTGAAAAAAAAGAAAAATATGCGTTTACTCACATATAATCCATCCGGCTTCGAATCGCCGGCATGGGAAATAAAACCGGTAACCGGTGGATTTTTAGTGCAAACCGTTGATACACTTAAGGAAAATATCCGTAAAGCCAGAGTCGTGACAAAGAGGCTCCCTTCTGAGAATGAATGGCAGGCAATGGAATTTGCCTGGAAACTTATCAAGCACATTAAATCCAATGCCATATTATTCGCCGGCAACAATCAGACTCTTGGGATTGGCGCAGGACAGATGTCCCGTGTCGATTCGACGGAAGTTGCCATCTTAAAATCTAAAAAAGCAAACCTGTCTCTTAACGGATCAGCAGTTGCGTCCGATGCTTTTTTCCCTTTCAGAGACAGCATTGAAGCCCTTGTTCAAGCCGGGGCTACCGCCGTCATACAACCGGGCGGTTCTATTCGCGATGAAGAGGTTATTCAGGCAGCTGATGATGCCGGAATAACCATGATTTTCACAGGTAACAGACATTTTAAACACTAATCATTCTCTATGGGAGCTTTCACATGGCGCTATCATTTTTAAATGTTTTCACTTCCGATATCGGGATAGATTTAGGTACCGCCAACACCTTAATCTATGTCAAAGGCAAAGGCATTGTTGTTAACGAACCTTCGATCATAGCTTTAGAGGAAAATTCTGACAAAGTTGTGGCGGTCGGCAGTGAGGCGAGACAAATGTTAGGCCGTACCCACCACGATATTGCAACAATAAGGCCTTTGAAGGATGGCGTCATTGCTGATTTCGAAGCAAACGAGATCATGATCAGAGAACTCATAAAAAAAGCCAACGTCAACCGCATGATGATTGGAAAGATCGTCGTCTGCGTTCCATCAGGCATAACAGAGGTAGAAAAACGAGCTGTGCGTGATTCTGCAGAACGCGCGGGCGCGCGTGAAGTTCATCTGGTAGCTGAGGCTATGGCGGCGGCGATTGGTGTCGGGCTCGACATCGGTGAACCGGTCGGAAATATGGTTGTGGATATTGGTGGCGGAACTTCAGAAATAGCGGTGATTTCACTAAACGGAATAGTTCATCATACATCGATCCGCATCGGTGGTGATGAAATGAATCAATCCATTATTCAATATTTTAAGAAAAATTACAATCTGCTGATCGGTGAAAAAACAGCCGAAGAAATCAAATGCAGCATAGGATCCGCTTCTGCTCTCGAAGAAGAGGTTAACACCGAAGTTAAGGGACGTGATCTTGTTGATGGTATTCCAAAAACTATTGAGATAAGTTCAGTCCAGATTCGGGAGGCATTAAACGAATCAATAATGACTATTGTAGAGGCTATAAAATTATCTCTTGAGAGAACCCCTCCGGAACTTGCGGCGGATATTCTTGACCGGGGCATCATTCTTACAGGTGGCGGAGCGCTGTTGCGGAATCTGGATATACGGATCAGAGAAGAAACTTCTATGGCGATTCATGTCGCCGAGGACCCGCTTACCTGTGTCGCGCGCGGATGCGGAAAAATCCTTGACAATCCTGAAAAATATGAGAAAGTGCTCTTAAAGCAACGCAGGCCGCTGTAAGGCTGATCAAGACTGGCTTATTATATGAACAGAGTTGAACCGTTTTGACAATTAATTAAGAAATAAATGCCATTGTGAATATTACACGATTTATAGCGAGATTTTTTGAGTTTTTATTACTTTCGGTATACATGATCCTGTCTCTTCTGCTGATGCTTTCAAGTGAAAGTAAGATTGTTGCGGGTCTCCGTCAGACAGGATTAGTTACTATTGGCTCCGTTCAGAGCCTGTTCAGCTCTACAGGATCATATTTCGATCTGAAAGAAAAAAACCGGGAACTACGCAAGGAAAACACACAGCTTTCCTACGAAATTTTTCAGCTTCAGGACGCTTTGCTGGAAAATTTAAGATTAAAAGAGCTGCTGCAGTTTAAATATGAAGTAGATTACGATCTTATACCCGCCAAAGTCATTGGTTTCAGCCCTCAGGATTTTGTAAGCGGACTGCTGCTCTCCACTAAAGATTACACAAAGATCAAAGAAGACGCCGCAGTCATGACTTCTGATGGACTCGTGGGTAAAATTGTAAGCCATGCCGGAAAAAATGCGATCTGCCAGATTCTAATGGATCCAAACAGTCGTGTCAGCGCGAGGATTCAGCGTAGTCGTGATTTAGGAATTATTTTATGGGATGGCGGTACTTTACTGAAACTGGATCATATTCCCAACACCATTACTGTGTTCGAAGGTGACGTATTGACAACTTCCGGTTACAGCAAGCTTTTTCCACCTAATATCAAAATTGGTGTTGTGATCAAAGTAGAAAAAAGTGAAGAAAAATTATTCCAGTCTATAACCGTAAAACCGGCAGTGAACTTTAACCAGCTGGAAGAAGTATTTATATTACAGGCAAAAGATACCGATGAATCAGGAACTTAAGTATTTTATTTTCATTTTTATTGCATTCGGCATCAGCAGTGTGGTTCTGCAAAGTGTCTTCGTGCCATTTATCGAGTTGAACGTATGGAGACCTGATCTTGTTCTTGTCGTGGTTCTTTTAACGGGAAAAAGATTCGGCTCTGTAGGCGGCAGCACCAGCGGCTTTTTACTGGGAATCCTTCAGGACGCCCTCACATCTATGCCGATAGGAATTTCTGCCCTGCCAAAAGCCGTCGCCGGATATGCTTCAGGAAAAATTAAAGCAGTTCGTCTGGAAGGAGCTGTGTATTATTTAATGTATGTAGTCTTAATTTTTTTGCATGAAGTGATTTATTACCTGTTTATTCAATTTAAGATTGATATTTCGTTTACTGAATTAATCTACAGCCGTGTCTTTCCGAATACCATTTATACAACACTCATGCTCATATTCGTAAATCTTTTTGCTCAGAAATATTTTACAGAATGAACATGAACAATCTTGACAACTATAAGCTTCAGGAAAGAGCTTTTCTCTTCGCAGGGATTATATTTCTTCTGTTTATGGTCCTGATTTACGGATTTATCCGCCTACAGTTTATACGTAAAGATATCTATGTTCAGAAATCTATCGAAAACAGTGTTCGGAAAATTCAAAGCTATCCGGTTCGCGGTTTGATCCGTGACAAAAATGGAAAAATTCTCGTTGATAACCGTCCGTCTTTTTCTGCTGCTGTGATCCCAAAAGTGGTTAGTAAAGAGAGCCTATCATTCCTGTCAAAGGAACTTAATATCGATGAAAGCAGCATAAAAGAAAAAATGTTCAAGAACTATGGTTTCAGAGCAGTCATTGTTGATCGTGACATAGAGTACAACCAGGTTATCGAACTTGAAGAGAACCGGCTAAAATTACCCGGCGTCATGACAATTGTTGAACCGAAACGTTATTATGTTGAAGGAGTGATGTCGCCACATCTATTCGGTTCACTGGGAGAAGTGACAACATCTGAGCAAAACAAGAATAATGTCTATGATTCAGGCGACCTTATAGGGAAGACCGGGATTGAAAAACTATATGATCTGGATTTGCGTGGCATAAAAGGAGCGCATTTCCTGCGTGTTGATGCATCCGGCCGTGAAAAAGGAAGTTTTAATACCGAAAGGGACATTCCCTCTGTACACGGCAGTGATATCTATTTGTACATGGATTATTCGATGCAGCAATTTGCTGAATCCCTGATGGTCGATTATCGTGGCTCTCTGGTTGCAATTGATGTCCGGAACGGCGGTGTTCTTGCCTTAGTCAGTAAACCCGATTTTGATCCCCGTCTTTTGACCGGCAAAATCGATCCCCAGGTCTGGAGGGATTTACAAACAGATGAAAGCCATCCATTATACAGCCGCGCGATTCAAAGCGTATATCCACCCGGTTCCACTTATAAGATTGTGGCGGCAATAGCAGCTTTACAGGAGGGGATTATAACTCCATCCTGGAAAGCCACCTGTCCCGGTTATTTTCAAATTGGCAGAAAAACCATAAAATGCTGGAACGCAAAAGGACATGGCACAATTGATCTTATTGACGCCATTAGAGGATCATGCAATGTATATTTTTATCAACTTGGCTTAAAAATCGGACTTGACACCTGGTCAAAATACAGTACAATGTTCGGATTCGGAAGTCTTACAGGGATTGATTTGCCGAATGAAAGTAACGGATTAGTGCCTACTACTGAATTTTTTAACCGCCGATATGGTCTAAACGGATGGACACGGGGCAATTTGGCTAATCTTGCGATTGGTCAGGGTGAACTTTTGGTAACACCGCTGCAATTGGCTCAATTTGCGATGATTCTTGCAAATAAAGGTGTCTATCACTCTCCGCATCTTGTAGACCACATTTATAATTATTCTACAAGTTCCACTGTCAAATTTCCCTCCGACACCAAATATGTCACCGGAGTATCCGATGAAGTTTATGATACCATCAGAGAAGGCATGCGGCAGGTAGTCGACGGGGGTACCGGATGGCATGGCAAGGTACCAGGGATTGAAATGGCAGGAAAAACGGGCACCGCACAAAATCCACATGGTGATTCACATGCCTGGTTTATGGCTTTTGCTCCCTATGAACGTCCCGAAGTTGCCATTTCGGTAATTATTGAAAACGGCGGAGGAGGAGGGGCGATTGCTGCGCCAATCGCCCGGCAATTTCTTGAAAAGTATTTTTTTAACCGGCTGATTCCCAGGTACGTTCCTCAAAAAGCGACAAACGGCTTGCTACCGAATTCAGATTTAGCTCCATTCAATATCGACCTGATTCAACCAATGCAAATTCTATCACCGGAGGGAACTCCTATAAATGAATAAATCATTCCTTACAAAACTGGATTTTGCACTTTTGTCTACTGTTCTTATTCTTCTCACAATTGGTCTGATTGCAGTCTATAGCGCGACTTATTCTCCGGACATCGAAAATAACAGTTATTTTGAAAAACAATTAACTTTTGCAGTTTTTGGATTAATTCTCCTTCTGGTAACATCTTTTATGCCTTTCAGGGTTATCCAAAAAATGTCTTATCCACTTTATATAATCAGCATTATCCTTCTTATATTAGTGATGTTTTTTGGTGTACGCGGTTTTGGCGCCGAACGGTGGCTTTCAATCGGTCCTCTCAAGCTGCAACCGTCTGAATTTGCCAAAATCGCGACGGTTCTCGCCGTTGCCCGGTATCTTTCCACCAGAGAAGCAAATGTTAACCGTTTCAAATATCTTGCCGGTACATCGGCCATCATATTATTACCCTTCGTGCTTATTGTCCAGCAACCGGATCTCGGCACATCGTTGGTTTTTTTGGTCATTCTGATTCCATTAGTGTATTGGGCAGGCCTGAGCTGGTTTGCATTATTCGTAATCCTTTTTCCGCTTGCTACGGTATTGCTCTCCTTTAATTTCTATACATTCCTCATCTGGATGGCTGTTGTTTTATTCATTCTCCTGCTGTCCAAGAGAAGTATTTACATCAGTGTGGCGGTATTTCTAATTCATATAAGCGTCGGTATGATCACACCCGCGCTTTGGGGCCAATTAAAGCCTTATCAGCAGCAGAGAATTTTAACCTTTGCAAACCCTGAAGCTGATCCGAAGGGGGCCGGATATCAGATTATTCAGAGCCAGGTTGCCATTGGCTCCGGAGGAATTTGGGGGAAGGGATTTCTTGAGGGTTCCCAGACACATCTGAAATTTTTACCCGCGCAGCATACAGATTTTATTTTTTCTGTTATCGGTGAAGAATGGGGATTTACGGGAATAGTATTTGTATTGTCTATCTTTCTTGTATTGCTGCTCTACATGCTCCATCTTGGAACAATTGTACGATCAAAATATTCCAGTATTGTTATTATCGGTGTAATGACGATATTATTTTTTCATATTTTCATCAACATTGGTATGACAGCGGGATTAGCCCCGGTCACCGGATTGCCGTTACCGTTTATCAGTTACGGAGGATCATTTCTGATATCCACACTTCTGATGATTGGGATTGTCATGAATCTATCCGTCAACCGATATTTAGACTGATGATTTAACTTGTTTAAAGTTAATAAATTAATTGACTTAATTATTTTGCATTCATAAATTCTTATCATCTTTCTTTTATCCAGCAGGAGGAACCATGCGGAACAGATTACCATTTATTTTAATCATTTTTGTCTTTTCATTTTTCCTTATACAAGGATGTTCGGGATCCCGGAAAGGCGACAATGGTAATGGAACGACAGACGCTGAGAATCAGAACAAAGAACTTGATGATATTGAAGCATTGTTGGGAATCACCCCTGAAGAAAGCGACAGGCCAGCAGCTAAAACGCCGGGAACCAATGATGAAAAGTTAAAACTCCTGGAAACGAATGAGATGCTTTCCGCGTCAGAGGCCAGCAGCATGAACGCAGCGCCGGCAGTTTCTCCCGCTGAAAAAAGACAGATGGAACAAAAAATCAGTCAGTTGGAATCTCAGATCAGAGAAAAAGATCTAATTATTGCAGATTTAAGAGCAAAAAACAGCCTGAAAGAAGATGAACTGCAGAAAAAATCATCTGCTTACGGCTCTGGCAGCGGATATAGCGGTGTAATAAGCGATATCTCCCCGGAAGAATATCAGGCCCGGTATGACGAGGGTAGATCGGCATTTGAATCAAGAAACTATGAATTAGCCGTTCAGCTCTTTGAATCTCTTCTTTCAAGCAGCGCAACACATTCACTGTCCGACAATGCTCAGTTCTGGATTGGCGAATCTCATTATGCGCTAAGAAGATACGATCAGGCGATAATTGACTTCGAAAAGGTGTTTACGTTTGCAAATTCCAACAAGAAAGATGACGCTCAGTTTAAACTCGGAGTGTGCTACCTGAAAAAAGGTGATAATACCAAAGCCCGGGAAGAGTTTCAACGAGTTATAACAGATTTTCCAAAAAGCGAATATGTGAACAAAGTAAATAAAATTCTATCGCAAATTAAAGGTTAATGATAGATTCAATTGATTCCGTGGAATATGATTTTTCATAAAGATCAATAATCCGCACCAATCTACGGTAACCGTACGGTGTCAGTTTCTGTGTGATACCATCATTTACAGGGAATAATAACCCTAGGTGAATGAATTTTATAATAAGATTTTCGTTAACAGCCAGGGCATTAGCGGCTTCATTTATTGGAATCAGGTGATTTTGAAATAAGTTCATAGTATCCTCAAGATTAAATTTTTATCCGGGGCAGTGGCTCAGTTGGTTAGAGCGCTACGTTCACATCGTAGAGGTCAGGGGTTCAAATCCCTTCTGCCCCACTTTTCTTCAATATACCCTTCGCTTTTCAGAAATAATTGATCTGAAGCAATTTTCTTATATAATTTTTGTTACAAAATTCATCTGACTTATTATTTCTTAATCGTAAAAATTGAAGCTGGATTCAAACCGTCTGGTGTGTATTAAGCTATTCGTTCATTCTTCTAATAATCGCGGGGAAAATGCGGGAAATAAAAAGAGGAGGGAGACTAAACGGGAGATAAAGCCCCCCTCCATGGTCAATCAATCCATTTGTTTTCGAAGAAAGGTCGGAATATCTAAATCATCCGGACCTTCCGGCAAATCCTTTTCCGGCATTGTAAAGATATTTATTTGTCCTTTTGTAGCCTGAGTTTTGTCAATCCGTCTATTCTCGCGCAAATAGGTAGGTTTATCTAAGTTAGTAAAATCAGTCGGCTCGTATTCTTTCTTCTTAGTTTCCTTTGGGCGCTGAAGATCTCCGGCCTGTTGGGCTTCTTTATTAAAACCGGTTGCGATCACAGTTACCCGGACTTCGTCGGAAAGCTCTTCATCAATGACCATACCCCAAATAACATTCGCATTCTCACCGGATGATTTTTGTATCAGGCTTGCCGCTTCTCCGACTTCATGCATTGTCAGGGTAGCGCCACCCGTAATATTTATAAGAATTCCCCGGGCGCCTCCTATTTGCGCACCGTCCAACAGCGGACTTGTTATAGCCTGTTCAGCCGCAGAGATTGCCCTATTTTCTCCAACTCCGACACCGGTACCCATTAATGCATCTCCCATTCCGGCCATGATGGTCCGGACATCCGCAAAATCCAGGTTTATGTATCCGTGAACATTTATGAGATCGGAAATGCTCCGAGTCGCTTCGAGAAGTATAGAGTCCACTACTTTAAAGGCCGAAATGACCGGCGTATTTTTCTCAATGATCGAAAATATCCGTTCGTTTGGAATGATGATCATCGTATCGACGCGGTCACGCATAACATCCGCTCCGCGGAGAGCATTTCTGCTTCTTACCGGGCCTTCAAAATTAAATGGCATTGTGGCAATTGCCACTGTCAGGGCTCCAATGTCTTTTGCAATTTCGGCGACAATCGGGGCTGCTCCCGTTCCGGTACCTCCACCCATGCCGCATGTCACAAAGACCATATCCGCGCCATTGAGGGTATTAATAACCAGCTCCTTGTCTTCTTCAATAGCCCTGAGACCAATTTCGGGATTTGCACCCGCGCCTAATCCTTTGGTCAGATTCTTCCCGATCTGGATTCGTGTTTTTGCTTTGCTTTTTTCCAGATCCTGCGCGTCCGTATTGATAGCTATAAATTCAACACCCGATAAACCGGCATCAATCATGCCGTTAATCGCGTTCCCGCCGGCTCCCCCGACTCCAATTACTTTTATCCTGGCCGATTGTTCGGCTGAAGCATCAAACTGTATCATGATTTTCTCCCGTTTTATGATACCTATATTGATTTCAAAATTATTTAAACAGATTATCAAACATGTTTTTTAATCGTTCAATAATCCAGCTGTATCCCGGTTGACTTTCTATCTGGACATCTTCGCCATGCTGAAGTCCATAATAAATTAAGCCCACTCCTGTCGCGTAAATCGGACTTCTAACTGTTTCCACAAGCCCTCCCTTGACGATAGGAGTTCCAATTTTTACAGGCATTCCCATAACCTGTTCAGCCAACTCAACAGTGCCTTCCAGCATTGAAGCCCCACCGGTCAAAACTATTCCCGCACCCATGGAATCGATCATACCTGATCTTTCAATCTCCCGCAGCGCAAGCTGAAACATTTCTTCCATCCGGGGCTGGATTATGGCTGAAAGAACACTCCTCGAAATTTCTCTCGGAGCTCTGCCACCGACTCCCGGGACTTGTATCAGATCATCTTTCTCGAGCATCGTCTGCATCGCTATTCCATATTTTTTCTTTATTTCTTCCGCCTGCTCCATAGGAGTTCTCAATCCCTGAGAGAGATCGCTTGTAACATGCTGCCCACCTAAACCTATCACCGATGTAAAACGGATGCTGCCGTCAAAAAACATGGCGATATCAGTCGTTCCACCCCCAATATCCATGATACATACACCAAGATCCTTTTCATCGGAATCCAACACAGCCAGGCTTGACGCATAAGGCTCGAGGACAATATCGGCTACTTCATAACCGGCTTCATGGATACAATTTACGATATTTTGCGCCGAAGCCGCCGCTGCTGTAACTATGTGCACCTCCGATTCCAGGCGAACACCTGCCATTCCTATCGGACTTTTTATACCGTCCTGATCATCGACAATAAATTCCTGAGGCAGAACATGAAGAATCTCACGGTCCATCGGTAACGCGATCGCTTTAGCCGCATTGATCACACGATCCACATCTTCCTGTACGATGACCCTGTCTTTCCCGCTTACCGCAATGACCCCTTTACTGTTGATGGACCGGATATGATCACCGGCAATTCCGGCATAAACTTTGGTGATTTCGTGACCCGCCATCAATTCAGCCTGTTGGGTTGCTTTATGGATAGATTCCACCGTTTTTTTAATATTTATGACAACTCCGCGCCTCAACCCCTGGGAAGGATACTGTCCCACACCAATAATATTAATATTATCGTATTGGTCCTTCCTTCCTACCACCGCCGCAATCTTCGTTGTGCCGATATCTAATCCCACAATAATTTCATCAGTGCTCATATTTCTTTCCTCACAGCGAAAGCTTTTCAATTCGTTATTATAAATTCAAAACTTTTATCAAATTATTTTAACTTTTTTTCTCTTTTACAATTAACTGATCTTTAAATCTAATATCTATGTATGCAAGATTTTTTAGCTGATTCCAATCAATATAATTTTCAAGATATTGAGCAAAGTAATACAGATTATCCTGATAATTATCATAGTTCATGTAAACCTCCGCCCCTCCTTTAACCAGAAGTAACTTCAGGTGTTTGGAGTTCCCCATATCCAGCTCTGAAATCAATTCTTCAATGGGGGATACCATCATTTTTAAATACGAGAGCATCTCTATGCCGCGCAATGCTTTTTTTGAAGTCGTTCGTGAACCCAACTCACCAAGCGGTTCCTTAACACCAGTGATAAAAGGCAGATTCCACTGGTGGTTATTTTCCGGGATTGGCATCAGCATTCCTTCATCATCAACCAGATTTAAACCCTTTCCATGAATAAATGCAATCGGCTCCCGCTCAACAATTACGATTCTAAGCGTCGAAGGCAAACTTCTTACCGCGCTTGCTCCCTTTATATAATGAGATTTCTTTAATTTAGTAACTATATCAACAGGTCTGATTTTTAGCAGCTGCTCCTTCCCTTGTTTTAGACCGCATAACTTCAGAACATCCTGTTCCGAAAGAATATTATTTCCTTTGATATCTATATCTTCGAGCTTAAATGTCGCAAGGGATATCTGCAGATGATTGTTGATCTTCTGATAACCATAGGCAGCCAGGGACATCAGTAAAATTACCAGGATGTAGATCGCTGATGATTTAACCGGGAGTTTTTTTCTTTTGCGATTCATTCTAAACGCTCATCTCATTTATTGTTTTTTCACCGTAAACCCAAATATCACCGGCACCCATAGTGATCACCATATCACCCGCTTTTATAATACTTTTTAAAAATGACGGAACATCTGTTTTATCACGTATATAATAAACAGCATTATGACCGGATTTTAGAAGTTCTTTACTGATCATTTCGGCATCAATTCCGGGAATCGCTTCCTCCCTCGCCGGATAGATTCCGGTTATGACAACCACATCCGCCGGCTTGAGTGACTCCGCAAACTCTATATAAAAATCGCGTGTTCGTGAATACAAATGTGGCTGAAACACGGCCACAATTCTTCGGCTCCACCCATTTTGGGCCCCGCAGATAGTTGCCTTTATTTCAGAAGGATGATGAGCATAGTCATCCACAAACATAATATCATCAACCATTTTCTTAATTTCGAACCTTCTATCCACTCCCTCGAATTTTTCAAGCGCCTTTTGCAATTTTTTAAACGGAATTTCCATTTCCATGGCCATCGCGATTACAGCAAGAGAATTTTTCACATTGTGCTCACCCGGCAGATTAATGTTCACTGTTCCCAATGGTTTATCGTTACAAATCACATCGAAAACCGCGCTGTTTTTGTTATACCGGATATTCACAGCCCTGATATCCGCATCTTTATTGATTCCGTAGGAAATCACGGTAGCGGTCATCTCGGGGATCATTTTTTTCAGTCTGACATCATCAGCGCATACAATAACTGAACCATCAAACGGAACCTGATTTGCAAAACGCAGAAATGTGTTCTCCAGGTCTGTAATATCGCTGTATATATCTAAATGAACCGCTTCAAGATTTGTAATTATGGCGATTTTAGGATACAAAGCCAGAAACGACCGGTCATACTCATCCGCTTCAGTGACCATAAACTGCCCTTGCCCTAACCTTGCATTTGTGTGCAAATTTTTTAATCTTCCGCCCACTATCACGGTAGGATCAAGTCCCGTTTCTATCAAGACATGTCCCGCCATGGAAGTCGTGGTTGTTTTTCCATGTGTTCCAGCAACGGCTATCCCAAATTTCATCGACATTAACTGGCCAAGCATCTCGGCGCGGCGAATTAATGGGATTCCTCTGCGTTTAGCCTCTAATATTTCCGGATTATCCTTTTTTGCGGCAGATGTATATACCAATAAATCAACTTCCTTTAAATTTTCCGCCGAATGACCTTCATATATTACCGCGCCTTTTTGTTTAAGATAGTCGGTCAGCGCCGAAAGTTGCTGATCTGATCCGCTGACACGGTGTCCCAGCTCAAGAAGAATTTCGGCAATACCGCTCATCCCAATCCCGCCGATTCCCACAAAATGTATTTGCTTTATTCTGTTATAAATACTCACTGACAACCTTATTTGTTAATTCTCAAATGGCCATTTGTTTTTTTGTTTCAGCATCAGTTCAATCTCGTTCAATATAATATCTATTGTGTCTGGCTGATGCAGATTACTCATATTCCTCGCAAAAGTATTTATTCTTTTTTGATCCACAAACACCGTATTTATAATTGAGCAAATTTTTTCCGGCATATCTTTATCATCAACCACAAGCATCCCGGCATCTTTATCTTCAATCATTTTTGCGTTTTTGTACTGATGGTCCGCCGCTGCAAATGGATACGGTACAAGCAGAGCCGGCAGTCCTGCCGCCATCAGCTCTGACAAAGTCATTGCGCCCGCCCTGCAGATTGCAAAATCAGCCAACGCATATGCGTTATACATATCATCAATAAACGGCTTAATTACTACATTACCCGACTTAATTTTTCTGAGCAGCAGATCAAATTTGTCAAAGTCATTCTTTCCTGTCTGCCATAGTATCTGAAATCCGGCAGGAATTTTTTCATCCCTGACCATCTGCAGTACCGCATTATTTATACTTGACGCGCCCTGGCTTCCTCCAAAAACAAAAATCGTTTTTAAATTCGGCTTCAAACCATAATCAACCGCAATTTCACTTCGTCCGGATACCGGTTTTTTTAGATTTATGGGATTACCGGTTACATGAATATTTTTCGCGTTTTTCAAGAACTTTTTTGCTTCTGCATAGGCAAGAAAGACCAAATCCGCCT
>JBFXGD010000019.1:0-36565 GCA_050178385.1 Calditrichaceae bacterium
CCGTTCCATGGCATCCGTTCCCTGATCCGCCATATGATATGAATAGGATGAATGGTCTCCGGATGCTTCCTTGGTTGTAGAATCAAGTACAACGTTTCGCAAATAGTCAATGTTTTTTGCGATCTCTACGCGTTTTTTCAAAAGCAAATCTTTGAAAAACTCTGTATTCTTTTTGTCCATATTCACTTTCTCCTAATATATGGAAAGTCTAGTTTTTACTTAATCCAACTACAAAAGTTTCTTTATTAATTACGATTTCATTTCTGTATTTTGCGTTTATGGCTGAAAATTCAATCATATCAGCAAGAGTTTCATTGCAAATGTATTTTCTCTGATTTTTTATCGCTGTAGAGATTTCTTCAGAGACGGACCCGATTTCTATCTTAATATGATCGGTTACATCAAAACTGGCGTCTTTTCTCAGATTTTGAATCCGGTTGACAAATTCTCTGGCAAGACCCTCTTCAATCAGATCTTCAGTCAGTACTGTATTTAAGGCCAGCGTTAAATCCCTGTCGTTATAGGTTACATAACCTTCTTTCGAGTTTGAAAGAATCTCCACGTCTTCGGACTCTAAACGAAATTCATGTCCGTCAATCAGTACATGTTCAAATCCGTTGTCCATGAAAGATTTGATCTGCGGCAGTTCAAAATTAGTGATCATTTCAGCCAGTCTGCCCATCAATTTTCCTGCTTTGGAACCAAGAGTTTTAAAATTGGGCTTCGCCTTTAAATTTACGATCGTTGAAGCATCATCTATAAAGCGCAGCTGCTTTACATTTAATTCTTCACATATAATTGTCTGCATTGACATTATGTGGTCTTTTTCAGCTTTTGTCGCCGGTACAATGATTATTTCTGAAAGCGGCTGACGTACTTTAATAAGCGCTTCATTTCTTAGTGATCGCGCGGCGGTAACGATATTTTGCGCAAGTTCCATCTTCTTTTCCAGGTCTGTGTCGATTGCCGAACGCATCATATCGGTAACCTCGGGATAGCTCGCATGATGTACGCTTGCCAGATTTTTATCCCTGTTAAGATTCATAAAAATTTCTTCGCTGATGAATGGCGCATAAGGCGCGATAAGTTTTGAAATTGTCATCAAAATTTCATAAAGCGTCTGATACGCGCTGAGTTTATCTGTGCCTTCATCCGATTTCCAGAAGCGGCGTCTGTTTCTTCGAACATACCAGTTTGATACATCATCTATCACAAAGTCCGATATTGCCCTGGCTGCCTTGGTAAGATCAAATTTAGCTATGTATTCTTCAACCTGATTTATGAGTGAATAAAGCTTCGAAATGATCCATCGGTCTATTTCCGGACGATTTTCGATATTCACCTGCGGAGCTTCAGGATCAAAATGATCAATGTTAGCATAAAGCAGGAAAAACGAGTACGTATTTATCAGGGTGTTAAAAAATTTCCTCTGAACTTCAGCAACGCCCTCTGTATCAAACTTTTTAGGAATCCAGGGAGGCGAAACCGTCATCAAATACCAGCGGATGGGATCCGCGCCAAATTTTTGAATCATTTCTTCGGGAACAACCACATTTCCTTTTGATTTACTCATTTTTTGACCTGCTTTATCAAGAATCAATTCATTTACAACGATATTCTTGTATGCGGGTTTATCAAAGAGCAATGTTGAAATCGCTAAAAGTGAATAAAACCAGCCTCTCGTCTGATCTATTCCTTCGCAAATAAAATCGGCCGGAAAATTCTTTTCAAATTTCTCTTTATTTTCAAACGGATAATGCCATTGAGCGATCGGCATGCTGCCTGAGTCAAACCAGCAATCAATCACTTCCGGAACACGATGCATCTCTTTACCGCATTTATCGCATTTTATTTTAATATCATCTACATACGGTTTATGGAGATCAATCTTGTCCTTATCTTGCTCTTTCAGATTAACAGCCTTTTCAAAAAGCTCCTGAATCGATCCGATTGCCGTTTTATGTTCGCAGTCATCACATACCCAGATATTCAGGGGTGTACCCCAGTATCTGTCTCTCGAGAGGCTCCAATCCACATTATTTTTGAGCCATTCACCAAATCGCCCTTCCCCTACTTCCTTCGGATACCAGCTGATTTTATCGTTATTCTTCAGCAGATTTTCTTTGAATTTTGAAGTTTCTATGTACCAGGATTCACGCGCATAATATAAAAGCGGCGATTGACAGCGCCAGCAATGCGGATAACTATGCTCTATTTTTAATTTTTTGACCAATATTCCATTGCTTCTAAGATCGCTTATAATTTTTTCGTCAGCATCCTTTACAAAAATCCCGGCATAATCGGTCACCTCAGGAGTAAATCGTCCCTGGGCGTTGACCGGTCTCATCACCGGAAGATCGTATTTTCTTCCAAACTGATAATCATCTTCACCAAAAGCGGGAGCAATATGTACAATGCCCGTGCCGTCTTCAGTGGTGACAAAATCAGCAAGGCCAACATAAAAAGCTTTCTTTTCGACCGGAACGAAATTAAAAATCCGTTTATAATTTTTCCCTTCCAGTTCCGTGCCTTTGAATGATCTGAGAATTTTATATGATTCAGCTTCAAACAAATCGCCGATTCTTGCCTCGGCCATGATATATTTTTCATCCGCGTGTTCCAGCAATACATAATCCACATCCGGATTCACGGCCAGAGCCACATTTGAAATCAGGGTCCATGGAGTTGTTGTCCAAACCAGAAAATATGTACCCGGCTCATCTTCAAGCTCAACCCGCACGTAGATAGAAGGATCTTTGACTTCCTTGTATCCCTGTGAGACTTCATGGCTGCTCAGGGGAGTTTCACAGCGCGGGCAGTAAGGTAAAATTTTAAATCCCTGATAAATCAGATTCTTCTTCCAAAATTCATTTAGAATCCACCAAACGGATTCGATATAATCATTTTCAAAAGTGATATACGGATCATCCAGATCAAGCCAGTATCCGATTCTCTCTGTGAGCGAATCCCAGTCATTTTTATAATTAAAAACACTGTGGCGGCACATATTATTAAATTTTTCTACACCGTATTCTTCTATCTGCTCTTTTCCGTTAATTTTCAGCAGTTTTTCAACTTCAATTTCTACCGGCAGCCCGTGGGTATCCCATCCGGCCTTACGGTTAACATAAAAACCCTTCATTGTCTTGTGCCGGCAGACGATATCCTTTACCGTACGGGACATCACATGATGTATTCCCGGCCGCCCGTTCGCCGTGGGTGGACCTTCAAAGAAAACAAAACCGGGTCCGTCTTTTGTCCGCTCCAGGCTCTTTTTAAATATATTTTCCTTTTTCCAATACTCTAAGATTTTTTCCTCGAGTTCGGGTATGCTTACTTTGCTCGAAAATTCATTAAACATTCTTCTACCTGTATACTTTTTTCATCTCTTTTAAATTTTTAATACGGCCGGGATAAATTTACTTTATCTCCAGGCGTTTGACTACTTCTTTCATCAGAAATGTTAATTTTGGTTCCGCTCCATTAGCGGCTTTTATTATTTCCTGAAGATCAACCGGCTGCAGAGAATCCGGAAAACATTCATCTGTAATTACTGAAATGCCAAGAACATCCATCCCCATCTGAACGGCTACAATATCTTCCGGAACGGTTGACATACCGACCACATCAGCGCCAATGGCTCTAAGAAACCGGTACTCCGCGCGGGTTTCAAGATTAGGCCCGGTAACTGCCACATAGACACCTTTCTGGAGCTTCATTTTATTCTCAAGGGCAATAGTTTCCGCAAGAGAAATGAGCTTTTTTGAATAGGGCTCAGACATATCCGGAAATCTCGGCCCGAATTCATCCATATTCGGTCCCACCAGCGGATTTGTTCCTAACAGATTGATGTGATCATCCATAAGCATCAAATCTTCTTTAAGGTATTGCGGATTCATTCCGCCACAGGCATTCGAAATCAGCAGTGTTCTAATACCCAATTTATACATCACCCGGACAGGGAACGTGATTTGCGTCATAGAGTAACCTTCGTAATAGTGAAAGCGCCCCTGCATAGCCATAATCCGCTTGCCTCCGAGATTCCCGAGGATCAGCTTACCTTCATGACTCTCAACGGTTGAAACCGGAAAATGAGGAATATCATGATAAGGAATCTCATCTTTTATATCTATCTCCTTGACCAATCCGCCAAGACCGGTTCCTAAAATAATTCCGATTTGCGGAGAATCATTATCTCTTTTTTTAATAAAGGATACCGCTTCGGCAATCTGCTTGCGATATATATCAATATCAAATTCCATCTTACTCTTTTCCTTTTTCTTCAAGTCTTTTTAAAAGCTCTTCCTTTTCCTTCTGCTGCTCTTCTAATTTCCTTTTTTCATCATCAATCTGTCGCGCTTTTTTTTCTTTGCTTATCTCATATCGAAATTTTTGGACTTCATACACAGCGTCTTCGAATGCTCTTTTTGATCCAAGCCGACCGAAATAATAAGCTCCCGCGATTCCAAATACACCCATCGGAATGGGCATCTTTATATCAACGTCAGAGGCAATTAGCGAGATACCCACTCCTGTTCCCAGCGCTGTTCCAAGAATAAATCCACCGGCGGCATAGGAAAAAATCCGGCCGGACCGTTTATATTCCTTAACCGTTGCTACCGGTATCGCATAAGCTTCAAAATCATATATCTGATCGGATTTTTCAATTTTTCTGATCTTGTCATATCCCAGCGTTTCTTTACTATGGGATTTTGAATCAACATATATAAGTAGGCTGCCGTCACGCTTTAGAATGATGCCTTCCTTTACTGTGCCGTCCTGTAGCGATATAATTACAGATGTCAGAGATTTTGGATTTTCGCGATTGACACTCCTGCTTCCTGTACATCCCGTTAAAACAATTATAATTATGACGCTAAACATGCAGATTATCAGCTTTTTCATAACCGTCCCTATTTTAAAAACTCATCGATATCAATATTATCGCCGAATATATCTTTAAAAAAATCTCCACCCTTTTCTTTTTTCCCTTTATCTTTCTCCGGATTTTCTGTTTTTTTCGGCTCAGGTTCCGTCGCCGCAGGCGGATTATTTTTGGGCTTTTCAGTGCTAACCGGAGGCGCGGTTTTCTCCTTTTCCTGAATCGGAGGCGCCGTTTTTCTTGATTTATCTTTTAGCTTTGAACGGTCAAGATCATCCAGTTCCAGAACTTCAAGAAGCTCTATCTCTGAAGACAGCAGATGCCGCAACCGTGATATTAGCGATCCCTTCTGATTCTTAAGCTGGATAATTTCATCCCGCATCTTGTTTACTTCTATGCGCGCGGATTCAATCATTTGTGACGCCGCGAGTTCAGCTTCTTTTTTCACGAGGCTCGCTTCTTTTTGAGAATTCTCTTTTGACTGTTGTGTCGTTTCCTGAACATTATACAGCGTCTGTTTAAGAGTTTTTTCAACTTCTTTAAAATTCTTTAATTCCATTTCAAGTGAAGTGATTTGTTTGCCAAGACGTTCATTCTCGTGCAAAACGGCTTCATATTCATTCGCCACCAATTCCAGAAAGGTCTCCACTTCAACAGTATCGTAGCCTCTTAAGCCTTTTTTAAATTCCTGTTTGCGGATTTCAATTGGTGTTAACTTCAATTTGCCTCCCATCGGACCTGTGGGTGATATCTATTGCTAAACGTAGGCTGCCGGTTTTTGTAATCTTTGAGTTATGCAGAAAAATCAGTTACTGATATTCTGTACGCAAAACTCTCTTTGGGCCTACTCCGAAATCATGTTAAAACTATTAATGGTGTCAACAGATTTCCAAAGCAATTTTAAATTTTAAATAAGTCAGAAAATTACATAATACTCGTCAATTATGCAACTGCCTTAGGAATGTACTTATATAAATTTACACGTCTTAAAATTTGATGATAAAATGCGGTTAAAATGACCTTAAACAAGTATCATTCCTGGAATCCTATATTTTTCGTTTTTGGATCCATTACATGCATTTTAATTTCCCCAAATTGGGATTCGAACTTTTTTATATTTTCTTCCAGCGCGCGCACCAGAGATTTTGCATGCTGAGGAGCCATTATGATACGCGAATAAACCTTGGCTTTTGGCTTTCCCGGTACTATCCTTGTAAAATCGAAGATAAATTCCGCGGGAGAATGAGTTATTACAACGAGATTGCTATAGATTCCTTCAGCTTCTGAATCACCTAGTTCAATATTAATCTGTTTTTCCTGAGTAGCAGACATTTTTCTCCCTTCAAGGTTTTAGTTCTTTATTCATTTAGGAATTATGATTACATTCCATCTGAAAAGATTAATAATTCTAAAATTTATATAAATTGAAAATTTATGTCAAGCGAAGGTCCTGAACCGGATGGGTAAAATTTCTGAAGATAAAATAGATGAAATCCGAACTTCAATTAATATTGTACACTACATATCACAATTTGTCAATCTGAAAAAGACCGGTGTAAATCATAAAGGCCTATGTCCGTTTCATCAGGAAAAAACACCATCATTTACCGTTAATCCGGAAAAACAGATCTTTCATTGTTTCGGCTGTGGTAAAGGGGGAAATATCTACACCTTTATCATGGATTATGAGAAACTAAACTTTCCGGACGCCATAAGGAAAGCAGCCGATTTCGCGGGAATTTCAATGCCGGCTGATGAATATGACAAGGAAGAAACCACCGTATTTCAACAGCTTTTTCTGATCAACCGGATCGCATCGGAATACTTCATCAATAAACTCAACTCCCCTGCTAATAAAAATATACTGAACTATTTCCTAAACCGTAAAATCTCACCGGAAACCATCCGGGAGTTCGGTCTTGGTTACGCGCCAGACTCATATAATCAGACTCTTAATGAACTCAAAAAAAATAAACTTGATCTAAAGCAGGCGTCAGAATTAGGCCTTATTCAGAAAAAAGATTCGGGCAATGACTACTATGATAAATTTCGTCACCGGATCATGTTTCCATTTTACAATTTAAGCGGAAAAATCATCGGTTTTGGCGGTAGAAAACTTAAAGAGGAACAACAGCCAAAATATCTCAATAGTCCTGAGAGCCCTATTTATAAAAAGAGTGAGCTTCTTTACGGATTACATCAGGCAATAAACAGTATCCGGCAAAATGGATTTGTTATACTTGTAGAGGGCTATTTTGATCTGTTAAGGCTGGTCGATTCCGGTATAAAAAACGTGGTCGCAAGCAGCGGAACAGCTTTAGCGCCCCAACAGGCAAAATTAATTCGTCGCTACTGCCGGGAAGTTTATATCGCATATGACGGTGATGATGCCGGTGTAAAGGCGGCCATCAGAAACGCGAACATCATTGAGACCGAGGATCTGAATTCGTACATTATCCCCCTGCCTAAATCAGATGATCCGGATACTTTTATTCTAAAATACGGACAGAAAGAATTTGAAAATTTATTAAAAAAGAAAACCCTTCCCATCGAGTTTCAGATAAATTCATTTTTCACCGCCAATCCTGATCCATCTCTTGAACAAAAAGACATATTTATTCAATCAGTTTTGCAAAATTTGAGTGTAATCACCAATCAGATAAAGGTTGGCTTATATCTGCATCAGATTTCCGACAGGCTTGATATTAATGAAAATTTACTTGTTGGTCAGCTCAACAGATTGAAACGCGAAGGACAAAAATATAAAAAGGAAGAGTCCTCCCCGGTTCCCAAAAAGAAGACTCTCGTCAGAAGAGGCATCTATAAAGCTGAAGAAGGCCTGATCGGGCTTCTTTTGACCGGTTCAGATGATTCAAAAAATTTTATTATTGCGCAATCAACGCGTGAAATGTTCGAAAATGACGAATTCATCATGCTTTTTGATCATATTATGAATGAATTGGAAGAACATGGAACCATTGATATCACTAAATTGCTTGATTCAATCGATGATGATGAAGAAACACGCGAACTGACATCCCGGCTTGTTGTAAGTGAATGGGCGGACAGTCCTAAATTTATTGCCGACTGCCTCTATCAGTTGAAAAAATGGCAGCTGGAGAAAAAAGCCGCTGAATTAAGCACTTTGATTAAAGTCGAGGCAAATTCTGACGAATCAGTGTTACACTACACAAAAGAACTGACAATGGTGCGAAAAGAGATCGCTTTACTGGAGAATCAGCGTAAGTTAGCTTCTAAATTTTAGTGTGAGACGTGTCACAACAATTTTGAACTTATGGCTCTATAATGTATGAATAAAAGTTACGATTTGAGGTATCTCTTTTTAATTCATTGTTACTCAGTGATTCTGAACTAAATGCATCCGGGAGAATCATTTTGATGACCGATATATTAATAATTGACGACAGTGAAATTCAAATTAAAAATATTGTTCGTCTTTTTACATCATCCGGCATTACTTCCCGCGCTTTAAGTGATCCAACAGCCGCGATAAATTCAATTATAAATGATCCCCCGAAAGTCATTATTCTGGATATCATGATGCCCGGAATAGATGGATTGACTTTGTTAAGAAAAATAAAAGAGATACCGGAGATTTCCGGGATTCCCGTTATCATGCTGTCAGGAAAGAATTTTCCGCCCGAGAAAAAAAAGGCTATCGGATTGGGCGCTGAAACTTATCTTACAAAACCCGTAAAGAATGAAACCTTAATAAATGAAGTAAGCACCTTTTTATAGAGGTTTTTTAATGACCACATTAAAATTTTGGGGAGTACGGGGTTCAATCCCGACACCTGGTCCGGATACGGTCAGATATGGCGGAAATACCGCCTGTATAGAATTAAGGCATGGAAACAAGTTAGTGATACTTGATGGGGGCTCCGGTCTGCGCGCCCTTGGAAATGAACTCATAAAATCAAATTCAAGTATCAATGCAAATATATTTATTAGTCACATGCATTGGGATCATATTCAGGGGATACCATTCTTCACGCCGGCATATATACCCGGCAATCATTTTGTGTTATACGGGGCAGAGGACTCTGACAAGAGTCTGGCTGATATTATTTCCGGACAAATGGATCCAACTTATTTTCCGATTGAACTAAGTGAAATGGGCGCAAAGTTGGAATTTCAACGTTTGTACGAAGGTAATTACACAATAGACGGGATAAAAATTCAGACCATTTACGTCAATCATCCCGGTAACGCGCTGGGTTATAAATTTACTTTTGGACCAAATAAAATTGTCTATATCAGTGATAATGAACCATTGCCGGAGTTTAGTCACAATGAATCAACCGATCAGGATGCAGATTCCTTTATTGCCGATGACGGAAAAGACAAACTGATTAAGTTTATAAAAAACGCGTCTATTCTGATCCATGACGCGCAATACACACCGGATGAGTACAGTAAACATATGACATGGGGGCATTCCCCATATGATTATACGGTAAAACTAGCCATTGAGGCGGGTGTCAAAAAATTAATTCTGTTCCATCATGATCCGCTGCACAATGATGATTTTATTGATGATATGCTGATGAACGCCAAAAAACTTGCATCCGAACTGAAAGCTGATATTGAAATATCGGCAGCGCGGGAAGGGATGACCGTCAGTTGCTAGATTACTGATGCGCTTCCAGCCAGTTTCGGCCGATACCTGCATCCACAACTATCGGAACAGATAGTTTTAAAGAGTTTTCCATAATCGATTTGATTTTCTTACCAAACTCATCCGCAATGGAATTAGCAACGTCAAAAACAAGCTCATCATGTACCTGTAGAATCATTCTCGCGTCAATTTTTTCTTTTTTAAGATACTCATGGATGTCGATCATCGCTTTTTTGATCAAATCAGCAGCCGATCCCTGAATCGGCGTGTTTATAGCCGTTCTTTCCGCAAATTCTCTGACTTGTCTGTTTGTACTCCGAATTTCAGGTAAATATCTTCTTCGGTGCATGATGGTTTCGACAAATCCGTTCTCGGATGCTTGTGCAATACACTTTCCCATAAATGACTGGATACCGGGGTAAGTCGCGAAATAGCCATAGATGAATTCTTTCGCCTCCCCGTTGCTTATTTTAAGACGATTTGCAAGCCCGTATTCATTCATACCATACATAATTCCGAAATTAATTTCTTTCGCTTTTCTCCTGTGATCCGGCATAACATCGGCAATCGGAATACCAAAAATTAACGCCGCCGTGGAAGCGTGAATATCCGCATTATTCTTAAAACTTTCGATCATCGTTTTATCTTTTGATAAATGGGCCATTATCCTCAGCTCGATCTGCGAATAGTCAGCGCTAAGAATTGAATGATCCGGTGAAGACGCTATGAATGCTTTCCGGGTTTCCCTTCCAAGTTCCGTTCTTATGGGAATATTCTGTAAATTCGGATTACTGCTGGAAAGTCTTCCGGTTGCCGCTATGGTCTGATTAAACGAAGTATGAACCTTACCTGTTTTGGGATGAATTAACTTCGGAAGCGCGTCGATGTATGTGCTTTTTAGTTTTGTTAATTTGCGGTAATTCAAAATCTTCTCAATCAAAGGATGTTCACTGTATCTTTCAAGAATATTTTCTGATGTTGAATACTGTCCGGTTTTTGTCTTTTGTGGTTTTCGGGAACCCAGTTCTGTATGAATCGTGAGCTTTTCAAACATGATCATTCCCAGCTGTTGCGGGGAATTGATGTTGAATTTTTCACCGGCAATATCATAAATTTCCTTTTCTGTTTTGCTGAGTTCAGTTCCCAGCTCAACAGACATTTTACCGAGAAATTCCTTGTCGAGTTTGACACCGTTACGCTCTATTTTCATCAACACCGGGACCAGCGGCATTTCCAGCTCATGAAAAAGTTTATCCTGATTGTTTTTATGAAGTATGGGTGCAAAAATATTTCTTAGCTTTAATGTGATGTCTGCGTCTTCCGCGGCATAATCTGAAACTTTTCCCGCAGGAATATCCGTCATAAGTTTTTGATTCTTACCGGTTCCAATTAACTCCTCTATATGGATGGTCTGGTAATTGAGATGATATTCAGCCATTTTATCCAGATTATGCTGTCTTCCGGACGGATCAATAAGATATGACGCTATCATCGTATCAAAATAAATTCCTTCAACCGGAATACCGTGTTCTTCCATGATACTGGCATCATATTTAATATTCTGACCTGATTTCCTGATGTTTTTGGCCGTAAAAATGGGCCATAACGTCTCAATAACCATTTTTTTGTCAAGCGAAATATCAGGATGCTTAAGAGGAATGTAATATGCTTCATTCTCCTTCCAGGCGATCGCAATTCCCGCGATTTCAGCGTCCAGAAAATCCAGCGAACTTGTCTCAAGATCAAATACAAATTCATCTTGTTTTGAGAGTTCATTCACCAGTTTGATAAATTTAGCATCCGTGTCAACCAGATGATATTTGACAGAGAGATCTTCCTGTTTGCTGAATAATTCTGCCTGCCCCGCGCCTGATTTTTGCGCGATTTTCAGCATTCTGTCATACAGCCGTCTGAACTCAAGTTCTTTAAGTAATTTATCGGCTACTTCCATATCCCATATTTTAAATTCAAGGTTTTTTAGATCAACATTCAGAGGCGTATTCAGATCAATCGTCGCGAGTTTTTTGGATAAGGAAGTCTGCTCCTTAAATCCAATGAGATTTCTCTTAACCACACCTTCTTTTAATTGATCAATTCCATCATAAATTCCGTCAATGCTCCCATAATCTTGCAACAATTGTGTCGCTGTTTTAGGACCTATCTTTGGAATGCCGGGAATGTTATCGGAGGTGTCGCCTATCAGCGCCAGCCAGTCAACAATCTGTTCAGGCCTAATGCCGAACTTTTTTTGAATTTCGGAAGAACCCAGAATATCCGCGGGCTGACCTGTTTTACCGGGCATGTAAAGAAATACGTTCTTGTTAACAAGCTGAGCCATATCCTTGTCGCCTGAAAAGATGAACACATCCATCTCAGGCGATGCAAAGCGATGCGCCAGCGTTCCTATGATGTCATCCGCTTCGTACCCATCCTTATCAAGAAGGACAAACTCAAATGATTTCAGAGTACTTACGAGTCGCGGATACTGCTCAGCCATCTCATCAGGCATTTTCTCACGTGTCGCCTTGTACGGCTCATATATTTTATGTCTGAACGTTGGTTCTTTTGTGTCGAAGATAACCGCGACGTAATCCGGATTCTCATCTTCGATTAGTTTAATCATCGAATTTAAAAAACCGTATGTCGCTGAAGTATTTTCACCTTTAGAATTGATGAGGGGATTGCGAATGAATGCAAAATAGCTGCGGTAGTAAATCGCTGAACCATCTACAAGAAAAAGTTTCTTGCTCATATATCAAGCCTCTTTATTTCAAAGTGACTATTGTCACCCCGGCATCTCCTTCTCCCCATTTGCCCAGGCGGTATGATTTAATATTTTTCAATCCTGAAAGAAATTTATGCACAGCCTGACGCAGCGCTCCCGTTCCTTTTCCGTGAATCAGGCACACCTCATTCCACGAACTCAAGACAGCGAGATCCAGATATGCTTCAATCTCACTTACAGCGTCTTCTGTCAGCATCCCTCTCAGATCCAGCTCATTTGGTATATTCGCGGAAATCCCGGACATCCCCGAATGCTGCTGCATCTGTTCCCGGGGTTGGGCATCCTTTACCTGACCATGTTCATCGAGGATTTCAATATCTGCCCAATTAACCGTTATTTTGATTCCGTCTCTGTTTATTTCAACTTCTTTTTTACCCTTGAAAAGTTTAGAGACGACACCGGTGAAACCGAACGATTTCGAACGCACTCTTTGACCGGGGACGAGTTGATCAATATTAAGCGAAACAGAGCCCTGTTTTTTGCCTAATCCGGCGTCTATTTCTTTTTTCTTTTTTTCGATTACTTCTTTCGCTTTTTTTATAACGGTACGATCACCTTGTGATTCCCGAATTTCCCGGACGACCGCTTCTATCTCTTTATTCACATTGTCGAGAATCATTTTTGCTTCCGTGAGAGATTCCTTCTCCAATTTTTTCCGGTTTTTGGTGAAAGTCTCATTTTTTATACCATAAAGCTTGATTAAACCATTCAGTTCAGATTCTCTTATGCTGAGCTTTTCAGATAACTCTTTATAATGCTGACTTTTTTTAACAACATCGGCCAAAAGCTGATCTAGTTTAAATGTCTCCTGCCCCGTTATTGAGATGGCTCTCTCAATCATACTTTCATCGAGTCCCAAACGCCGGCAGATTTCAAAGGTATAACTGCTCCCAGGGATCCCCATCTCAAGTGAGAACATTGGTGTTAAATGATTGCTGTCGAACTGCATAGCCGCATTTCCGATTCCCTCAGTTTGGCCACCAAAAGATTTTAACTGATTCTGATGGGTTGTCACAATCGTGATGATACCCTTACGATTCAGTTTTTCAAGTATGGAGATCGCCAAAGCCGCGCCTCCCGATGGCTCTGTTCCACTGCCAATTTCATCGATCAGAACAAGCGCGTTATCATCAACATGATTTAATATCTCATTTAAATCCTTGATATGTGACGAGAAAGTGCTCAAATCCTGTTCAATTGACTGTTTATCGCCTATGACGGTAAATATCTGACTGCAGACCGGCATCCTTGTTCCTTCGTCCACAGGGATATGGAATCCGCTCTGAAACAACAGCTGAAGCAGGCCGATCGTTTTTAGCGTGACTGTCTTACCGCCCGCGTTCGGTCCCGAAATAATCAGTTCATTGTTATCTTTTCCGACAAGCAGATTCAGCGGAACGGTGTCATTCTGAATTTTCTTCAAAAGTACAGGATGCTTTCCATTCCTTATATCCCAAAAGAATTCAGCATTTACTTCAGGAGGATTTGCACTAAATTCATTCGCGTACTTTGCCTTGGCCTGAAGCACATCCAAATCGGTCAGAATATTTAGATTCTTCAAAAGGTCGGTCTGTTCTTCACGAATTAAATTAGAAAGCCGTTTGAGTATTTTTATAATCTCTTTATTTTCATCCATAAAGAGTCTTTGAATCTGGTTATTAAGATCAACCGCTTCCATGGGTTCCACAAAATATGTGGCTCCGGATCCGGACTGTCCGTGAACAATTCCTTTGATTTTTGAAACAGAATACTCTCTTACAGGAAGAACGAGCCGGCCGTCCCGTAAGGTGACGTATTCTTCCTGCAGAAATTCAGAATTTTTTCGGATGATCCGCTGCAGTCGGATATGCACTTCATTTTGAAGCTGATGAATAGCTTTTCGGATTGTCTTCAGCTCAGTACTGGCATTATCATAAATCTGACCGGATGGATCGATAGTGAACTTGAGCTGATTGAGCAGAGTCTTTTTTTCCACCAGCCTGCTAATTATTTCAGTAAGCTCGGGATATTTATCTTTAATTTTTATAAAAAACGCGCATATGTCAGCGACAATTTCAACAAAATTCTGTATTTTCAGACAATCCGCGATCTCCAGATAACTCTCTGCCGGTTCAATTCTGCCAAGAAGTATCCGTATATCTTCAAACTCCCATATAGGCAGCCCTCCATCCGCAAGATATATTTCCCGCATCTCACTAATCTGAATTAAAATTTTGTTCAGCATCCGGGGATCTGTAAGCGGATGACTATTATTCAGACGGTTTCTGCCTGTTTCGGAAACGCATTTTAATGAGATAAAATCAATGATTTTCTCATATTCCAGGGCTTGCCGTGCCTTTTCGAAGCCATACATTTTTAACATAATTCTCTGATTAGAAATTGATCAATTTTTTTGCGGTCGTATCAGCTTGTTTAAAACCTTCTATGATCTGATCGTATAATTTCTCATTACCGGGGATGAATGCAACAATAAAATTATAAATATTGGGGGCAAATCCTTTTACAATTCCGTAAACCGCGCTATTTTCTTTTCCGATTGCATTCAGCAATGTATCTGAACCCGGGAGAAAGTCTATCATTATTAAAAGAATACTCAGAACAAGAACGGTTTTAACAAACCCGAAGATCCCTCCGGCAATCTTATTAAACGGCTGAAGAAATGTGAGAGACGCAAAACTGTTGAGGAGTTTACTTAATAGCCTTACTATGAGGTTCACAGCAAAAAAGAGTACTATAAAACCGATAATTCTGGCCGCGAATTCAGGGAGTGACGGGAATGATTCAACCAAAAACTGAGCGACCGGTTGAAGATAGTAGACAGCAATAAAAAAACCGAGGATGAGTGCAACCAGAGTCATTAACTCTGTAATTAGTCCTCTGAATAATCCCCGGATAGTAAATATTGCTATTATGATGATAATAGTGATGTCTAAATAGTTCATTATTCCTGATTTGAGAGCAGTTTCTTTACGAGATTCTGTACTATTTTGCCGTCGGCTGCGCCTTTAAGACGGACCATCGCCAGCCCCATTACCTTTCCCATATCCTTAACTGAAACGGCTCCCGATTCAGCTATTATGATATTTATAATCTCCACGATTTTTTCTTCCGAAAGTTGTTCGGGAAGATATTTTTCTATAATACCTATTTCCTGAAGCTCTTTATCCGCGAGATCCTGACGGTTACCCTGCTTGTATATTTCACTGGAATCTCTGCGTTTCTTCACCGCGCTTGAGAGAACTTTGATCACATCTTCATCATTCAACTCGCGTTTCAATCGAATCCGTTCATCCTTAATCTGCGCGACAACGGTCCGCAAGGTAGAGAGATCCAGTTTTCTGCCTTCTTTCAAGGCAGTCTGCATATCTTTATGAATCTTCTCGTCAAGAGCCATAATCCATCCGTTATATTAGCGATTCATTTCAGCCATCAATTTACGCATTTTTCTTTTAGCCTGGTTCATTCTTCTTTTTCTCTGCTCACTGGGCTTTTCAAAATGCTGGTGTTTTTTAATATCGGCCATCAATCCCGATTTCTCACAAGATTTTGTAAATCTTTTAAATGCTTTCTCAAATGGTTCATTATCACGGATTTTGACAGTAATCATAAATGGGTCACGCCTTTCTATTTATTAATATGAATATTTATCGGGATTTGTAAGAATTTCAATTTCATATTCCGCCGCTTGTTTCCAGCTCCGGTCAGATGCCGCCATCTTATAATACTGAATTGCTTTCTGAGTTTGACCGGTTCCCTTATAAACTTCGGCTAAATTAAAATTCGCGCCTGCTTTTATCGTGCTGCTTGTTGACAAGCCGACCGCCGTATTTAGTGCTTCTTCAGCCTGATTATACTTTTTCATCGCCAGGTAAACAACACCCAGCCGATAGTAATAATCACCCTGCTTAATTCTTTTCTTTTCTGTTTTAATGGCATTTTCAAAGGCATCAACCGATTTATCAAATTCTCTTAAATTTTGATAGGCTAATCCAAGCACATTAAATCCCAGTGAATAAGTCGGATCCGATTTCACCGATTTTTCCAGATATCTCACCGCGTCTCTGTTCTCTTTTTGATCAAAAAGTAACTTTCCAAGCCCAAAATTTGCTTCACTGGAAGTTTCGTTAAATGCAAGAACAGCTTTGTAAGTATTCATTGCATCAGCGTCTTTTTGTAAAGCAGACTGAAGATATGCAAGCGCTATATAAGCCTTTTCAAACTGGCTGTCTAATTTAATCGCCTGCCTGTAAGAATTTTCGGCCTTATCGTACTGACCTGTTTTTTTATAGGCATATCCAAGCATATAGTAGGCTTGCGGAAAATTATTATCTGCTTTTATCGCTTCAAGATATTTGTTGACAGCCTCATTATACTTTTGCTTTTTTACAAAATTATTTCCTTCGTTGTATGCCTGCCCGGCAGCAGGGTCTTTTTCCACTGCCGACTGGCCAAACAGCAGCTGAGCGCTCAAAAACATTAAAATGATAAGAAAAAAACTTCTTTTCACCAAACCAACCTCCCGGCTTTATTATTATTTTCTACTTCCGGACGCAATAATGCGCACTAAAAGCGTGTAATATAATAATTTATTATTAATGTATCAAGTATGTATTTTCCGAGAATTTAAAAGATGTAACTAAAAATACGAAAATTTTGTTTCCAAATCATGACAGCATTGATGAGAAACTACAATTCTTCCATTTTCTTTTTGATATTTTCTTCGATTTCGAACATGGCATTAGGAATGTTGACATAGTTAGTGGTACGTATTTCCATGGAATTTATAAAATTTTCAAGTTCCTGGAGCACAAATGTAATCTTCTGTGTTTCTTTTATACTGATTTTTGACAACTTTTTTGAACGGTTTATATTCATAGGATCCTGTTCAGAAAGCTGTGCGTAACCGTATATTGTTGTAGTGGCGTTATTTATATAGTGAGCAAGAGTGGCGAGAACCTGACGGAGAGTCTCAATTTTTGTCAGCATTTCATCTTTTTCTTTCCGCTGTTCATCGATTAGTTTCCGGTTTGCATAATCTTCACAGATTCTTTTTACCTTCGTGGGGAGTAAAGTAATATTTTCGGATGATTTGATCAAAAAATCGTTCGCGCCGTTTTTTAATGTTTCAATTGCCGTCGTCAGTTGCCCGTCACCGGTGATCACAATAATCGGTATATCTGTCTGCTTGCGTATGATCTTTGTTAGTTCATCCCCGGATGAATCCGGCAAATTGAAATCAAGCAGAATGATGTCCAACTCAAGCAGATTTACCTCATCCATCTGTTTTTTTGAAGAAACGATTTTAATGTCGCAGGAGAGTTCATCCCGCAGGATATCCCCTTCAAGAAAGGCATGATCTTCATCGTCTTCAACAATCAAAATTCTGTACTTATCCATCCCAGAGTCAGCCCTATTTTATTCAAAATACTCATATTCGGTTGAAATTTAACTTCCTTAAGCATATAAAAAATGTACTGCCTGCTCCGGGTGAACTTTCCAGCCACATCCTCCCGGCAAGTTTCTCAACCATATTTTTAACAAGTGTTAGTCCCAAACCCGTTCCGAATGAAGCGGAAGGATAAAAATTCGGCAGTTTTTTATAACTTTGGAAAATGTCCTGTTGTTTATTGAGGGGAATACCAACGCCGTTATCTGAAATCGCAAAAATATATTCCTCCGAGTTTTGTGTAAAAGAAATATCTATTTGATTATTTTCATGATCATCGGGGAAATATTTACAGGCATTATCAATTAAATTTAAAAAAATATGTTTGACCAGATGGTAGTTTGAAAAAATCACCGGTAATTTTTGATTAATATGAATCACCACATGTTTTTTATCAAACTCAAACTGCAAATCATCTTTTATCGATTCCACAAGCATATTCATATCAATTTCTGCGGCAGGACTATGCTGTTCCAATGTTTTAAAACTAATAAGTATATCCCTGATCATCTGCATTTCTTTTTCCATGTTTCTGCGGATTCTTTCAAGGCGATCCAAGATATCCGGTTCAAGCTGACCGGCATATTTACGATGGATTGAATCCACCAGTCCAGTGACATTTCTAAGCGGAGCATTCAGGTCATGCGAAACCAGTTTTAACATATTGTCTTTTTCGCGAATCGACTCGGCCAGCAATTTATTTGTTGTTTCGAGTTCAGTGGTACGCAACCGCACTTTCTTTTCAAGCGTTGCAAGGACATCAAAATTCTCCGCGCTAAAAGCAATGGTATTCGCCAGTAGAACCATCTTCTCCAGATCCTGATCAGAGATTCGCTTATTATCGCCCAGATAACCCACAACAATTGCCCCATGCCGCTGTGTTGATGTTGAAACAGGGATAAACGCAAAAGTACCTTTAAGATTAAACTTATCCAGAATGCTCTGGAAATGAGGCGTCGATGATATATACTTGTTTGCCTGGTTGATTTCGATAAATTCTTTCGTGTTCTCGGGAATTAAATAATCAACAAACTCCTTGGCCAGTTTATCGTTTATGAGAGTAAGCCCTTTGATTTGTGAACTGTAATATCTTAAAGAGTTTGATTCGCGAATAAAGAAAAAACTCATGTGATACCCGAATCTATCGGTAATATCCTCATTAATTCTTGAAAAAATCGAATACTTGGATTTTGTTTTTTTTAATTCAATTGATAAGTGAACCAGCCCGGACATAATTTCAATTTCACGATCGAGCGCGTCTTGAATCAGGCGCTCCTTTTTGTGAGCCAGATCCAGAAGATTGGGCATATCATCTTTAAATTGTCTCAATTCTGCGATCTGTAAGGCGATATCTGACATATTTCTGCTGATTTCCCTGAATTCTCTCGATTCGCCTATGACCTTATCAACCGTCACCTGGCCGGCCGCAAATAATTTTGTAATATTCAGCAGTCTTCTCGTGGGATTTGCGAGAATTCGATCAATGAAATAAATCAATAAAACTGAAGCAACCAACGTTATCAAAAAAAATACGATATTGGCGAAAAACGCATTATTTTTTGCCACAAATGCCCGATCAGGCTTCAAGCCGGTAAAAATCGTCACCTTTGACTTGTCCGGTCCCTTTCTGGAGTACTCTGTGAGCAGCACAAAAACAGGCACACCATTAATATTATGAATCCGTCCGGGATCAAGTTCTTCAATTTCGTTCATTTTCATAGAATCGGCAGGATAAAATACGGTGTGATTCTCAAATTTAACACCGGCATATCTGATTCCCGGATATTGTTCGAGATAACTCACCAATTGCTCGGAGAAGACCTGATCATTCGCTTTTTCATCAATAACCGCTTCAGCGATAAAGTCAATTTGTTCTTCAAAATCATTCTTGATATTATTCAAGGACCGAAAATAGATGAATCTGGGGTAAATTATTAACGCAATAAGATTCACAAGAATCGTTATTGTAAGGATATACAGAATATATTTCGTTCTTACGGAATATTTTGAAATGTTCAAAATTGTCATCGCCGATTTTTTTTGTGAATTCACTTTAATAAAATGAATCGGCAATTTCGGGCATAAATTGAGTTTGTTTTGAGTTTATGAATTATAATTAGCCAATGATCTGCGATTGACAAAGAAAACGCTACTATTTCATCCTGTTAAACTAATTTATATTGACATTGACTTCTGATCGGGTGACTCATATCTTTTGACTGATGACGAAGTTTTTGTCATTCCGATACCCTTTTTAATAAAAAGGAATCGTTATGAAAATTTACGTCAAAAAGGAGTATGACGGTTATTTTTATGTTGCATCGTGTATCAACCTTCCCGGTTGTTATGTCCAATCTAAATATCTTGATGACATAATGGATCGGCTTCGGAAGGCGATCAACTTATACAAGCAAAATTATAAGGACAGGATGCAGAATTTGCCGGAGGAAAACGAAGGCCCTGTTTTGGATAAGGAGATCAGATTTAAAGAGATTTCATCGAAACAGTTAGAAAAAATTTTACAAAGATATCATTATCATACAGAATATACGGATACTGAGTCTATTCTATTGATGAATTCCAGCTACCCGTTCAACAGAGTGCATCTGCCTCAAACCGAAATCCTGTCACCATTGATCGTAGCAAAGGTTTTTGGGAAAGAAAACACTATTTATTTAGGTGAAAAAGATATTTCTTTCAACTCAACCGCATAAAAAAATCGTTAATCATCGGTCAAGTTTAAATTTTTCGCCGAGATATAATTTTCTCGCTTCATCGTCTTCTGCCAGAAAATCAGCAGTTCCCTCTTTTAAAATTCTTCCTTCAAACAAGAGGTAAGCCCTGTCGGTTATTGAAAGTGTTTCATGGACATTGTGATCGGTAATAAGAACGCCAATCCCCCGTTCTTTAAGACTGTGCACGATATTTTGTATATCTTCCACAGCGATGGGATCAACACCGGCGAACGGTTCATCAAGCAGGATAAATTTTGGATTCGTTACCAATGTGCGGGCAATTTCAGTCCGGCGACGTTCACCACCGGAAAGATGATACCCCCTGCTTTTTGCGATATGGGTGATGTTTAATTCATTCAAATATTGTTCACACTTTTGTTTTCGTTCTTTTTTAGGCACGCCAAGCATCTGCATAATAGCAAGCAGATTTTCTTCAACAGTCAGTTTTCTAAAAATAGACGCTTCCTGAGGCAAATAGGCTACCCCTCTCCTGGCGCGCCGATACATCGGCAAGCCGGTAATATCTTTGTCATTTATCTGTATCTGCCCTCTGTTCGGTTTAATCATACCGGTTATCATATAAAATGTCGTCGTTTTGCCGGCTCCATTGGGTCCAAGCAAACCGACTATTTCACCCTGTCTGACAAATATTGATACATCATTGACCACGTGTCTCTTCGAATAAATTTTAACAAGGTTTTTCCCCTCGAGTACCAGACCGTTTTCACCCTGACTATTCAAATCCCTTCTCTCCCTTATAATTTTCCGGATAAAATATTCCTTCCGATCCGCCAATTATATTGATGCTGTCAAGTTCACCGTTTTTAAAATGTATAAAAATGCTGTCCGAGGTCGCGAAGTTACTCCCCTGATCATTCTCTTTTTCTTTTAGATAATACAGGCTGACCGCATTGTCACGGGCTATGATGGTTTTGGGTTTATCATTTTCAATTTGAAATTCGATACTTTTTCCCTTCAGTTCATTGTATCTGCCTTTAGCCGAATCCGCCATGCTTTTCGCGATTCCATCGCCATAAACAAAGATATCACGGATTTTCAGTGAATCAAAATGTACCTTCATTTCAATCCCTGAAAGTTCATTGTTCTCATACCAGGCCATCGGTTTCATTTTCAGCCACCCAATCTCCAGATCCGGATAATAGACAGCGGAATCGCATTGCGCTTTTAAACCACCCTGAAGTATAACTACGCTGTCCTGCGCAATGGCTCTCCGGTTATCTTCTACATCGTAATATTCCAGACGCCTGCCTTTGATTATTAGCGTATCGGAAGAAGCAGTGTCTATTTTCATCAACCGGGCGTTTTGCTCAACCATCGAGTAATTTTTATTCTTGTCATATATACCCCTGTCCCCCCAGATCTGTACATTGTTTTTTTGGTCGAGGATATATAAATTTTTCCTGCCGGAAGCATCTTTCTGCTCAAAATTATAGGTGAAGTATTCCGCATAAAGAGAGTCATTTTCACCCGTAATTTTTACTTTTCCCGTGCAAACCGCGAGTTTTGTATTCGGATAATAAACAATTTTATCGGCCCGGATTTTTCTTTGCCGGTTATCGATGAGGACATTTCCTTTAAATTCCAGTTTTTCCTGAGTTTCATAAAAAACCGCTTCATCACAGAACATACTCAGTGTATCCTGAACAAAATGCACATTACCGGACAGGATACGAAGCTGCTCGTTTCCAATTTTTTTGCCGATGTTTTTATCAGCATGAATCAGATCAAGCCGATCATTTGATGCAAAAGCAAGAGAAGCTGATAAGAGTAAACTTAATATATAAATACGGGTCATGAACATTATTCAACCACTATCTTTTTACTGCTGCTTCCGCGTGAATTTATAAGTTCATAATTACTAAGTCCGGGATCCGATATAAAACTGTCTCCGTATAACGTGTCATCCTCTGTGGTTATCTTTACCGGTATATTTGAAATAATTTTTTGCAGTTTATTATCCCATTGAAGTGTATCTGTGTAAAGAGTCGCCCCTGAGTCGGAGATAACCACCACATTCCCGTAAGCGTACATATCCTGTTTTACATCGTGAATCCATCCGCCGTCAGAATTAAGGACAGAAGTGTGCTCACCATTAGAATTATAAAAATCAACCTGAAGACCATCTTCAAAATATGTCATTTTTCTGGCCGAATATTTTTTTACATGAGTCGCTTTCAAATAACCGATCCTCATACCGTCTTTTGTTATTAGAAGATTGGTATTCCAGGTTTCCTGATCGGGATATTCTTGTGTAGATATGGCTGTATTATCTTCATCCCTTTCAGCAGAGCAACTGATCATCAAAATCGTGAGTATTAAGATTAAAAATTCTTTCACGCTGAAATCCCTTCCTGCATCAGATCATGCAGATGAACCACACCAACCAGTTTTTTATCAGCATCGATAACAGGCATGGCGATCACCCGGAATTTTTCCATTTCACGATATGCCATAACGGCAAGATCGTCGCCGGCAAGTGTTTTTGGATTACGGTTCATTACCTGGACGACAGGAATATTAAAGAAATTTTCCGTTTTTTCAACAAGACGGTTTAAATCACCCGTCGTTATAACGCCCACCGGATGCATCTCCCGGTCAACTACCGGGCACAGTCCCCTTTTATGCGCCATTTCAAGAATCGCTACCCGCATCAGATCATCTTCAAAACAGAACGGTAAATTTTGTTCCTTCTCCATGATATCCGACACGCGCAATAATAATTTTTTACCGAGAGTACCGCCGGGATGAAGAAGGGCAAAATCATCAGCCGAAAAGCCCTTTCTCTCAAGAAGCGCAATCGCCAGGGCGTCACCCATGGCGAGAGTGACAGTGGTACTTGCTGTGGGTGCCAGATCGAGCGGACACGCTTCCTCTTTTACGTTGATATCCAGAATAATCTCTGCATATCGCGCCAGCGTAGATTTTTTGTTGCCGGTAAATGCTACCACGGGAACATCCAATCTGCGGAAGGATGGCAGCAGGTGCAATATTTCCGCGGTTTCCCCGCTTTTGGAAATGGCGATTACCACATCATTTTTATGCACCATCCCCAGGTCGCCGTGAATCCCCTCCGCAGGATGCAAGAAATAGGAGGTGGTTCCGGTGCTCGCCAGCGTGGATGATATTTTTTTTCCTACCGCTCCTGATTTTCCTATACCGGTAACGATAACCCGGCCGGTGCTTTTGATGATCAATTCAACCGCGCGGTCAAAATTTTCATCAATTCTGGATTCCAGAGCTGAAAGCGCTTCCGCTTCTATATGTATAACTTTTTTTCCGATTTCAATATTATTCAATTAATACCCGCCTTTCCCTGAATAATTGCTTCAATAAAAACAAAGACTGAATCCGATCCCAAATTGGCCAATTGATTTCCCGCTTCTGCTTCAATTTTTATCTTTGTCTGTCCGATCATTCCGGCATTTGATTTAAAACGCATGGAGTATGTATTATCCGGTCTGTAACTTTGTTCCATAAGCAAACTGTCATCGACAAACAATCTCACCGCGGCAAGTGGGTTGTCGTGAACCACTGATGCCTTCACCGTAATTGAGTCGTACTGAACAATATAACTTCCCGATTTTGGTGAGAGGATATTCACGATTGGATTTTCAGGACTAATTACATTAACATCCCGGCTTGCTTCCGCGTTTTTATTCTCATTCGCGACTTTTACCCTTATCGTGTAAACATCCCCTTTGAGAGGCGCCACCCATCGAACTCTGGATGAATCGGACGGCTGAATAAACATGCCTCCATCCGCTGATGTCCATTGGTACGTCAATGGCCCCGTCTCAGGATTTGTTGCGCTAACCGATGCCGTAAGAGTGTCGCCAATCATCAAATTACCCGCCGATAACAGTATACCTTCGTCTGAAATCACCGGAGCGTTATAAGGATCAATTATATCTCCAATCGTATCACATCCGATAAAAATCAGAACTATGATAGCGCCTAATGACAGATAAAATTTTCTCATATTCATAAATCTATCTTTAAAGCCTGATATATTAACAATCCGTCATTTGAAGTCAATACTATTATGACGGCATCCGGTTCATTTATAAAAGTTTGACTGATGTCCTTTTCAATATATGATCCTGCGTCAAGCCCCGCAATAGTAACCGGAAGGGAAATATCATCCACCACTCTCTTCAAACCGGTTTCGCCATAGTTATTAATCAGAATCATTTTCAACAGCATTTCGTCTGCCGCCTGATTCCCCAAACGCGCTATTCTGCATTTAGCCTGAATGACTGAACCATTAATCCGCAAATCAGATTCTATGGTATATTCATTTTTTTCGGTGACAAGACTGCCAACTATTTTGCTTATTCTGTCCCTGGCCGCCGAGCTGCTTGAAGCGCCTTGAACTCTGTTTTGATAGCCGTTTATGAAAACATCGGGAACACCAATTGAACCGGGATCAGCGGCATCCACATACCGCCAATAGAGTTGTTCGTTTTGCAGACTGTAATAGGGATCGCTATAAATCGTATCGGGCAGCGTTATATTTCGGTGATACTCTGCTATCACGACTCTGTTCCCGTAAACCGACTCTATTTCATCCAGTGCATCGAGTGTGAATTCGTTATATTGATAGGGATTATGCGTATTAACAAACGCTTCTATGAAGACAACAGATTCCCTGTAACCCGAGCTGTTTTTAGGATCGAGCAGGTTGTCTCTCGGCAGCTCATCACAAGAGAGAACGAGAAGCCATAAAAGCATTACTTTAGAAATGAATTTGAACACTAAACCTGACCTCATCTCTTTTTCCAATGAAAAATCCGGGCTGTAATGACACCGCCCCGGGCTTCACAGCCGATATTTCATTCGCTGAACGATTTTTTAACCAGCAGTAAAGTGATCCGGTTAACGCGCCTCCGGTTAAAGAAGCAAATATATATGTCAGCGTTCTGGCGTTATCGGCTCTGTCATAGTAAGTATCAAATTTTTCCAGTTTATTTGTATCCCTGTAATTATCCCGATTATCCAGGTAGGCCAAATTAGCCAGTACCGCAGCTGTACCGAAACCCGCGGCGGCTCCCAAAAAGTACCAGGTCGGATAAGGAGACAGAGAAATCTTCGCCATATAATTTCCCGTCACCGTGAGCATGTACCGGATATTATTTCCAAGGAGCTCCATCATTTCCTGCAGATGTTTTCGATCCGGCGCATCCACGCTCTCCGATTTCGTCTGCCCGGTTTTAACCCTGATGACATCCGCCGTAATACGGTAAACACCGTTAATTTTGTGCATCGTTCCGGATATAATGAATTCAGCGCCAAGCAGCTGTCCCGCTTGCCGTACCTGAGAAGTATCAATTAATCCACTGAGATAAAGCGCCTGTTCTTTTAAAACCGACTCGAGTCGGGACCGGTCAAGTACGATGAGCTCATCTGAATGTGTGAGTTCAGCCCTTAACAAATCAGGGACAGACCTTTCCCAGGAATCAAGAATATAATCATCGCTTTGATTCCTAAAATCCGTCACGGCAATATTGACCTGACCAATGACTTCATTGACAAACAAGACTAAAAAGATAAAAAGTACTAAATAATGAAGGCGCTTCATCATCGTTCCCATGATTTAATTAGCTTTTTCATTATTTTGATAGCTCTTCGATAAGATTATGCAGCTTTTCCTGCCGTTTTAATATTTTATCAATAACTTCCCGCACCGCGCCATTCCCTCCGCGGGCATCGGTTATATAATCGCAGGCAGCTTTAACCTCATCGCGGGCGTTTGAAACGGCCACGCTGAATCCCACCCTGTTCAGAATGCTGAGATCGAGAACATCATCACCGATATAGCAAATTTCTTCATCTTTTAAATTGAATTGCTTTTTGATATCCCTGTAGGGCCCCAATTTATCAAAACTTCCCTGTGATACAATATCAAAGTTCAATTCTTCCGCACGGCGCCGCACAAGCTCAGAATTTCTACCCGTGATGATCCCTGTTTTCAGACCACCCATTCTCGCGAGCGTAATTCCCATCCCATCCTGTACATTAAATATTTTGAGTTCATCGCCGCTTGATGTATAGATGATGCCACCGTCCGTTAATACCCCATCCACATCCATCAGGATCATCTTTATTTTAACCAATTTTGATTTCATCCGGTGCCTCTTACTTACTAGACGTGAAAAATTCTTTAATGTTTTATCAATTTCAAATTATGCCGTCTTCCGGTCAATTCTCTCCGTGACAACCTTAAATACAAGCAGAAGTAAAAATGCAATGATGCCGATCGCGCTGAAATAATACCAGATATAATGCGCTTTGTCATAGGCATGAACCAGTTGATCGGGAGACAATAAAGCCGGATCAGGACAATAAGTGTCCAGGAGATATCCGCTTGCGATAAAGCCGAAGAGCCATGCGAAAAACGTCGTAAGGTGGGAGTATCCCATATACAGCCCTTCCTCGCCTTTTGGTGCCTGCTTTGACGCATATTCAAGAAATCGGGGTGAAAGAAAACTTTCCGCAAGCCCCTGTAGCGCGATACCCACAATGAGCATGACCGTGATTGGATGAAGCGAAAAAAGACCGAAAAACTCAACCGACTGACCTGTGACGGATTGCAGAACCGGGCTCAAAGCGATTGATAGCGCGGATAGAGGTATAATCAGCAGACCGATTCCGATAGAACTCACCGGCTTTATTTTTCTTACCAGATATGTGATCGGAACCACCAGAAGAACCACAATCAGCGGATTGATATTCGCCAGCCATTCCGGCGCCGCCTGTTCGCCCACAAGACGAAGCGTATACTTAGGCATCGTCGCGTATAGCTGACCCTGGATGGCCCAGAATCCGGCCACAATCAGTATAAGAGCCATAAAGCGAACATTTTTTATCACTTTTAATAATCCGTCGAGCGATTCCCGCAGGCTTTTTCCTTTACCCGTCGTATCTATGTCTCTGTAATAAATCATTACGAGGACCAACGCAACCAGGGCCATCGCGGCTGCATAGTAATTAATATACTCTAATCCCAATTCCGTCCGTAAAGGTTTTGCGATGGTTTTACCGGAAAAAGAACCGATGTTCACAATCATATAAAAAATAGAAAACGCCCTGGCGCGATGCTTCTCGTCTGACGCCTTGGCCACCGTTCCCGAAATTATCGGTTTAACAAAGGAGCCGCCGATCATGATCGTAAAGAGCGAAAAAATAGCGACGGGTTTTGTGGGTATAAATCCAAGTGTAAAATAACCGACTGTCAGAAGGGCAAAAGCCAGAATCAGGGCTTGCCTGAACCCCATTTTATCGGCCAGAGTGCCTGTAAAAGTGGGAGCAAGATACAGAAAGGAAGCAAATAAACCCACAACCCACCCGGTTTCAATATCAGTAAATCCGACGTTTCTGGACAGAAAAAGTGTCAGAGCGATAAACATACCATAGTAGGCGGCCCTCTCAAACAATTCAATCAGATTGGCAACCCAAAATTCACGGGGAAACTTCCAGCTTAGTCCTGATGCAGTCATGACAATTTCCTTATGTTCAATTAGTGTTCTCAGATTTACTAAGTGAGTTAAATTTACTGATTTTTAATAGAGCCCCAGATCATCGTTATCGAGATTCGGTTTGATGAGTTCGTCAATCGCTTTGACCTGCTTCAATAAGTCTTCAAGCCTTTGCAAAGGAAGCATACTCGCGGCATCACACAGCGCATTGCTGCAATCCGGATGTGATTCTATAAAAATAGCATCCACACCGGCCGCGACTCCCGCCCGGGAAAGGCCGAATATGAATTCCTTGGCGCCGCCGCGCGGATCGCTGCTGCTGACTCCATATTTGCGGATTGCGTGTGTCGGATCAAGAACAACAGGATAACCAAGGCTTCGCATAATTTTCAGATTTCTCATATCCATGATCAGGTTATGATATCCAAAAAAAGTACCCCTGTCTGTTAATAGAATTTGGTTGTTCCCCTCACCCGAGATTTTATTGATGGCTGTCTGCATGTCACTTGCGGCAAGGAATTGTCCCTTTTTAACGTTGATTACCTTTCCTGTACGCGCGACTTCAAGCAGTAAACTTGTCTGCATGGAAAGAAAAGCCGGAATCTGAATAACATCGAGGACCTCGGCGCATGCGGAAGCATCATGAAGGTCATGAATGTCGGAAAGAACAGGTACACCGAACGTATCTTTCACTTTTTGTAGAATTTTCAATCCTTCTTCAGTCCCGGGTCCCTGAAATGTATCAGCGGATGACCTGTTATCCTTTAAAAAGGACGACTTGAAAATCAACGGCATTCCAATCCTGTCTGCAATGGTTTTTATTTGTTCAGCGGTCTCCATGACAATTTTTTCCGATTCGATGACGCACGGACCGGCAATAAGCGCCAGAGGCTGTCCTTTCCCGATTTTAATGTTCCCAACCTGTACAATCTGCATTTTTCCTCCCAACACATTTTTTATTAAAATTATTGACTAATCAGCTATTGTTTTTTTTATTTTTTTGAAAAAACAAATATAATTCTTTTAGGCAAATTATCCAAAAAACAAGCATCATCCATGCTCGTCGAAAAAGACATTAAAACAGAGTATCCGGTAAAACTTTAAAATAAACCCGGGATGCTTACAGACACCGGTTTTTATCCTGATAAACTCCATATGGTTCCTTATCAGCCCTTAACTTAAGTGAAAAATCAACCGCTAGCGGCCATATTTTTTTATGAGATTATCTTTGCTTTTTGTTGGTTTATTTCTGATATTTGCCCTACAATGGAAATCTTCTTTGCAAATCCGGGTGATATAAAAGACACTCATATCACTCTTGACGATTTTGAAAAAAAGCACATTCTTCAATCCCTTAAGAAGAATTCGGGTGATACAATTCTGATCACTGACGGAAAAGGAAGTCTGTTTCAGACAGTGATCGAGAGCAAAAAACCGAATCTGGTATTGAAGATTGAGAAGTGCGAATATCATGCCCCTCCTGAACATCAGATTGGGCTCGGGATTGGTTTTATCCGACCGAACCGGCTCGAATTCGCGCTTGAAAAAGGTACGGAACTTGGTGTATCAAAATTTCATATTTTCCGGAGTCAGTTTTCAAATTATTATTCCGATAATACAGACCGCTATGAAAAAATTTTGCGACAGGCAATCAAGCAGAGTCTGCAATACTACTTACCCGAAATCATTGTTCATCATTCACTGGATGAGTTCATTCATGCAACCGGCAATTATTCCCATAAGATTGCCGCGGTTTCTTCAGAATTTCCGGCCCTTCTGCAATTTCTGGACCGGCATCAATGTAATGAAGAAAACCGTAGTATCCTGATTTCGATCGGCCCTGAAGGTGGCTTTTCCGATCGTGAGATTCAGCTTTTGACTGAGAATGTTTTTTTGCCGATCTCGCTGGGGAGAAACAGATTGAGAGCCGAAACAGCCGCAGTAACCGCGATATCAGCAATTCAATTATATATCCAACAGCAAAAGGAGGTTAACATTGGCATTTGATGATTGTGTCTTCTGTAAGATTCTTGCAAAGAAAATGCCTTGCGATATGGAATACGAAGATGATGAACTTGCTGTTTTTTGGGATATCAATCCTCAGGCACCCGTGCATTTACTAATTGTTCCCAAAGACCATATTGTTCATCTGACAGATTTTACTGAAAAGAACATGCATCTTCTCGGCAAAATGATGGAAATCGCCAAAGATTTAGCACAGAAAATGAATCTTCTTGAGAAAGGTTACCGAATTGTGCTTAATGAAGGCAAAGACGCCGGGCAAAGTATTTATCACATTCATCTTCATATCCTGAGTGGACGAAGGTTGATGTGGCCTCCGGGTTAATAATACAAGAGGCTGCCCTTTTTGGGACAGCCTCTTCTTTCTTTACGATCATATTTGATGATTATCTGAATAAAAATCGAACTATTTCTCCATTTTCATATCATCAATATCAAAAACGCGTTCACAATATTTACATCTCAGTTTGACCGGATTTTTGGATACGACATCAAAAATAGTGGAAATGTCTTCATGATTCGTCACGCAATTCGGGTTTGGACAAATCACGAGACTTTGTATGGTTTCCGGAATCTCAACCATTAATTTTTTGACAACTTCGAAATCCCTTATGATGCTGATTCTCGCTGTGGGAGCCACAAGAGCAATGCTGTTCACTTCATCTGATGTTAATTCCCGCCCTTCAATTTTTACGATATCCTTTTTACCAAATTTCTTGCTGGCGAAGTTCATTCCGACCGTAACCACATCCGTATCATTCGGCTTGATGATATTGATCACGCTCAGAGCGCGATTTGCAGGAATGTGATCTATAACCGTTCCACTGACGATCGGGTCAACTTTAAGCGTTCTCATGCTTCACCTCCTAATAATTTGGTTAAGATCGCCTGGCGCATAAAAACGCCGTTTTTAGCCTGCTGAAAGTAATAGGCATACGGTGTTTCATCAACATCCACGCTTATTTCATTTACCCTGGGCAGCGGATGCAAAATTTTTAAATTCTTTTTAACATTTGTGAGCATGGCAGATTTTAGAATATATGTGTTTTTTACCTTCTCATATTCTTCAGGATCAGCAAATCGTTCACGCTGGATGCGGGTCACATATAAAATATCCAGGGGATTTATGACATCTTCGATCGTCTGTCCCTCATGATAAACAATTTTTTTATCACTCAAGTCTTTTTTTATGTATCCCGGCATTGCCAGGGTCGGTGGTGAAATAAAGTAAAATTCAGGCTTGAAGTCGGACAGCGCATAAACAAGCGAATGTACTGTTCTTCCGTATTTAAGGTCTCCGAGAAGAGCGATTTTCAGATTATCCAGCTTTTTCTGGGTCTTTTTAATCGAATACATATCCAGAAGGGACTGGGTCGGATGCTGATTGGCGCCGTCTCCGGCATTTACTACCGGTATGGTTACATGCTCCGTGATATATCTTGCAGAGCCTTCAATAAAGTGCCGCATTACAATTATATCCGCGTACTGATTGATGATTTTTACTGTGTCCGCAAGCGACTCCCCTTTCTCGACCGATGTACCTTTTGTCCCGATCATGGAAATCACTTCGCCCTTTAACCGCTTCATAGCTGTGTCAAAAGAAAGCTGTGTTCGTGTGGATGATTCATAGAATAACGATGCCATTACTTTCCCCGATAAATCCGGTTTTACTCCACCGGATTCGATCTGTCCGGCGAGTTCAATCAAATCCAGTATTTCAGATTTGCTCAAATCTCTCATCGAGATCAAATTTTTCATATCGTCTCCTGGTTACTTTATATGTTCTGTATTGCGTTATCTGAATTCAGGGACTAAACCAAACCTTAAATCCGCTTAAATTATTATGCTGAATTAAATCTGACCGGATTCTTCCAATGCTTTCCAGCCTTCTTCCCGGTACATTTTCGCTGTTTCAGAGGGGTTCTCCGATGCATAAATACCCCGACCGACAATGATGCAATCCGCGCCGCCCTTTACGGCCTGTTCGACCGTGATATACTGCTGACCTAATTGATCGCCTTCGGCAGAAATATTGATCCCGGGCATAAGCAACAGCATTTCCCCGGGAATTTTATTTTTGAGTTTGATCAGATCTTCCTGTGTTTTACCAAACCCGATAAATCCGGACACATGGTCTTTTTTCTCAGAACCGATTTCAATGACTCTTCGTGTATAGTTATCTGTTATAAGATTATCTTTTGCGGACATCGCCGCCAGCAAAAAGCAACTGCGGTCCGGTCCGATACCGTCAAATAATCCATCAACAATCGCTGGTCCGGTTATGCCGTGGACGGTTACAAAATGCGCCCAGTCCGCGATCTTATAGATCCCCTCCCGGTACTGTTTACGGACCGTACTGCCGATGTCGGCGAACTTGCGGTCTTCAAAAACAAGGAACTGGTATTCATCAGCCATTTTTAACAATCTGTCTACAAAGCCCGGGGAAAAATCGGTGAGTATATCCACATGGGTTTTCAGCATGACAATTTCGGATGCTGTTTTTTCCAATATTTTGAAGAACAGGTCAGAGTTATCCACATCAAGGCTGAGTACAAGATTGGATTTTTTCCTGAGCATGAGATCAATTAATCTTTTTGTAAGCGAATTTGATGTCAGCTCGCTTCTTGCTTTAAGATTCAGGGTTTCAGGTCTGTCCCCGCTTTCGAGAAACCTTATCACCGTTTGATGCTGATCCTGTGTGATTAACCCCTCATGGGCAAGTACTTCCGCAACTTCCCTGATATTGAGAATCGATGTTACCTGGTAACCTTTTTTCTGCAGCGATGCTCCGTTATCAAAACTCCGGTCAATTACAACAATAAAGTCTCTTACTGAAATCCCCGCTTCCTGAAACGCCTGCGCGGTTTCTATTTTACTCTCACCGGTAGTCATTACATCATCAATCACAAGACACACATCACCCTTTTGATATACACCTTCAATCAACTTACCGGTACCATACGCTTTTGCCTCTTTTCGCTGGTAGATTAAGGGTTTGTTTAGTTTAGAAGAAAGAATTGATGCAACGGGTAAGGCGGTATAGGGAATCCCCGTTATCATATCGAATGATTTATCGCCTACTGCCTTTTCAAGTAAATTCCCTATAAGATTCATCATCTCCGGATGAGAGATTATTCCGCGGAGATCAATATAAAATGGCGATTCAAAACCTGATTTTAGTTTAAAATTTCCAAATTTAACAGCGCCTGAATTATACAGGAACAGGATGAGTTTACGTTTATCTGAATTCAACTTCTTTTCCTTTATCTTTTGAAAATTGGTTATTTCTAAAAACAATGTTTCCGTTTACAATGGTCATATATACTTTTCCATGTACTTCATATCCCTGATAGGGCGTATAACGCGCTTTGGTATGAAATTTACCGGCATCGATAAAACCCGAAATGCGCGGATCGAGGACAGCAAAATCAGCATATGCGCCGACCCGAATCTCACCACGATCCTTGATGTTAAAAATCAAAGCCGGATTATGTGATGTCAATTCGATCAGTTTTATCAATGGTAAGCGTCCTTCGGCAACCTCGGTATAAAGAAGCGGCAAAGTTGTTTCAAGTCCGGGAAAACCGGAAGGCGCAGCGGCGTATATTTGTTGTTTCTCCGCTATGGTATGGGGAGCGTGATCCGACCCGAAAGTATCAACCGTTCCGTCCAGAAGCCCTTCATAAAGGGCATCGTTGTCATCGACTGTTCTCAACGGCGGATTTACTTTTCCAAAATTTCCCGCGGTTTCCAGGACTGATTCGTTGATCAGAAGATGGTGAGGCGTGATTTCACAATACACATTTTTAAGACCGTTCTTTTTTGCCTCTCGTATCAACATGATCTCTTCTCTGGTCGAAACATGCGCAAGATACAGCACCGCGTTTGTCTCTCCGGCAACATCCAGCAGAATTTCTGTTGATTTTGCGGCGCATTCCCTGTTTCTGATTTTATTATGATTCCCGATAACCGGCTGATATTTCTTGCCGGATTCTTCCACGCATGACTGAAGCTCACTGTGTACAATCACGGGTTTATTGATCTGCTGAGCCAGCCGGAAAACCTGTTTAATCATCTTTTTAGTGTCTATCACATAGCCGGAGCTGGATTCCGCCATAAACATTTTCAGAGCGGGTATGTTCCGCGCTTTTTCGATCTCTCTCAGATTTTTCTCAGTTACACCAAAATTAAATCCGTAGTTCACAATTGATTTTTCAGCGGCCTTCCGTTTAATTTCCAGGCTCTCAACATCGAAAGTGGCCGGACGTGTGTTCGGCATATCAAAAATTGTGGTGACGCCTCCCGCCGCGGCGGCTTGGGAACCGGTCATCCAATCTTCTTTTGCGGATAACTCCATATCTCGTATATGTGTATGAGGATCGATCAGACCGGGTAAGATCAGTTTCATCTTTAAATCGATAAACTGATCGTGTGGAGGTGTTTCATCACCGATATATGCGATTCGCTCATTATCGATCAAAATATTGCATTGCGTTTTACCTTCCAATTGACCATTCGCCAAAAGAATTTTCATATAGAAATGTCTTCCTTTATTAAATCATCACAAAGTTTAGCAGTCAGATGAATGGTATTATCAGAAAAGTAATTTTGAAGAAATGCCGACAGAAGAAAATTTGAACGCAAATTTTCTGAGAAATTCGATCCGCGGAGTATGTTTATATAAAAATTATCGTTGATCATACCGCGCAAGAAAATGCGAAAAAATTAGGCAAAAAGCAAGAGAATTAAATCATGGTTTCTCTTTTTTCGTGTTTCGGGGCCGGATTAAACTTTGCCGTAATCATTTTTACTCAAACAGACTGAATTTACCAATTATTTAACATCATTTTTAATAAATATTACCCGGTTTGATTCAGTTATTACCTCACATTAATGTTGGAGGCCATTTAGTTAAACAACAATCCTGGCGTTTGAGATTAGTATTTTAATATGGGGCAGGATAAATATTAATTATAGATAATTGAATCAAATTACGGGAATTATCATGTCCGGTCATACACATAAAAGCCATTCTAAATTAACCGCGCGACTTATCATCACCATGCTGCTTAACTTTTTGATTACGGCCATCGAAGTCATTCTTATGGCCAAGCCACCCGAGCTTTCGATTGATGAAATCGGAAGAGAGATAAAATCGTTAGAAAATATCAGGAATATCCATCATGTGCATCTTTGGCGGATTCTGTAAGTCATTTGAATATCCACAAATTTCAAATGAGTTTGGATAAAAATCTTACAATCTAAATTAGCTGTCCGCTCAAACGCAGCAATTCAATCTCATTCAATTTTGCATCGAATCTGGCGGTAATAATATCGTTTCTGGCCCTGATTAAATTTAGTTGAGCCTCCCTGAACTGCGTGGTTGTTACCTGTCCAAGATTATATAATTCCTTTGTCCGTTCGAAATTCAGTTCCGCAGAAGAGAGATTTCTCCGTTGTATATCAAGTATATAGAGACTGTTTTTGTATGTCTGCCAGGTATTTGTTAGCTCCGTGTTCAATATTTTCAGATTTTCATCCATTAGTAATTGCTGGCTTTTAACTTCTATCCCGGCGTTCTGCATGCGGATATTGTTCTGAAACCCATTAAATAAGTTAATACTCACAGACAATCCCACCTGAAAATTCCTATCCGGCGCGTCCAGATTTATATTTAACTCATCATTCAAATCGTTATAACCATAAGATGACTGTAAATTTAACTGAGGCATATAAGCCGATACCGCAATTTTCTGATCAAATGTGGATTGCTTCAGTTGAGCTGATTGTATCAGAAACGACGCATTGAATTTCTGCCCATTTTCAAGCAGCTCTTCAATATTGTATTCCCTGTTGAATGAAACATTGGAGTTGACCGTAAATCTTTCATCCAGTGGACGATTTAGCAGCAGATTCAGATTTCTCTCAGCCCGGTCAAGAGTCAATTGTGTATTTACAAATGAAACACTGTCTGCATTCAGATCGACCTGAGCGCTCAACACATCGATTGAATTTGCCTGGCCATAAAAAGATCTGTTTTTAGCTCTCTCCAATCTTTCATTTGATATTGCCAATGCCTCCTTAGCAATTTTCATACTCTCCATCGCGCGGGCGACATCAAAATAAGCGCTGCTTACCTGAAAAATGGTATTTTCAATGGTTGCCCTTGCCTGCAGAGAAGACATTTCTCCGGAATTTATTAATTTTTTGTAGCCGTACAAATCCGCAAATCCATTGAAAATATTATAACTTACCTGTATTGACGCTGCATTTGAAGTGACTGACTGATTCGCTGTTCCCGTGAGTGTCTCGATTTCGTTATCATTATAGTATGTCGATGCGACTATATCAATTTTTGGGAGCATTCCGGCATTTCCTAAGTGAATATTATTTCTGCTGACAGATTCATTATTCCGTGACACGAGAATGCCATGATTATTTTCCACCGCAATATTCACCGCATCCTGAATTGTCAACAATTCCTGTCCGTCAACCTGAGACATTGAGACTGTTATGAGCATGAATATGTGAACAAATATTTTACGATTCATTTTAGAGTC